>MEYF01000136.1 GCA_001775755.1 Candidatus Aminicenantes bacterium RBG_19FT_COMBO_65_30 | reverse complement strand
CGGCTGGTATTGGTTGATGTAGGTGGCGTTCATGGCCGGCCCGACCAGGGTCCAGCCGAAGCCGAGCTCGAAGCGGATGTCCGCCGCGAGAGGAGCGGCGGCCCCGAGGAGGAGGAATAGGACGATGAGCGGAGAAAACTTTTTTGTCATGGAGTTGTTACCTCCCGGCAGCAAAAAGGTAACACGCCCGGAAAGGGTTGTCAATCCCCCGGCGCCGCACAACTCTTTTAAGATCAACCCTTTTCGGGTCGGATGTCCTAGCCGAAAAAGACCTTGGCGATCTCGTAGAGCTCCGCGTCGACGGTTTTCGGCTCGGCCAGAGCCTCCTCGAACGGGACGGGGACGACGCGGTTCCCCCGGAGGCCGACCATGAAGCCGAATTTTTCCTCCCTGACCAGCTCGATCGCGGCGACGCCGAAACGGGTGGCCAGGACCCGGTCGAAGGCCGTCGGCGAACCGCCCCGCTGGATGTGGCCGAGGACCGTGACGCGCGTGTCGATGGCCGTGCGCATCTCGATCTCCCGGGCGATGATGTTGCCGATCCCCCCCAGCCGGACATGGCCGAAAGCGTCTTTCTCGCCCGACTGGATGATCAGGCTGGCGTCCTGGGGCTTGGCCCCTTCGGCCACGACGACGATGCTGAAGAGCTTGCCGCGCTCGCGGCGCTTCTGGATCTGGAGGCAGATATCGTCCATGTCGAAAGGGAACTCGGGGATGAGGATGATGTCGGCGCCCCCGGCGATGCCGCCCTCGACGGCGATCCAGCCGGCGTGACGGCCCATGACCTCGACGACCATGACGCGGTGGTGGGCCTCGGCCGTCGTGTGGAGCCGGTCGAGCGCCTCGGCGACGATCGATATGGCCGTGTCGAAACCGAAGGTGTAGTCGGTCCCGGCGATGTCGTTGTCGATCGTCTTGGGGACGCCCACGCAGCGCAGGCCTTTCTCGTGGAGCTTGTGGGCGACGCCCAGGGTGTCCTCGCCGCCGACGGCGATGACGGCGTCGAGCTCGAACTTCTCGACCTGGGAAAAGATCTTGCCGACCCCGTCCTCGACTCGAAACGGGTTCGTCCGGGTGGTGCCGAGGATCGTCCCGCCCCGCGGCAAGATGCCCGAGATCGAGTTCAGGTCGAGAGGGAGGATCTTGCCTTCGATGAGCCCCAGCCAGCCGTTCTTGATGCCAAGGATGTCATAGTTGTATGTGACGATGCCCTTCCGGGTCACGGCCCGGATGACGGCATTGAGTCCCGGACAATCGCCCCCGCCCGTCAGGATTCCGACTCTCATGAGGTCCTCCGCTAAACGCTCGCCCGAGCCCCGAATTCGTCGGAAATTATACCTGGGACCCCCGGGCATTTCAAGGACATTCCTCCTCTTGACCCACTCCTCACTTTTATTTATGGTAGGGAAGGCGGTTATCACGGCCGAGAGGAGGAAAAGATGGCGGCGACGATCATCAGCGGCAAGGACGTGTCCCGCCGGATCCGAGAGGAGCTCAAGGGCCGCGCGGTCCGGCTCAATGAAATGGGCGTCGTCCCGGGGCTGGGCGTCGTCCTGGTGGGGGAAGACCCCGCGTCCATCTCTTACGTGACGGCCAAGGCCAAGGCGGCCGAGGAGATCGGCATCTTCGAGACGACGATCAACATGCCGGCCGACTCGTCCGAAGAGGACATCTTGAGGACGGTCGACGGGCTCAACCGGGACGGCCGCTACAGCGGTGTCCTCGTCCAGCTCCCCCTGCCGAAGTACGTCAGCGCCGACAAGGTTATCAACTTCATCTCGCCCGAGAAGGATGTCGACGGGTTCCACCCCATCAACGTCGGCAAGCTCCTCCGGGGCGAGCCGTGCCCCCTGCCGTGCACGCCCTATGGCGTCGTCCAACTTCTCGTCCGGAGCGGCTACAGCCCCGAGGGCAAGCACGTCGTCATCTGCGGCCGGAGCAACATCGTCGGCAAGCCCCTGGCCGCGCTCCTCATTCAGAAGAAAAAGGGGGCCAACGCGACGGTCACCATCTGCCACACGGGGACGCCGGACCTCTCCCGGTTCACGCTCCAGGCGGACATCCTCGTCGCCGCCATGGGCGTGCCGCGGGGCATCAAGGCGGAAATGGTCCGGGAGGGATGCGTCGTCATCGACGTCGGCGTCAACAGGGTGCCGGATCCCACATGTCCCAAAGGCTTCCGCCTCGTCGGCGATTGCGATTTCGAATCCATCAAGGAAAAGGCCGCGGCCATCACTCCGGTACCGGGCGGCGTCGGCCCCATGACGGTCACGATGCTCATGATGAACACCATCGAGGCCGCCGAGCGGAAAGCCGGCCTCGCTCCCTGAGGACGGCGGAGGCTCGCGGTCCCGGAGCAGGACCTGTTCTGGCCGGCGTTCTTCCGGGGGCTGGAAAAGATCTGAGGGGCGGGGACAGGCCTCAGCGGGCCTTGGCCTTGTTCTTCTTGTCCTTTTTTTCGGCCATCGTTACGATGTCCTTGAGCGTTAGGCCGTCGAAATAGCCCTTCAGGAGTTCGGTCGCACCCTTCCAGATATCATAGGTCGGGCAGATTTCGATGAAATCACAGAAGGAATCATCCTCGACGCACTCGACGAGACAGCAGTTCCCCTCGAGGGCGTGGAGGATCTCGCTGAGCTTGATGTCCTCCGGCTTGCGGGCGAGGGTGTAGCCGCCGCCGGCGCCGCGGATGCTCTTGACCAGACGGTTGATCTTGAGAGGAATGATGATCTGTTCGAGGTAGCGGATCGAGATCCTCTCGTCTTCCGAGATATGCTTGAGGATGACGGCGTCGTTGCCGTTCCCATAATGCCGGGCCAGGTTGAGCATCAGGCGAGTCCCGTAGCGTCCCTTGGTCGAAAGTCTGATCATGGCCGACTCCTTATAGGGTTATCATAGTCGGCTTTTGTCCGAATATCAACATGAATTTATAGGAATTATCAGTTTACTAAGATCCCGCCCCAGGTGCGGGCGGCTTGACACCCTCCGTCGCCTGTGAGTATCCTACCCCCTTGACGGATGCGCTGCACGTCTCCTCGCTTGATCCTCCGGGCGTGCGTCCGAGGAAATTCCGTCGAAAGAGGACTGCCCATGTCCCGTCAAATCCTGCTCGGTGACGAAGCGGTGGCCCTAGGGGCCGTCCACGCGGGCCTCTCGGCCGGATACTCTTACCCCGGAACGCCCGCCTCCGAGATCATGGAATACCTCATCCATCTGGCCGGCGAGAACAAGGCGTTCAAGGCGACCTGGTCGGTGAACGAGAAGGTGGCCTACGAGGAAGCCCTCGGCGTGTCCTTCGCCGGGAAAAGGGCCCTCGTCTCGTTCAAGCACGTCGGCCTCAACGTCGCGGCCGACCCGTTCATGAACTCCGCGATCACCGGGGCCAACGGCGGCCTCCTCGTCGTCAGCGCCGACGATCCCGGCATGCACAGCTCGCAGAACGAACAGGACAGCCGCTACTATGTGCAATTCGCCCAGATCTTCGGCTACGAGCCCTCCGACCAACAGGAAGCCTACGAAATGACCCGGGAGGCCTTCGATCTGTCGGAGCGTTTCGGCCTGCCCGTCCTCATGCGCCTGGTCACGCGGCTCTCCCACAGCCGTTCGCCCGTCGAGACCCGGGACGCCCGGCCCCAGAATGAGCTGAAGAAGGGGGCGGCCAAGGATTGGATCCTCCTTCCCGTCAACGCTCGCCGCCGCTTCGGCCTGCTCCTCGACCGCCAGGCCGAGATGGTCCGTTTCTCCGACGAGTCCCGATTCAACGTTCTGAAACTCAACGAGGGCGACCGCTCGTTCGGCGTCATCGCCTCCGGCGTCGCCTACAATTATTTCCGCGAGGCCGAGGCAGGGGAGGCCTCCCTCCCGTCCTTCCTCAAGGTTTCGACCTATCCGCTGCCCGAGGGGCTCATCCGCAGGCTCGTCGGCCACGTCGATACCGTCCTCGTCGTCGAGGACGGCTATCCCTTCATCGAGCGCCAGCTCAAGGGGCTCTTCGGGATCGCCGGCAAGACCGTCCTGGGCAAGCTCAGCGGAACCCTTCCGGCCTCAGGCGAGCTATCTCCCGACATCGTCCGCCGGGCGCTCGGCCGCGGGCCCCTGCCGGCCCTCGAGGCGAGCGGCCTGCCGCTCGCGGCCCGGCCGCCCCAGCTCTGCGTCGGCTGTCCCCACGCCGATACGTTCAAGGCCCTCAACAAGGCCCTCGAAGGCACCTCCGGCTCGAACGTCTTCAGCGACATCGGCTGCTATACCCTGGGCGCCCTGCCGCCCTACAACGCCATTCACAGCTGTGTTTGCATGGGGGCGAGCATCGGCATGGCCCGGGGCGCCGCCGACGTCGGTATCCGCCCGGCCGTCTCGGTCATCGGCGACTCGACCTTCGCCCACTCGGGGATCACGCCCCTCCTCGGCGCGGCCCACGCCGACAGCGACATGACCGTCATCATCCTCGACAACGCGACGACGGCCATGACCGGCGGTCAGCCGACCTACGGATCGGGCGAACGCTTGCTCCGCCTCATCGAGGGCCTCGGCGTGGCCAAGGAGCACATCCGGACGATCGAACCCCTGCCGAAACACCACGACAAGAACGTCCAGGTCATCAAGGACGAGATCGGCCACCGCGGGTTGTCCGTCATCGTCGCCGTCCGGGAATGCGTCCAGGAACAGCGGAAGAGAAGGAGCTAGGCCATGAAGCAGGACATCATTCTGGCGGGCGTCGGCGGCCAGGGAATCCTGTCCATCGCTTACGTCATCGACAACGCGGCCCTCGCCGACGGGCTCTTCTTCAAGCAGGCCGAGGTCCACGGCATGGCCCAGCGGGGCGGGGCCGTCCAGTCCCACATGCGGCTTTCGGACGGGACGATATGGAGCGACCTCATCCCCAAGGGCGAGGCCGACATGATCCTGAGCGTCGAGCCGCTCGAGGCCCTGCGCTACTTCGACTACCTCCGGCCGGACGGGATCGTCGTGACGAGCTCGACGCCCTTCCGCAACATCCCCGACTATCCCGAGATCGAAAAGGTCATGGAAGCGGTCCGCAGGGCGCCGCGGAGCGTCGTCGTTGATTCGGAGAAGCTGGCCCGGGAGGCCGGGACGGTCAAGGCCCAAAACATCGTCCTCCTCGGAGCGGCCGCCGCGTTCCTCATCCTCAGGGAAGCGACCCTCTTCCAGACGATCGACACGCTGTTCCGGGGCCGGGGGACGTCCGTCCTCGAGGCCAACCTCAAGGCGTTCGAGTCCGGCAAGAAGGCGGCTCTCGGTTCATGAAGATGACCTGGACCAGGACCATCCACGTCCTCGAACAAGCAGAGAGAGACGGCCGGAGCTTCCTGCTCGAGCCCGAAGTCTACGAGGTCTTGAAGGAGGCGGGCATCTCTGCGCCCCGCCATGTCTTCGTCCCGGCCGAGAAGGCCGTCACCCGCAAGGATTTGAGCGGCCTGGAGGCGGAGTCCGTCGTCCTCAAGATCGTCTCTCCGCTCATCATCCATAAGTCCGACGTCGGCGGCGTTGCCTTCGTCAAGGCCGACGCGGCTGCCGTAAACAAGGCCTGTGCCGCGATGCGCAGGAACGTGCCCTTGAGGTATCTCGATTGGGAGAAAATGAACCGTGCCCATGGCGCCCGAGGCCCTTCGTCCCTGAAAGCCGTCCGGGAATCCATCCGGGGCTTCCTCGTCGCCGAGAAAGTCGCCTACGAAGACGTCGGATTCGGCTCGGAGATCTTGCTCGGCCTGAGGAACTCACGGGATTTCGGGCCCGTGCTGACCATGGGCGGTGGCGGAATCGACGTCGAGTACATGAACGAGCGCCTCAAAGAGGGGAGGACCGTGGCCATCGGCTCCGCCCATCTATTGGACGGCGAGAAAGCCCAGGGACTCCTCGAACCGCTGGCGTTCTACGGCAAGCTCGCCGCCGAATTCCGGGGACGGAAGGCGCTCGTCTCTCCCAAGGTCCTGGTCGAGACGCTCCTCCGCTTCCGCGACCTGGCCGCCGCGTTCTCACCCCTGTCCGCCGCGACTCCTTTCGTCCTCGAGGAAGCCGAGGTCAACCCCTTCGTCGTCCGCCGCGGCCGGCTCGTGCCTCTGGACGGCGTCTGCCGTTTCTCCCGCGACAAGGCGGCCCTTTCCGCCCGGCCGACAAAGGCCATCGGGCATCTGCTCAAGCCCGGGTCGATGGGCATCATCGGCGTCTCGGAGAAGATGAACATCGGCCACATCATTCTCAACAACACGTTGGAGAAGGGCTTCTCCAGGGGTAACGTGGTCGTGATCAAGCCGGGGTGTGACGCGATCGAAGGCTGCCGCTGCGTTCCCACCGTCGAGGCCATGCCCGGGACGGTCGACCTCTTCGTCCTGACACTCTCGGCCGACCAGTGCTACGACGTGATGAAGGATCTCGTTGAACACGAAAAGGCCCGCTCGGTCATCCTCATCGCCGGCGGCATGGGCGAAAAGGAAGGGGGGGCGTCCATCGAAGACAAGATCCGGGGCCTCCTCCGCGAGGGCCGCCGGAGCGGAAAGGTCACGCCGGTCGTCAACGGCGGCAACTGCCTCGGCGTCGCCTCCAAGCCCGGCCTCTACGACACGACCTTCATCCCGGAGCACAAACTTCCCCGGCCGCGGAACGCCCGGTCGGACATGGCCGTCATCAGCCAGAGCGGAGCTTTCATGATCTGCCGGATGAGCAAGCTGCCGCTGGTTCAACCCCTCTACGCCGTCTCGCTCGGCAACCAGCTCGACCTCACGGCCTCGGATTATCTGGACTACCTCAAGGACGATCCCGACGTCAAGTCGTTCTGTGTCTATATGGAAGGATTCAGGCCCGGGGACGGCTTGGCTTTCGCTCGCGTGGTCAAAGGGATCACGGCCTCCGGCCGGCCGGTCCTCGTCTACAAGGCGGGCCGCAGCCCCGAGGGCCGGGCCGCGACGTCGAGCCATACGGCCTCCGTCGCCGGGGACTACGGCGTTTTTCGGGCCGTCTGCGAGCAAGCCGGGGCGATCGTGGCCGCGGACCTTTTCGAGTTCGAGAGTTTCATGAAAGGACTGTCCTTCCTCGAAGGCCGAAAAGCCGGCGGCCGACGCGTGGGACTCATCAGCAACGCCGGCTTCGAATGCGTCGTGCTGGCCGACAATCTCAAAAACGGCGCCGGCCTGGACCTCGCCTCCTTCTCTCCGGAGACGCGGGAGCGAATCGTGGGCATCCTCCGGCCGCTCGGCATCGACCGTCTCCAGGACGTCCACAATCCCCTCGACGTGACGCCGGTCGCCGACGATGCTGTTTTCGTGGATTGCGCCCGGGCCATCCTGGACGACCCGGGGGTGGACTGCGCGGTCATCTCCAACGTCCCCCTGACCCCGGCCCAACAGACGCTTCCGGCGGGGGCGGGGCACCACGAAGACATGACTCGGCCGGGGAGCTTCGCTCCGAGGATGATTGACCTCTTCCGGGCGACGGCCAAACCCGTCGTCGTCAACATCGACGCCGGGGAGCTCTATACGCCCCTGGCCGACCATCTCGAGCGGGCCGGCATCCCCGTTTTTCGGCGGGCCGACGAAGCCGTCCGGTTCCTAAGGAGGTACGTCAGCCATATGTCCCGGAGGCCGGGGGAATAGCCGGACGTCAGCGGTTCCTCTGCTGGAACCTGTGGGGGAAATGGAAGGGATTGTTCGTCGTGATCGGACCCGTGTGGCAGACCGTGCACGACGTCGGCCGGCTGCCGCCATGGGCGCCCGCGACGTCCGTTAATCCGCCGCCCTTCGAACGGCTGTGGCAAACCCGGCAGCTTCCGAGGGCTATGGCCTTGTTCTGGTATTGGGTGGCTTGGTAGTGGTCCGCGTCCTTCTCCGAGGGGATCTGGGCGTGGGGGCTGCCGTGACAGGCGGGACAGGATAGTCCGCCGTGGCCGCCGGCGTCGCGATAGAGGGTCGTCCCCGTGTTGACCTCGGCGACGAACGTGTGGCAATCCACGCACATCGGCTCGGACTCCCAAGGCACCCGTCCGGCGGCGATCGTGGAGGCCACTCTGGCCATGGAGCCGTGGCAGGCCGTGCAATTTCCGTCCGTCGCCGTGTGGGCGACGCTCCGGTTGAACTTCGTGGTCGAGCCCGGGTGGCAATCGTAGCAAGTCGCGCCCGAGTTGCTATGAATGCCGTGGATGGCCTGGGACAGATATAGCCCGGTCGAACCCGGTCCGGTCTGTCCGAGGGCGGGGCTGCCGTGGCAATCAGCGCAAAGGACGGGGACGCCGTCGGTGGCGAATGTCGTCTCCTGGCCCTCGTCGTGCTCTTCTAGAACCGATAAGATGGCCATACCACCGATCGTCTGGCCGTGGCACTTCGTGCAGTTGATTTCGTCGGAGGCGGGCACGGTGGTCCGCGTCTTGGCCAGCTCGGCCCCGGTCGAAGCGTCGCGCACGGTGAGCTCCGCGACATGGTAGGGATCCCAGGTCCCGGAGTCGTCGATCGGAACGACCGGCACGCCGTCGACCTCGAAGTGGTTGCCCTTGAGGAGCATCGTCCCCGAAAGTCCGTTATGGATGTCGGGGTCGACCAGGTTGAGGCCCGTATCCGGGGCGAGGGAGACGCCGAAGAGGTCGAACGCATTGTCCCAGAACTGGGCATAGCTCCGCAGGGGCGACGCTGTCCCCTTGCCGTAGGAATAGGTGTTGTCGACGATCCGGTACTCCAAGGTGACGCCGGTCGTCACGATCTGGGGCGGATCGCCCCGCTTGATGACCTGGGCCCAGAGGGTGTTGTAGGGCGGCAGGATAACTTCCTTGTCATAGGTCGGGTTGAGGGAGTGCATGCCCAGATCGTTCCAGGCGAGAACGATGTACGACATCGCCGCCGCGGGGATGTCGACGGGCGTGACGACGTCCCCGTCGCCGTCGTTCCCGGCCGTGGAACAGGAGCCCAGAAAGGCGGCGAGGATCAGGATGAAAACGGCGGGAATGACCAAGCGGCGCTCTAGCATGCGGCTCTCCTTCCGGTCTATTATTCCCTGAAATCCCATAATTTGCAAACGCTCTGCTCGGCCGGTCCGTTGCCTTGTCTCGTCGGCGGCGGCGTGATACAATCGAAAGGAATGAAGAGGCTTGCAGTTTTCACCGCCGTCCCGGCCGACACGCTCCATGACCGGGGCCCGAGCGATCCCCGGCCCGCATCGAACTCGCCGAAGTCGGTCAGGGCGAGGAGGCCCTGAGCGAGATGCCCGTCTACGAATATCGCTGCGCCGACTGCCGCAAGAAGACGACGGTGGTGACGCTTTCGGTCAAAACGGCGGTCGACCCGGCTTGCATGCACTGCGGCGGGCGGAATATGGCCAAGCTCGTCTCGCGCGTCGCCGTCCGCAGGTCCGAGGAGAGCCGGCTCGAGAGCCTGGCCGATCCGGCCTCGCTCGCCGGGCTCGACGAGAGCGACCCGAAGAGCGTCGCCCGCTGGATGAAGAAAATGGGCCGCGAGATGGGCGAGGAGGCCGGCGAGGACTTCGACGAGGAAGTCGACAAGGCCATGGAAGAGGCCGCGAGCGGAGAAGGAGCGGAAGGGAGCGGAACGTCGGGGGATGATGAAGACGTTTGAGCGGCCGGTGACGGATTCGAGCATCGGCTTGACCTAAGGAGAGCGGCGATGACGGAAATCCTGGTATTCGTCGGCGGGGCCGTGTTCGGCGCCCTGGTCGTTCTCGTCGTCCATCTCCTTCGGAAAAAGGACTCGCGGGAGATGGCCCGGGCCCTGGTGAGCGAGACCGAAAAGGAAAAGGTCCAGGATCTCGAAGTCCTCATCGGGCGGGTCAGGGACAGCTTCGGCGCGCTGTCCCAGGAGGCGCTCAAAGCCAGCACGGGAGAGCTTCTCAAGCTGGCCAGGGAGAACCTGGACGGCCGGGTCCAGCTCGGCGAAAAAGACCTGGATAGCAAGAAACAGCTCATCGACCAGAACCTCTCGTCGATGAAGAGCGATATCCGGAAGATGCAGGAGCTCGTGGACAAGTTTGAAAATGAGCGGGCCCGGCAGTACGGTGAGCTGGACGTCCAACTGAAGAACGCAGCCAGGGAGACCTCCCGCCTCCAGGCTACGGCCGACCATCTGCGGCAGGCCCTGGTCAGCACCAAGGCCCGCGGCCAATGGGGAGAACGGATGGCCGAGGACGTCCTCCGCTTGGCCGGTTTCGTCGAAGGCGTCAACTACCTCAAGCAGAAGACCCTGGATGCCGCGGCGTCGCGCCCGGATTATACCTTCCAGCTTCCGCAGGGCCTCAAGGTCAACATGGACGTCAAGTTCCCCCTGAACAGCTATCTCCGCTATCTCGAGACCGAGAACGACATGGAGCGGGAGTCCCAAAAAGCGCGCTTCCTGAGGGACGTCAGGACGAGGATCAAGGAGGTCACGACCCGCGACTACATCAATCCGGAGGACAAGACCCTGGACTACGTCATGGTCTTCATCCCCAACGAGCAGGTCTACGCCTTCATCAACCAGAACGATCCGGACCTGATCGACGAGGCGCTCAAGAGCAAGGTCATCCTCTGTTCCCCGTTCACCCTGTTCGCCATCCTGGCCATCATCCGCCAATCCCTGGATAACTTCAGCATGGAAAAAACGGCGGGCGACATGCTCAGGCTCATCGGCGCCTTCAACAAGGAGTGGGAGAAATTCGCGGACGCCATGGAGAAGATGGGCCGGAAGCTCGACGACGCTCGCGACGAATATCAGAAGATGATCACGACGCGCCGCAACAAGCTGGAAAAGCCCCTCCAGAAGATCGAGGACCTGCGGCGGCTGAAGGGGATCGAGCCGGAGCTGGCCATCGGCGAAGCCGAGGTCCAGGCCCTCGACGAAGCCGACGAGCAAGAGGGGACGAAGTAGGGCGCTCTCGGGATCCTCAGGTCCGCGGGCCGAAGAGGGCCGTTCCGATGCGGACCATGGTGGCGCCCTCTTCGACGGCCACCCGCCAAGAATTGGTCATTCCCATGGACAGGTGCCGCATCTCGACCCCGGGGAGGGCCAGAGCTTTCAGCGCGTCCCAGATCCGGCGCGTCTCCTTGAAATAAGGACGCGAATCCTCGGGATCGCCTTCGAAAGGGCCCATGGTCATGAGACCGAGGACCCGGATGTTGGGAAAGCCCGCCAGAGCCCTGACGAGAGGCTCGGCCTCTTCGGGAGAGACTCCGGCCTTCTGCGGCTCGCGGCCGCTGTTGACCTCGACGAGGACCTCCATCGTCTTTCCGGCCGCGGTGGCGCGCTTGTCGATCTCGCGGCCCAGCTCGAGCGAATCGACGGTCTCGACGAGGTCGAAGATCTCGACCGCCTTCTTGACCTTGTTCGTCTGGAGGTGGCCGATGAAGTGCCAGCGGGCCCTGCGGCCGATCGCCGGGAAGACATCCGCCGCCTCCTGGACGTAGTTCTCGCCGATGATTCTGACGCCGGCTTCCAGCGCTTCGAGGATCTCGGACGACGTCCGCGTCTTGGCGGCGGCGACGAGCTCGACTCCGGGCGGCAGCTCGCCCAGGATGGCCTTGACGTTGGCGGCGATCATGATGGGTTTATCGCCATCATTCTAGCACAGGCCACTCGATTTTTGCTATAATCTCTAAGGACGGGGAGAGATGCCGTGACCATCCGCGAGGAGCTGGAAAAAACCGAACAGAAGATCCTCTCGCCCAAGGCCTGCCTCAGCGCGCGCTCCAAGGGCCGGGTCCGTCCCGAGGCCCAACATCCGATCCGGACGGACTTCCAGCGCGATCGCGACCGCATCATCCATTCGAAGTCGTTCCGCCGCCTCAAGCACAAGACACAGGTCTTCCTCTCGCCGTTCGGCGACCATTACCGGACGCGCCTGACCCATTGCCTTGAGGTCTCCCAGATCGCCCGGACGATCGCCAAGGCCCTCAGGCTCAACGAAGACCTGACCGAGGCGATCGCCCTCGGCCACGACCTCGGCCACACGCCCTTCGGCCACTCCGGCGAGCAGACCCTCCACAAGCTCCTGCCCCTCGGCTTCCACCACGCCGACCAGAGCCTGCGCGTCGTCGAGAAGCTCGAGTACGAGGGCAAGGGGCTCAACCTGACCTTCGAAGTCCGGGACGGCATCCAGAGGCACTCCAAGGGCCGCGGCGAGATCTTCGACGACGACCTCGAGGACATGCCCTCGACCCTGGAGGGCCAGATCGTCCGCGTATCGGACGTCATCGCCTACGTCAACCACGACATCGACGACGCCTCGCGGGCCGGCATCATCAAAGAGGAGGACATCCCGGCAGGCCTGATCAAGGTCCTGGGCAAGTGGCACGCGACGAGGATCGACCGCATGGTCATGGACGTCGTCGAGGCCAGCCTGGGGACGGATATGGACCGGATCGCCATGAGCGATCGGATCATGAAGGCCGTTCGCGAGCTCCGGGAGTTCCTCTACCAGAACGTCTACTTCAACTCGACGGCCCGCGACGAGCTGCGCAAGACCGAGAAGATCATCCGCGACCTCTTCGCCTACATCATGGAGAGGCCGGAGGAGTACGTCAAGGACTACCCCGCGGGCGACCCGGTCATCGTCCGGGCCGGGGATTTCATAGCCGGCATGACCGACCGCTACGCCATGTCCCTCTACGAACAGGTCTTCTTGCCGAAGTCTTGGCCGATCCTTTAAGCGGAAACGATGTCGCGCCGCTCCCCGGCAACGCTCCTTATCCTCGCCGGGCTCATGTCCTGCAAACCGGCCGTGAAGAGTCCTTAGCCCGCCGAGACTTTCTCCTGTTTTGCCTCGTCTAAATTTCGTGCTATCATGCCCCCCTTGAGGGACAAATCCCACGATCACTGAGGAGCGCTGACCCATGGCCAGGATAGATGACCTCCGTAAAATCGCCACCCGGCTGCGCATCCATTCTCTGCGCATGACGACCGTAGCCGGTTCGGGGCACCCGACGACCTGCCTCTCGGCGGCCGACCTCGCCGCCTGCCTCTTCTTTTCGGAGATGCGCTGGAACACCAAGGACCCGGCCGACCCGGCGAGCGACGAGTTCGTCCTGTCCAAGGGCCACGCGGCGCCCCTCCTCTGGGCCGCCTACGCCGAGGCCGGCGTCATCCCCCTAGAGAGCCTGCTCGACCTCAGGAAAATCACGAGCGACCTCGAAGGCCACCCCACGCCCCGGATGAGATGGGTCAAGGCGGCGACGGGTTCCCTGGGTCAAGGGTTGTCCGTCGGCGTGGGCCTGGCCCTCGCCCAGCGGCTCGACAAATCTCCCGCCCGCACCTTCGTCCTCATGGGCGACGGCGAGTGCGCCGAGGGCCAGGTCTGGGAGGCGGCCAACTCCGCTTCCTACTGGAAGCTGCGCAACCTCTGCGCCGTCGTCGACGTCAACCGGCTCGGCCAATCGGACCCGACCATGCACCAGCACGACCTGGCCGCCCTGGCCCGCAAGTTCAGGGCCTTCGGCTGGGACGCCGTCGTCATCGACGGCCACAAGATCGACAAGATCCTCGGGGCCCTGAAAGAGGCCGGGAAGAAGGGCAAGCCGACGGTCCTCCTCGCCCGGACCCTCAAGGGCAAGGGCGTCAGTTTCATCGAGGACAGGAACGGCTGGCACGGCAAGCCCCTCAAGGCCGACGAGCTGGCCCGGGCGCTCGAGGAGATCGGCTGTCTTCCCGACGTCGACTCGCGCCGGTTCGTCCACAAGCCGAAGCCCTTTCGAAAAACGAAAACCGTGTCCTCGTCCGACTTTCCCCGGACGGCCTATACGGAAAAGACGGCGACGCGCCTGGCCTACGGCAACGCCCTCCGCAGCCTGGCCAAGGTCAATCCGTCGGTCATAGCGATCGACGGCGACGTCAAGAACTCGACCTACGCCGACAAGTTCTTCGAGGCCTTCCCCGGCCGCGCCTTCCAGTCCTTCATCGCCGAGCAGAACATGGTCGGCGTGGGCATGGGTCTGGCCGCCAAAGGCTACATCCCCTTCATGGCCACTTTCGCCGCCTTCCTGACCCGGGCCCACGACCAGATCCGCATGGCCGCCTACTCCTTCTCCAACATCAAGATCTGCGGCTCCCACGTCGGCGTGAGCATCGGCGAGGACGGCCCGTCCCAGATGGGGCTCGAGGACCTGGCCATGTTCCGGCCCATCCCCGGCTGCGTCGTGCTCTACCCGAGCGACGCGGTCTCTTCGGAAGCTTGCGTCGCGGCCGCCGCCGCGCACACAGGGATGGCCTACATCCGGGCATCGAGGCCGGCGACGGCGATCCTCTATCCTCCAGGGGAAGCGTTCGCCATCGGCGGTTCCAAGGTCCTGCGGAAAGGGGAGCGCGACGCGGTCACGGTCATCGCCGCCGGGATCACCGTCCACGAAGCCCTCAAGGCCTGCGACGCGCTGAAGAAAGAAAACCTCGGCGTCCGCGTCATCGACGCCTATTCCGTCGAGCCTCTGGATAAGGCCACGATCCTCCGCGAAGTCGCGGAAACGGGCGGCCGGGCCGTCGTCGTCGAGGACCACTACGCCGCGGGCGGGCTGGGCGACGCCGTGGCCCAGGCCCTGGCCGGGAAGGCGGCCCTCACGCACCTCTGTATCCGCGAGCTGCCCAGGTCCGGAAAGCCGGACGAGCTCCTGGAACGGTTCGGCATCAGCGCCTCCCATATCGTCCGGGCGGCGAGGGAGCTTGCCGCCCGTTGAGAGCTCGCCGCTTCATCCTCCCCGCTTTCGCGGCCGCCGCCCTCGTCGCCGCTTCGGTCCTGCTCCGGCCCATCCCGGCCTCTTCCGCTCCCGCCGAGGAGCCGCTCAGGGGGACGGTGACCGCGGTTTACGACGGCGATACCGTGAAGGTCCGCCTCGCCGGACGGACGGACGAGCGGGTCCGGCT
>MEYF01000135.1 GCA_001775755.1 Candidatus Aminicenantes bacterium RBG_19FT_COMBO_65_30 | reverse complement strand
TCGATCATGCCCGCGCTCGACTTGCCCTCGAGGATCTCCTGCCAGCGTTCTTCGGGCGACAGGCCGGGTTTATTGGCGTTCTCGATCTCGGCGTAGAGGATTTTTGGGCTCTTGGGGTAGACGGCCAGGCCGATCCGGCCCAGGATACCGCCGGGAAGGCCGTTCGTGAGCTTCGCCCAGGTCTTGCCGCCGTCGAGCGTCTTGTGGATGCCGGAGCCCGGCCCGCCGAGCCCGAAAGTCCAGGGCTTGCGGAAGCGGTCGTAGGAGGCGGCATAAAGGGTGTCCGGGTCGGCCGGATCCATGACCAGGTCGACGACGCCGACCGCGCGGCCGTCGACGACGACGTCCAGGGCCTTGACCCAAGTCTTGCCCCCGTCGGTCGTTTTGTAGACGCCGCGCTCGGGGTTCTCGGAATAGAGGTGGCCCAGGGCGGCCACGTAGACGATATCGGAGTTCACGGGGTGGACGATGATACGCCCGATGTGATGGGACTCCTTGAGTCCCATGTTGAGCCAGGTCTTGCCGGCGTCGATGGACTTGTAGACGCCATCCCCCCAGTAAGTCGAGCGGGAATTGTTGGCTTCGCCCGAGCCCAGCCAAAGGATATCGGGATTGGAGGGGGCCACGGCGATATCGCCGATCGAAAAGACCTTCTCGTTCTCGAATAGGGGTTCGAAGGTCTGGCCGTTGTTCTCGGTCTTCCACAGGCCGCCGGAAGCCGCGGCCGCGTAGAACGTGTTCGGCCGCTGCAGCGGGACGGCGAAATCGACGAACCGTCCGCTCTGCCGGGTCGGTCCGATCGAACGGAAATTCAGGCCTTTCAGGACGGCGGCGGCGTCGAGCGGAACCGCGGCCGGCGTCTTGGCTTTCGCGGCGGCTTTGCCCTGGGCTTGGAGGCCTGCCGGAGCGAGCGCGAGAAGGGCCAGGATCAGGATCGGGAGCGAAAGTTTGCGTGTCATCGAATGTCCTCCTTCGTCCAATAATTTATTCTTCCGTGCGATGGTAAACGACGTTCCTGGCCGCGAGCTCGTCCATGACGGTCCGGAACGAGCTCTCGTCGGCGCCGATGAATTCCGGCGGGCAGATCCCCTTGCGGGCGAACTTGCCGGCCAGGACGAGCCGGGCGGCCGCCGTTGCCGGGAAACCGGTCGTCCGGGCCATGGACGAGTATCCGGTTTTTCGGTCCCGGCGATCGAACAGGCCGTACTCCACCCGCTTCGGGCGCCCGTCGGCCTCGCCGGCGACGACGATGCGCATGACCGTGAACTCGTCGTCGTCCTCGTGGAGGCGCCAGTGTTTGAAGAGGACCGCCGAGGTGACGTCGAGGGGCCGGACACGGGCTCCCGCGACTTCGATCTCCTCCCGGTCGAAAAAGCCGCTGTCGCGCAGGGCCCGGATGTGTTCGCCGTGTCCCGGATAGCGCAGGGTTTTCTCGATCATGTTGGGGACCTTCATCGTCCCAAGGAGCGTGCGCAGTCCGTCGGAATTGAAGGCCTCGAGGGTGCCGACTTCGGGAAATTCCAGGTGTTCGACGTCCGAGAGGGCCGGCTTGACGACGACGTGCCCGTTCTCGACGTAGCGGGCCGGCCGGGTGTACTCCTCGATGACGTCCGCGGGCGAGAACGGGGCTTTGTATTCGAAGGGGAACTCCCGGCGGAAGGGCAGCCCTCCGACGTAGCATTCGAAACGGGCGACCGTCATCCGGGCGGCATGGTAGCCGAGGATCATGTTGCTCATGCCGGGAGCGACGCCGCAGTCGACGACCGCGGTCACCCCGGCCTTGCGAGCGGCGTCGTCGAGGCGGAAGGCGTCCTCGGGAAAAAAGGAGATGTCCACGACGTCCTTCCCGGCCGCGATGACCTCGGCCAGCGCGGCGAAGCCCATCGACCCGGGGACGGCGCCGATGACGAGGTC
Organism: Candidatus Aminicenantes bacterium RBG_19FT_COMBO_65_30; assembly: GCA_001775755.1. GTDB lineage: Bacteria > Acidobacteriota > Aminicenantia > Aminicenantales > Saccharicenantaceae > RBG-16-66-30. Next base: position 3,224 of record MEYF01000135.1, on the reverse strand, counting down.
GTATCCGGCGACGATGTCGCGAACCGCGCCGGCGGCCGCGAGATCGGCCTGCAGGCGCTTGACAGGGGTTTTTTGGAGATGATCCAGGTTGGCCCGGCTGACGTCGACGGCGGTGACTTCGAAATCCCGGGAAAGGTCGGCGGCCATGACGCGGCCGACCATCCCCGAGCCCAGCACGACGATTTTCTTCACGGATTCTCCTTGAAGAACGCGTTGGTCGGAAGATCATTTATATCCCAGGTGCGGCGGACATGCAACTCCAAAAATCCCGTTGTCGGCGCCGGCCAAGGGCCGAGGTTTACATTTGGCCGGCCTGACGCTATCATACGGCAAGCGGCGGAAGGCCCGGCATGACCAAGCGCTCGATCGTTCACATCTCCACGCTTCTCGCCGTCGGCCTGTTGCTGCCGGGTCGCGCGGCCGTGGCGGACGAGGCCGCCGCGGCGCCGAATCCGTACAAGGCGCGACTCATCGCCATTCCGTTCATCTATTACTCCCCCGAGACGAAGCTCGCCTTCGGCGGCGGAGGCGTCCTCAATTTCCGGGCCGGCCGGCGCAAGGAAGAGACCCGGACATCCAGCGTTTGGGCCTTCGCCAGTTACAACCTGGCCAAGCAGTTCCAGGTCCTCATCAAACCCGAGATCTATCTCCAGAGCAACAGCTTGTTCATCAGCGGCAACATCCGCTACGAGAGGACGCCGCAGCTTTTCTATGGCGTCGGCAACGACATGCCGTCGACCGCCGAGGAATCCTTTACCCCCCGGATCGTCACGGTCCAGCTAGGCCTAAAGAGGCGGGTGCTGGGCGATTTTTTCGCCGGCCTTCAATATGACTTCGAGCAGATGACGATGGAGAAGGTCGAGCCCGGCGGGATCCTCGACGCGGGCGATCTCACGGGCAGCCGGGGCGGGATGTTCTCCGGCTTTGGGGTCAGCTTGGATTGGGACACGCGGGACGCGGTCCTCTTCCCCCGCAGGGGCGCTTTTTTTCAGTTCGCCGCCGACACCTACGGCGCCATGGCCGGTAGTGATTTCAGCTTCACCAGCATCAAGTTCGATTTCCGGAGATATCTTCCCGTCGGAGCCGACCGCGTCCTGGCTCTCCAAGCTTACATGCTCTCGGCCGGCGGCGACGTCCCCTTCCACAGGCTCGCCCTTCTCGGCGGGGAGTCGCTTCTTCGCGGCTACTACAAGGGCCGCTTCAGGGACAAGGCCCTCCTGGCCGTTCAGGCCGAGTACCGGGTGCTCGTCACCAAGAGGATCGGCGTCGTCGGATTCGCCGGGCTGGCCGACGTCTTTCCGGGCTTCTCCGAAATCAAGATCGAGAAGATCAAGTTTTCCGTCGGCAGCGGCCTGCGCTACATGGTCAACAAGCGCGATGGCACCACCCTGCGCCTGGACATGGCCTGGGGCCGGGCGTGTTTCGGCCTCTACCTCACCGCCAAAGAGGCCTTTTAGCCGAAACTATTTCAGTTCCGAAGTGCAGTGCGGGCAGCGGACCGCCTTGAGCGGTACGGCCGTGGCGCAGAAGGGGCAGTCCTTCGTCGTCGGCGCCGGGGCGGGGGGCTCGGCCTTCCTCTTCATCCGGTTCATGCTCCGGATGATCAGGAAGAGCAAGAAAGCGACGATGAGGAAGCTGATGATCTTGTTGATGAATTGACCGTAGTTGAGCGTGACCGCTCCGGCCTGCTGGGCGGCGGCGAGCGAGGCGTAGGGGCCCGGCGTCTGCCCGGCCGTCAGGATCACGTAGAGATTGGCGAAATCGACTTTACCGAGGAGAAGGCCGATGGGCGGCATGATGACGTCGGCGACGAGCGAGGAGACGATGGCGCCGAAAGCCACGCCGATGATGATGCCCACGGCCATGTCCAGGACGGAGCCGCGCAGGGCGAATTCACGGAATTCTTTGAACATTCGAACCTCCCGGGATCGCGTTTCCGCTTCCTTATATCGGAAGCCGCGGGCGGCTGTCAATCTCTGACGACTGGAAAGGAAGAGATCCGCAGCCGGGCACAGCCCATGGGGATGAGCTCGACCTCCTCGACCGGGCCCTCCCCCGGGGCGGGGCTCGCCGGGACCAGGCCGACCATCCGCCCCTCCTCTTTCCAGCCGGGGACGCGGCGCGCCTTTGCCCTGAGAACGACCGGCGCCCCTTCGGGCGTAAAAGGCTGATAGGGCGGGGTGTGCCGGGATGCGACCCGGATGGCCGGACGGGATCCGTCGCTTTCGAGGACGAGACCATAATTCCAGGGCGTCGTCGGCAGGATCTCGTAGGCCGGCCAGCCTTCCGTCCCGCCGTACCTCTGCCACTTTTCCCCTATCTTCAGGGCGTACCAAAGCGGCCCCCGGCGGACCGAGACGGCGCCGCGGACGGACGGCCAGCCGACGACCTCGATCTCCGGAGCGAACTCCAGCCGGACCTGGTCGCCGTGCCGCCAGGTCCGCCGCAGAACGGCATAGCGTCCCCCGGGGAAAGGCCCATCGAGCGGCCGGCCGTTGAGCACGACCCGGACATGCTTCGCCCAGCGGGGGAGCCGCAGATAGAGGGGGAAGGCGACGGGCCGGTCGCAAGAGACGGTCAGCTGGACCTGGTCGTCGAAGGGATAGAACGTCTCTTCCGAAACGCCGACCTCCGTCCCCTCGGCGACCTTGGCCTTGACCGTGGAGGGGGCGTAGATCGCTGCCGCCAAGCCGTTGTCCGCCGTGGCCATCCACAGGTGCTCGGCGAAGTACGGCCAGCCGAAAGCGACGTTGTGCTGACAGCAGCGGTAGCCCCAGGGATCGAAAGACACGAGCGTGCCGGAGTTCTGAAAGTCGTGTTCCCCGCTGCTGTCGCAGGAAATGAGGTTGGCCGCGGTGAGGTAGTGCAGGCCCTTGAGGTCGGGCGTCATCGACGCGGGCAGGGAGTTGAACGCGACCTCTTCGGCCCGGTCGGCCCAGACGGTGTCCCCGGTGATCTTGAGGAGGGACTCGAAGCTGGCCATGAATTCGACCATGGTGCAGGTCTCGGCCCCCTGGCGGGGGTCCGCCTTTCCCGGCCGGATGTTCTCGTCCGCCCCGAACATCCCGCCCGGCTGGCGGCCGTAGCGGTCCATGACCTGCCGGTAATTCCGTTCCACGGCCTCGAGCAGCGTCCGGTCGCGCGCCTGCTGAAAATAGACGCCGGGCTGGCGGAAGCCCATGGCGATGTTGACGCCGTGGTAGAAAGAGCTCTCGACCCAATCC
>MEYF01000134.1 GCA_001775755.1 Candidatus Aminicenantes bacterium RBG_19FT_COMBO_65_30 | reverse complement strand
CCACATCATCTTCACCTGAGGATGAGATTCCGCGGCTCTTCCCTTCGCTTCATTCGCATAGCTCGGGGGGTTCCTCTCCGTCATCGCCACAAAATAACAAAAGCTACTCGTTTTTCCGTATAATTGGGGGCCCGCGTGAATCGGCCCGGAGGAGGCGACGATGGAATGGATAACGCACTTTCAGTCGTGGATCGCTCTGGGGACCCTGACCGCGCTCGAGATCGTCCTGGGCATCGACAACATCATCTTCATCTCCGTCCTCGTCGGGCGCCTCCCCCACGACCGCCGCAACCGGGCCCGCGTCCTCGGCCTGGCCCTGGCCATGATCAGCCGCATCCTCCTCCTGCTCTCGCTGACCTGGGTCATGGGCCTCAAGAAAACGCTCTTCGAGATCTTCTCGCGGGATTTTTCCGGCCGTGACCTGATCCTAGTCGGCGGCGGGCTCTTTCTCCTGGCCAAGAGCACCCGCGAGATCCATCACAGCCTGATGGGCGAGGAGGAGCACCCGAAAGCCAAGGCCGGCCGGCACATGCTTTCCGTTCTGGCCCAGATCGCCGTGCTCGACATCGTCTTCTCGCTCGACTCGGTCATCACGGCCATCGGTCTCGCCGAGCACGTGACCATCATGATGGCGGCCATCATCATCGCCGTCGTGGTGATGATGCTCTCGGCCAAGGCCATTGGGGAGTTTGTCGACGGCCACCCGACCATCAAGATGTTGGCCCTGAGCTTCCTCCTCCTCGTCGGCTTCACCCTCTTCGGCGAGGGCCTCGGCCTGGTCATTCCGAAAGGCTACATCTACTTCGCCATGGGCTTCTCGGTGTTGGTCGAGCTGCTAAATCTGAAGGTGCGGAAGCGGCTGGAGCGGCCCGTCAAGCTGCACAAGGCTATTAACTCCTAATGGGGTCGGACCACAGCGAGTCTAATAGAATCAGTAAGTTGGCTCTATTTCCCAGTCTTTTTCCGGCCTTATTTCGCCCTTTTTGAGGCTGAAAAGCGGAAATTGAGTAGCAAAAATTCCCACGACAGGACCTATTTTCGCGTTTACTGGGTCAAAAACATGGAAATAAGCCCTAAAAACGCCCTTGATTTTAGGCTAATTTGTTGATTATATTACTATTGCTGTGGTCCGACCCCGTTAAGACTCAATCTCAGGGTAGCGCTTGTCGGCAAACCTGAGTAGGATGCCGAAGCTCAGCGCCGCAGCCGCGGCCAGCGCCAGAAACACGACACCCAACACAACGGTCGTCGCGAGCTTCGCCTTGATGAGCGCTTTGGCTCCGAAGAACACCGCCGTCAGGATGCCGATGTCCGCGAGCGTGGCCAGAAGGACGTTGAAGTTCTGCTTGATCGCCTTCTGCGGGTTCGTCCAGTTGAGAAGCGGCCGGGCCAGGTCGATGATCATGCCCACCACCGTGAGCAGCACCCCGGCCACAAGCGCCAATCCCGCCGCCGCGGCCAGGTGGACCGCCTTGAGGTGAAGGACGATCGCGGCCACGACCGTCGCCGTAACGACACCCAACATCGCGACCAAGTAGGAGTGAAGGAACTTGGCCGCCGCCTGCTCCCGCGGCGCGACCGGAATGACCCTCGAGATCCAGAACTGCGCGCCTTCCCGCGAGAACGTCGACGACGACGTCCCGTTGAGACTGCCGCAGACGGTCATGAACAGCGCCGCCGCCAGGATGGCGAAGAGCGGATTGGCCGAGGTCATCGTCTTGAGGATGGCGCTCAAGTCGCCCCCTCCCCCGCTCCCGCCCCTGCCCGAGCCCATGTTCGCCAACAGGACGAAGATGACCGGGACGATGACCACGACGAGAACCCCGTTTAAAAGAAAGATCGGCGTCCGGTTCATGATCTTCCACTCGCGCCCGAAGACCGCGGCGACCGCCCGCCGCCCCGACGAGACCCGGCGAGACATCTCGTCACGTGTCAGCCTCCGCTTTTTCCCCGTCGTTTCGCTGAGCCCGATGAGGCCGCGGTAGAAGAGCTTTTCGGCCATGACCACGATCCCGGCAAAGAAGGCGAGCGACACCCCCAGGAGGAGCGCCAGGTTCGCCGGCCCTTCGCTCGAAAAGCCCGCGGCCACCGCTTTCGTCGCCCAAATGCTCGGAGGGAATTTCGACCCGACCCGGTTGAGGAGGCTGTCAGGCGACGTGAAGAACGCCGTCACGGCCTGGGCGCTCGGCTGGGGTCCCGCCGTCCGTCCTAATCCGATCTGAAGGGCGAGCGCCAGCACGATGAGCACGATACTGCCGACGAGAATCAGGATGTCTTTCTTCCGGCTGACGTTGATGAAGCGCATCATGGCCACGACCAGGAGCGAGACGAGCGCCAGCGGGATGACCGGAAGCGCTAAATAAACAAGGACCGCGTTCACCCAGTAACCGATCCCTCCCTTCGCCATGACCCCGTACGTGACGACGACCGGCAGGACGATGGCCGCGACCGTCAGGTACTCGTTGATCATGATGACCGCGAACTTCGAGATCATGACCTCGCTCGGTCGGAGCGGCAGGGGGATGAGAAACTCCAGATCCCGCGAAAAATAAAAGGCCGAGATGACGTAGTAAATCCCGAAAAGCAGGATGAGGAGCTGACCCGCCAGGACCCCCAGCGTCAGGAGCGCCCTCTCCTGGCCCATCGGCGCGAGTATCGCGTAAGCGCCCTTGATGAGGAGGACGATGCCGTAGAGCGTCGGCAGCACACCCAGCCCGGCCAGCGCGAAGACCGGGACGAGCCAGCGGTCCTTCTTCTCCTTGAACAGCCGATGCTTCAGGATGGCCAGGCCGAAATTCGACCGGAGCCCGGCCCGCACGACGGTCGCGAGCCGGCTGAGCCTGTTTAATCCGCCGAGCCCGCTCATTTGTCGGTGAGCTCCAGGAAGATCTCTTCGAGCGACTGCCCGGCTTCCGTCCGGTCGATGGACTTGAGCTCCTCCATCGTCCCGCAGGCGACGAGCCGGCCCTTGTGGATGATGCCGATGCGGTCGCAGAGCTTCTCGGCGACCTCCATGATGTGCGTCGAGAAGAAAAGCGTCTTGCCCTCGTCGCAGTGCTCTCGGAAGAGCTCCTTGATCTGGTGCGCCGCCCGCGGGTCGAGCCCGACGAGCGGCTCGTCGAGGACCATGACCCGCGGCGCCGGCAGGAGCGCCGCCGTCAGCACGATCTTCTGCTTCATGCCGTGCGAGTAGCTCTGGATGGGGTTGGTGACGACCGAGGCCAGCTCGAAGATCTCGAGCCACCTGCCGATCCGGTCGAGGCGCGCCTCGCGCGGCACGCCGTAGACGTCGCCGATGAAGTTCAGGTACTCGAGTCCGGTCAGCCGCTCGTAGACCGCCGGGTAATCGGGCACGTAGGTCGTCACCTGCTTGGCCTTGAGCGGCTCCTTGGCCACGTCGTAACCTTCGACCGCGACACTCCCCGCGTCCGGGCGCAGCAGGCCGACGATCATCTTGATGGTCGTCGTTTTCCCCGCGCCGTTGGGCCCAAGAAATCCGAAGATCTCCCCCGGCTTGACGGTCAGGGTCAGACCGTCGACGGCCTTGACCTTGCCCCGGTTGTAGCTCTTGGAAACATCGGTCAGTTCGATCATCCGCCGCTCCCTTTCACCGCACCCGCCCGTAGTTGATGAGCAGCGAGGCCGGCGCTTCGGAGAACTTGACCGAAAGGACGGCGAACGCTAGCTTCATGATCATTCCCTCCAAATAGATCCCAGGAATCATAATCCCCCGGGAGAGGCGCGGTCAAGCGCGGACGGAGGCCGGTTTCCCAACGACAGTTTCTTGTGCTAAGATTCCGTCACGAGGAAAGTTTAACCCCGCGTTGGCCATCATACAGGGAGGCCGCATGGACAAGACGATCCGCTTCAAGCTCAACGGCAAGGAGGTCCTCGTCGACTCGCCGCCGGAGCGCATGCTCCTGTGGGTCCTGCGGACCGACCTCGGGCACACGGGCACGAAATACGGCTGCGGCGAGGGATTCTGCGGGGCCTGCACCGTCCTCGTCGACGGCAAGCCCACCCTCTCCTGCCAGTTCCCGCTGGCTGGAGCGGAAGGCAAGAGCGTCCTGACCATCGAGGGTCTGGCCAGGGGCGGCCGCCTCCACCCGCTCCAGCAGGCCTTCGTCGACGAGGGCGCCCTCCAATGCGGATACTGCACGCCGGGCATGATCCTCCAGGCCTACGCCCTTCTCCTCCGGAAGCCGAACCCGACCGAGGCCGAGATCGCCGACGCCCTCGACGTCAACCTCTGCCGCTGCGGTTCTTACAACCGCATCATCGCGGCCGTCCGGACGGCGTCCCAGGCCATGAAGATGAAGGTGGTCGATCATGAAGCCCGCTAAGACCATGCGCAACGACGACGAATACACGATGTTCGGACCCAACGGCGGCGGTTCCTGGACGACCCTCGAGCGCCGGGAGTTCCTCAAACTCGCCGGCGGCGGGCTCATCGTCTTCTTCGCCGTCGGCGACGGGCTTGCTCTCCAAGAAGGCCAGCGCGGCGGCGGCTACCCCGACGATCCCAACGCGTACCTCAAGGTCGGCCCCGACGGCCGGGTCGCCTGCTTCACCGGCAAGATCGAAATGGGCCAGGGCATCTTCACGTCGCTGGCCATGATGCTGGCCGATGAGCTCGACGTCCCGCTCGATTCGGTGGACATGGTCATGGGCGATACGGCCCTCTGTCCCTACGATGCGGGCACCTTCGGCTCCCGAAGCACCAAGTACTTCGGGCCGCCCATGCGGCTGGCCGCGGCCGAAGCGCGCGGCGTTCTCGTCCGGCTGGCCTCGGCGCGCCTCGGCGCCGCAGAAGATGCCCTATTGACCAAGGACGGCGCGGTCTACGTCGCGAAAAGCCCGGCGAAAAGAGCGACATACGCCGAGCTCATCGGAGGAAAGAAGATCGCGATCCGCTTGGAGCAGAAGCCGCCCATCAAGCACCATACCAAACACTTGGTTTCCGGGAAGCCGGCCCTGCGCACCGACGCGCGAGCGAAGGTCACGGGCGAGGCCAAGTTCACGGGCGACATCCGCATTCCCGGCATGCTTTACGCCGCGATCCTGCGGCCGCCGGCCCACGGCGCCAAGCTCGCGAGCGTCGACACTTCCGCCGCCGAGCGATTCCCCGGCGCGCGGATCGTCCGCGACGGCGACCTCGTCGCCGTCCTCCACGACAAGCCCGACCTCGCCGCCGAGGCCCTCGCGCTCGTCGAGGCTGAATTCGGACCGTCCGATTCGAAGCTCGACAACACGATTATCTTCGCCCACCTGAAGCAGGTCGAGTCGCGTTCCGAGGTCGTCGTCGAATCGGGGAACCTCGACGAAGGCGCCAAGCTGGCCGCGAAAACCGTCGAGAGATCGTACTTCGCCCACTACGTCGCCCACGCCCCGTCCGAGCCGCACACGGCCGTCGTCCGCATCGACGCCGACAAGGCCGAGGTTTGGGCCTCGACCCAGTCGCCCTTCCGGGCCCGCCAGGAAGTCGCCAGGACACTGGGCCTGCCGGAGGCGAACGTCCGCGTCATGACGCCCTTCGTCGGCTGCGGGCTCGGCGGCAAGAACCAGGGCGGCCAGATCGTCGAAGCGACCCGCCTGGCCAGGCTCGCCGGGAAACCCGTCCAGGTCGCCTGGACGCGCAAGGAGGAGTTCTTCAACGATTCGTTCCGTCCGGCCGCGGTCTACGACGTCCGCGCGGGCCTCGACGCCGCCAACCGGATCGTCCTCTGGGACTATAAAAATTATCAGGCCGGGAGCCGGAGTTCCCAGCCCGTTTACGACATCCCCCACAAGCGCGTCCTGTCCTTCGGCGGCGGCTGGGGCGGCGGCGGCGAAGGCGCCGTCCGGGCCCATCCCTTCGCCACCGGCGCCTGGCGCGGGCCCGGCAGCAACACCAACATCTTCGCCACGGAGTCCCACATCGACGTCATGGCCGAGGCGGCGGGCATGGACCCGCTCGCCTTCCGGTTCCACAACCTGGCCGACGCGCGCATGAAGAAGGTCGTGACGGCGGCCGCCGACAAGTTCGGCCGGACGTTCGCCAAGGCGCCGACCGGGCACGGCTACGGCATCGCCATCACGGACTATTTGGGCACCTACGTCGCCACGATGGCCGAGATCGAGGTCGACAAGCAGAAAGGCACGGTCCGCGTCCGGCGCGTCGTCTGCGCCCAGGACACCGGCGAGGTCATCAATCCCGAGGGCGCCCGGATGCAGATCGAGGGCTGCATCACCATGGGCCTCGGCTACGCGCTGACCGAGGAGATCCGGTTCAAGGACGGCCGCGTCCTCGACGAGAATTTCGACACCTACGAGATCCCGCGGTTCTCCTGGCTGCCGAAGATCGAGGTCGTGCTCGTCGACAACCCGGACATGGCTCCTCAGGGATGCGGCGAGCCGGCGGTCACGGTCATGGGCGCGGTCATCGCCAACGCCATCTACGACGCCATCGGCGTCCGCATGCACACCCTGCCGATGACCCCGGCCAGGATCAAGGAGGCGCTGGCGGCGAAGAGGTGACGCGGGCGGAAAGGGCCATGCGGGCTGGTGCAATTATCCTTCTTGCCCTTGGGTTCATTGCCGTTTCCTGCTCATCTCCGACCGATCCGGGGCTCGAGGGCGGCATCCTGGCCACGTTCATAGTCAACGGAGAGCGCTACAGCATCTTCATCACCAATCCGCAGACGATCGACCAGGTCATCGCCTTGTCGCACGGCCAGTCGAACGCCAAGATCCCCAGCGGCCGCGTCATCAAGGGCCGGGTGTCCTACAACACGCCCTGGTCCTGGCACATCGATTCCCAGGACATCAACATGGCCGAGGTCACGATCGAGCTCTGCGACGGGATCCCCTCCTACGTCGAAGCCCATCTCGACGACTGGATCGCCAATGTCGGTTACTTCTGCCCCTGGTCCGCGGAGCTTGCTTCCGTCAAGGACTATCGTTAGGGATCTCGCGGAGCGAGCGGACCGGGGAGAAAAAGCCGATTTCCATCATCTTTCCGAGATATCCGTCGGCCGTTCGCAAGTCGCAGACACCCGCTCGCACCCCCCTGGCCAGGATGCCCAAGGTCCCGGTCAACGGAACACCCAACCGGGCGGCCTCGGCCCGAGCCATACGGTCGTCGCTGGCAAAGATAAGATTACGGACCTTGGCAACGGCCAGGCTCGAGGCTTCGCCCAAGCCGCGCGAAATCGAAAGCGTCTCAAAAAGTTCCTTCTCTTGGCCCGATCTAAGCCCGGTTTCCTTGAGCCAGCCGGCTCGGACGGCCTTCGGAATGGCTTCGAGCCGTGCGTGTCCACTCTGGATGCCTCTCATGATCTCTACGGAAACGATGTCTATGATATAAGCCTTGTTCCGGTAGAGGCTCTCCGGAATCCCGAGGGCGCCGGCCAGGGCAAAGTTCGATATCACGCATGTATCGAAAACGATCTCAGGCATTGTCCGCGTCGCGCTTGATCTCGGTTACGTCCTGGACCAGAAGAGGAACGCCGGCTTTCTTCAGATAGATCCTGGCGCTGATGGGGTCGAGCCCCAGGACCTCCGAGAGCTTGCCCAAGCTGATGAAGCCCTCACGGTAGGCCGCGATCGCGGTCTCTTTCCGCCGCTCAAGCGCGTCTTTTTTCTGATAGGCGATATCGAGCGCCTCGCGGACCATGCAGCCGAGCGTTTTCCCCTCCCGCTTGGCATAAGCTTTGATGGCTTTGTGCTGGCCGTCCGTGAGCAAGATATTCGTCCGTTTCATGGCGCCCTCTCTATATGTGTATATATATGTGTATATTATTCAAACCAACAGAAGAAGTCAAGGCCTCTCGCATGCGCAGAAAAAAAGGGGCAAGATCTGTTTTTCCGAGGCAAAAGGGCAGATCCGTTCCCTTTCTATTTTGCCGGCCCTGTGCTATAAGTCCCTATCGGCAAAGCCATGAAAATCCTGCTCGTCGTCAACCCGGCCGCAGGACACGGCCGCGGCAAAAAGTGCTTCGAGCGTCTCGAGCCCCGGCTCCGCGCCGAGATCCCCGGCCTCGAGGTCCGTTTCTCGGAGCACGCCGGCCACGCGGTCGAGATCGGCCGCGAGGCCGCGGGCGCCGGGTACGACCGCCTTCTCTGCCTCGGCGGCGACGGCACGCCTTATGAGGTCATCAACGGCCTCTATGCCGAAGGCCGCCCGCTCCGTGTTCCCGAGATCGGCCAGATCCCGGCCGGGACCGGCAATTCCTTCCTCCGCGATTTCGACATCCTGACGCCCGCGCAGGCCCTTGACGCTATCATCTCCGGCCGCCGCCGCAAGGTCGACCTCGTCGAGTTCCACTATCAAGAGGGCCCGGAAACCCTCCGCCGCTACTCCCTCAACATCATCGGCGTCGGCCTCATCGCCGACATCCTCCAGCTGACCAACGAGCGCCTCAAGTTCATGGGTTCGGCCGGCTACAGCCTGGCCGTCCTCGTGCGCCTCATCCGGGGCATGGCCAACCGCATCACCATCGAGGCCGACGGCCGCAGGCTCGAGGTCTCCGACAGCGCGCTCGTCGTCTCCAACTCGAAATACACGGGCGGCAAGATGAAGATCGCGCCGTCCGCCGACCCGTCCGACGGCCGGGCCGACATCATTCTCTTCAACGGCGTCAACCGCCGCGAGATCGTCTCCATTTTCGCCGGCGTTTTCTCCGGCGAGCACATGGCCCACCCCAAGGTCGCGACCCTCCAGGCCGCCTCGATCTCGGTCGACGCGGACCGGCCCCTCCGCCTGATGGCCGACGGCGAGCTCCTCGGCCGGACGCCTCTCCGGATCAAGGTCCTGCCGGCGGAGCTGACCATCCTCGTATGAGACGTCTCGGCGACCGCCTGCGCTCCTTCCTCATCTGGCTCATCGCCCTGCCCGTCTTCCTCTTCGCCTGCGTCCTCGTCTGGCTTGGCTCCTTCGTCCTCCGCGGGCGTGCCCTCGAGCGTCTGATCAAGGCCGGCTGCCGCGTCGTGCTCTTCGTCGCCGGCGTGGGCGTCAAGGTGAGCGGCCGCGAGAACATCGTCCCGGGCCGGCAGTACGTGGCCATGATGAACCACGTCAATTTCTTCGACCCGCTCGTTTTCCAAGTCGCCTTTCCTCCGGCGCTCCGCGGCGTCGAGGAGGAGAGCCACTTCCGCTGGCCGGTCTACGGCGGCACGATCCGCCGCATCGGCATGTTCCCCATCAGCCGCAAGGACTCGGTGCGGGCGGTCGAGACCCTGCGCCGGGCCGCGGCCTGGATCCGGGAGCGGCCGGACATCTCGTTCGGTATCATGCCCGAAGGGACGCGAACGCTCGACGGCAAGCTCGGTCCGTTCAAGCGCGGCGGCTTCCTCATGGCCATCGAGTCGGGCCTCGACATCCTGCCCATCGTCCAGGCGGGCGCCTACAGCATCAATCGCAAGGGCAGCCTGCTCATCCGGCCCGGCCGCGTCGACGTGACCATCGCGCCCGCGGTGCCGACGGCAAGCCATACCAAGGAGAACGTCGGAGAGCTCATCGAGCGCGTCCGCGCGGCGTTTTTGTCCTAACTGCCTTGGCTGCGGTCAATATGGCTTGAAATATGGCGACGCACAACCGAAATTAGGCGAACTTGATTTCTCCCATAAGCGGGCCTATCCTAGCCATAGCGTCAGAATCCAACCGCTTCACAGAGGTGCGGATGCCGAAAAGCCGGATATCGCGATTACCTGCTGCGGCGATTATTGCCGTCGCTGTCGCGTTTCTCTCTCAGACGTCCGTCCACGGCGCTCGATTTTTGCCGCTGCGGCCCTCACAGAATACCGCGGCCTCTCCTGCGATTTCGCTCGAGGCGCTCTTGGCCAAAGCCGCCGAATACTGCCGCAAGCTCGAGAGCGCCGCCTTCGATTTCGTCTGCCGCGAGGAGATCTCCGAAAAGTTCGATCCGACCCTCGACGCCGACCGCAAAAGCCCGCCGCTGGATCCGGGCAAGACAAAGTATTCGGGGCCGACCGTCGTCATCAGCTGGGCGCGAAAAGCCAAGCGCTCGTTCGTCTACGACTATCGATGCGTCCGCGCCGGGCGGACCATCCGGGAGACGCGGACCCTCCTCAAAGAGAACGGGAAGAAGAAAGTCGGGCCCAACGCCGCGCTTCAAACGTCCGTCGTCGACTTCGGCGCCGCCCTTCTCGCCCCTGTCGGCCTCTTCGGCGAACGCTTCCAGCCGGACTACGATTTCGCCATCGCCGGCGAGGAGAAGATCGGCAAGATCCGGGTCCTCGTCGTCGACGCCAAGCCCAAGCCCGGGGCCCCGCCCGCCGGCAACCTCTACGGCAAGGCCTGGATCGATCCGGACACGGGAGACATCCTCGAGATCGAGTGGAGCGAGAGCCGGGTCGGCCGCTTCGACGTCTTCGAGAAGCGCGGCCGGCTCTACGACCGCAAGCCGCGTCTCGTCATCCGCTCCGAGTTCAACGCCGAGAAGAACGGCATCCGCTTCCCCAGCCGCCTGTCCGTCGAGGAGGCCTATCTCGGCGAATCGGGCAAGGCCTTTATCCGGTCGAAGACCGATGTCATCTACAAGGATTTCAAGTTCTTCACCGTCGAGTTCGAGGTCCACGATTGAAACGGACCCGCCGGGGCCCGACCCGACGCACTTCTTCTGGTGGGAGGGGATGGACGGCTCGCGCGTCCTGGGCTACGTGCCGCCCGGCTGGTACCTCGCCGATCTCCGGGACGGCGTCCGGAAGATCCTGGAAGGCGCCCGGAAAAACACCGACGTCAAGGACTTCATGCTGCTCTACGGCGCCGGCGACCACGGCGGCGGACCGCGAGACACGGATATCGCCGCCATCAAGAAATATCGGAACGACCCGAACGAGCCCCGGCTCGAGTTCGACGTCCCCGAGACCTACTTCAAAAGGATCATCGAGCAGGCGGCCGGCTTCCCCATCGTCGTCTACAATCCGCTCTTCTGGGAGCGGACGGAGCCGGCCTTCGCCGAAGTCGTCGTCCCGCCCGGGTCCCGCTCATCCACGGCGGGACACTGCCCAAGGTCCGTTCATTCGTCCGGGTTGGACCGGCCAACGTCATCCTTTCGGCGCTGAAAAAAGAGATGGGTTACGCCGAGCGCGGCCTCGTCCTCAGGCTCTACGAGATCAAAACGATCCGCATCGAGCTGAAAAGAGGCTGACGGAGCGGCGTTATCCGTGCCCGGCGCGGCCGGAGAGAATCTCGGGGAGTTCCCGCAAGGCGGTCTCTGTCGGCACGAGATCGATGAGCCCCTCACGCATCCGGCGACGGCCGCCGTAGAGAAAGCAGGCCTTCGCCATTGGGTAGTCTTTTAAGAATGCCCGCAATCCCCGCAGGTCGATCCCGGAGATCCGGGCCGTCCTCTTGATCTCAAAAACGAAGAGCCCTTTGGCCCCGTACAAAACGAAATCCACTTCCTGTTGAGCGGCCGACCTCCAGTAAAAAAGTTTATGACCGAGGTCGAGGGCGTCGTTGACGGCCAAAAGCTCTTGGAAAAGCAGGGTTTCGCAGGCCGCGCCATCCATCTCCTCCGGCGAATCGAGAGGGCCTTTCGGCCTCAACGCCCGGAACACGCCGGCATCGAAAAAATAGAACTTCGGATGAGCGACGAGACGGCGCTTGGCCCGTTTCGAAAAAACCGGCAGGCGATAGCCGATGAGAAGGTCATCGAGAATGTTGAAGTAGCTTTCGACGACCTTCCGCTCGACCGCGCATTCCCTGGCGACTTCGGAAATGTTGAGGACCGCGCCCTGAGAGAAACTGGCGGCCTCGAGGAAACGGGTGAAGGCGCCGAGGTTCCTCGTCAGTCCCTCTTGTCGCACCTCCTCCTCCAGATATGACCTCACGTAACCGGCCAGGTATTTTTCAGGATGGGGCTCGGTATAAGCGACCGGAAGATGCCCGAACCGGAGGGAATGCCCCAGGTCGAAATCCCCCCCGAGCTCCCCCGCGGTGAGCGGGTGCATGGACAGAGTCCGGGCGCGCCCGCCGAGCAGGTTGACGCCGCCGCGGCGGAGTTTTCTCGCGCTCGAGCCGGTCAAGGCGAACTTATGCTTCCGCGTCTCGATGAGACGGTGGACTTCCGATAGCAGGTCCGGGATCCTTTGGATCTCATCGATGACGATCCAATCCCGGTGGCCGTCCGGGATAAGGCTTTCGAGGCGCTGGGGATTCGCCGTCAGGCGCGTAAAAAGCTCGGCCTCGAGGAGGTCGATATAAACGGCGCCGGGAAAGGACCTTCGGACCCAGGTGGTCTTGCCCGTTCCGCGGGGCCCGAACAGAAAGAAGCTCTGAGGATCAGGGTGGCTGAGCAATCTGGAATACATAACTCCAATATACATATATTTATGGAGTTGTCAAGCCCAAAACCGGATGCAGGCCGCCGTTTCACCCTCCCCAGCCGTCAACTCGACAACCGCCTCCCCTATCTGGCTTTGCCCCGTATCAGGAGCTGTTCGACGCGGTAGCCGGCGGCGAGGTAGAACTGGAGATCGAAGGCGTTGTCGTCGAGATCGATCGGCGTCGTGCCGGTGAGCCGGAAGAACGCCTGCTCGATCTCGTGCGCCCTGCCCCGCGGCCGCGGGCCGTCGGCGGGGCCGTATGCCTTCCAGAACGCGTCCCATTCCCGCCGCGCCCCGGCCGGGAGGTCGTCCAGGCTCACGAAAGGCTTGCCCGCCGCGTCGAGCCGGACCCAATTTTCCCGGAGGGCCCGGATGAAGGGGTAGAGATGCGGCCGGCCGGGGTCGTCGAAATAATAGTGAAAGGGAACGGTGTCGTCGATGTAGGTGTAGTAGATGTCCCAGAGCGGTTCCTCGGAAGCGATCCACGACGCGCCGTACTTGGCGACGAGATCGATCGGCTCCGAGTACCCGACGAGCGTCAGGTCTTTCGGGTCGAGCGTGCGATCGCTGAAATAGAACGGGACGTATGATTCGGCCAAAGCCCGGATGGTCGGATACTCGGCCGGACGTCCGACGAGGCCCGGGTATCGCGACTGGGCGGTCGAGCCGTAAAGGCCGGCCCGCGGATCGCGACAGACAACGATGTTGTGGTCGGCATCCTGGCTGGCCTCGAGCATGACCAGCCCCGGCTCGTGGCCGTGGAGGAAGTTCACGGCGTAGGCGAACATCGCCCCCTCGAAGCAGTGGGCCATGCCCGTCTGGAGGACGCGTCGCGGCGGTGTCGCCGTCTCCTCCTGCTCGACCGAGGCGTGGTCGTCGTTGTAGTAGAGCTCCGTGTTGAGGAATTCCTGGAGCTTCGCCGGCGTATCGAGAGCCGCGAGAACGGTCAGCTCGTCGGCCGCGAAACGAAGGCCGAGCGCGCCGCAGCGCGACTTGAAACGCCCGAGAGCCTCCGGGCTGACGGTGTCGCGATAGAGACCGGCCAACTCCCGGAGCTTTTCTTCCGGCGGCACCCGGACGATGCCTTCCTTGGGGATCGGCTTGCTCATGAAAGCCCCTCGATTCGGGGCATGGTATAGCACAGGAGCGGGGCCAAATCAAACGGGGCGACGGGCGGTAGCGCCGGTTGCCTGAGGCCGCCGGAAGTGTTATTCTACGGCGCCAAACATGCGCCGACACGAGATCTCGCCTCACGCCCTGAGCCCTGGCCGCATCGCGCGCTTCTGGCTGCCCCTCGAGGCCACCTGGCTGATGATGGCCGCCGAAGGGCCATTCCTGGCCGCGGTCATCGCCCGCCTGCCGATGCCGAAAGAGAACCTGGCCGCCTTCGCCGTCGCCTCGGCCTTGGCCTGGATCGTCGAGTCGCCCATCATCATGATGCTCTCGGCCTCGAACGCCCTCGTCCGGGACGGCGTCGCCTACCGGAAGCTGAGGCGGTTCTCCTTCGTCCTCAACGCCGCCATCACCGTGGTCATGATCGTCCTGATCACGCCGCCCGTCTTCGACCTCGTCGCCCGGGGGATCATGGGCCTTGCGCCCGACGTCGCCGGCCTGGCCGGGCGGTCGATGATCTTCCTCGTCCTCTGGCCGGCGGCCATCGGTTTCCGGCGGTTCTATCAGGGGATCCTCATCCGCGACGGCCGGCCCCAAGCCGTGACCTGGGGCACGGTGATAAGGCTCTCTACCATGGCCGCGACCGGTCTCCTTTTCGCCCTGGTCTTGCGCCTGCCCGGGGCCAGCGTCGGGGCGGGCGCGCTCGGCGCGGGCGTCCTGGCCGAGGGCGCGGCCAGCTGGGCCATGGCCCGGCCGACCGTCCGCGGTCTGCGGCGCCAGACCGACGCGGAGTGCGCGTTCGGCCGTTCGCTGACGGCCGCCGCGGTCGTGCGCTTCTACGCGCCGCTCGCCCTGACCTCGTTCCTGTCCTTTTTCATCAACCCGCTGACGACGTTCTTCCTGGCCCGCGGCCGCGCCCCGCTCGAGTCGCTGGCCGTCCTCCCTGTCGTCGTCGGCCTGGCCTTCGTCTTCCGCACGGCGGGCATCGCCATGCAGGAAGTCGTCATCGCCCTCGTCGGAGACGGCGGCGAGAACCGGCGAGTCCTATCCCGATTCAACCTGTGGCTCGGAGCGGCGTCCACGGCCGCCCTGGCCATAGTCCTCTACACTCCACTGGCTACCATTTGGTACGGGACGGTCTCGGGCCTGTCGCCGGAACTCGCGGCGTTCTCCCTGCTGCCCGGGGGACTGCTTGTCCTCCTCCCCTTCCTCGAGTCCGTTCTGGCCTACGAGCGCGGCGTCCTCGTCAAATCGCACCGGACGACTCCGATAAGCGTCGCCGTGGCCGTCCAGCTGGCCGTGACGGCCGCCGTTTTCGCCCTCATGGTCGTGGGCTTGAGGACCGTCGGCGCCGTCGCCGTCGGGCCCGCCCTGACCGCGGGCTACGTGGCCGGCGCCGCCGTCCTCGTCCTCACCCGCGGCGCAAGCTCCATCTGACGGTTCCAGCCCAATCATGACGCCGAACGGGCGCATCTCTTAATATACCCATCAGAATCGCGGCTTTGAGCACTCTGCCGCGATTCTGCAGGTCGCTCCTCAGAATCCGCTACCCGCCGGTCCCCGATTTCGCCATGGAGGCCGGCGCCGCCGCCTGACCGTCTAGCGGGCGCGCCAGTAGCGCTGCGGCGCTCCGGAAGCGGGCGGCGCGGGCTGCGGATCGAGCCAGCGGTCGGTGATGTACTTGGAGACGGCCTGCATGTGGCCGACGAGCGATGGTCTTTCGCTCAAAATCATAATTTGCCCGGGTTCCTGAGTCAAGGAAAGAAAGTGGAGAGGCGGGACTTCGC
>MEYF01000133.1:16048-16928 GCA_001775755.1 Candidatus Aminicenantes bacterium RBG_19FT_COMBO_65_30 | reverse complement strand
GGGCGATAGAGGACTTGAACCTCTGACTTCTACCGTGTGAAGGTAGCACTCTACCGCTGAGTTAATCGCCCACGCCCCCTCATTTTAGCCGATTCGGCGGGGTTGTCAATTTCCGGTGCGCGTCCTGCAGACGGCGGCGCGGCGCCCGTTCAGCGGTTGGCGCGTTTGCGGACGGCGGGGAGGCGGCTAAAGGCGCGGATGCCGGCCGCCGTGACAGGGCAGCGCATCAGGAAAGCGATGACCCTGTTCTTCCAACCGGGGATGCAGACGGCGCCACGGCCGAGACGGCGCAGGGAGATCCCGACGACCTCCTCGGCCGTCATCCAGAAGGGCTTGGGGACGATAGCCTTGTCAATATGCGCGACTTCGTGGAATTCCGTATGGGTCATCCCGGGACATAGCGCCTGGACGCTAACGCCCGTTCCCCTCAGCTCGGACTGGAGGTTCTCCGAGAACATCACCAGGAAGGCCTTGGTGCCGCTGTACATCGGCCCGGAGAAGGCGGACCAGGCGGCGATCGAGGCGATGTTGATGATCGCGCCGCGGCCGCGGGCGATCATCCCGGGCAGGGCCGCCCGGCTGAGCCGGACGGTCGCGGCGACATGGACCTGCACCATGTCCATGTGGACAGCGGCGTCCCTCTCGACGAAGGATCTCCCGCCGCTGAACCCGGCATTGTTGATGAGGAGGTCGAGGGTTTCGTCCCCGGCGATCCGGCGCTCGACGCTTTCGATGCCGTCGGAGGTGGCCAGGTCGGCTTGGAGGATTTCGACGGTCACGGCGTGCTTGGACTGCAGCTCCCGGGCCAGGTCATCGAGCCGCTCCAGGCGCCTGGCGACGAGGATGAGGTTGGCCCCCGCAGCCGCCAGCTGGCGGGCGA
>MEYF01000133.1:0-16037 GCA_001775755.1 Candidatus Aminicenantes bacterium RBG_19FT_COMBO_65_30 | reverse complement strand
AAGCCGGCCGAGGCGCCGGTGATCAAGGCGGTCCGAAAAGTTATCCGGGACATGGGTTTCCTCCGGCCGATAGTCTACGGGAAGCGGTCGCGCAATTCAATTGACATCGGCCCCTTTTCCCCATAATAATAATGGCGATGGCCATCACCCGCTGTCCCTATTGCCACTCCATCATCGACGAGAACGACAAGTACTGCAACAACTGCGGCACCCAGCTCCTATTCACCGAGGACGAAGAGATCGAGGAGGAGATCCCGGGCGAAAAGATCATCGACGCCGAGACCGAAGAGAAGGACTACACGGTCGACGAGCCCGAGGACGAAAAACGTCCGGCCGCGGGCAAAGACCTCGACGGCGACATCGACGAGGACCTCGAGGAAGAGCTCAAGGAGAAAACCGAGGAGCTGGCCCTCGACGAGCTCGTGGTGGAAGAGGCGCGGGCGGAAGCCGGGGACGAGGTCACCGAAGAGGTCATCCTGGTCGATGAGATCGAGGCGGCCGAGGCGGGCGGCAAGGACGAACCCGAGGAGCCCGGGAAAAAAGACGAGACGGCCGAAATCAAAGCGGCGGGCGAAGTAGAAGGCGAAGAGGACGAGGAAACGGCTGCGGCCGTCGTCCCGGGCGATGTAACCGAGCCCGTCATCGAGTACGTCACCGGCGACAAGGACCGGGACGAGGCCGGGGCCGCCGATAAAACCGCGCCGCGATCGGTCACCTTCGACACCCAGGAGCTCGAGGACATCGGCAAGACCGTAGAGCTCGGCAAGGATAAGATCGACAAGCTCCTCGAAGTCCTGACCGAGAAAAAATCCGACGAGCCGCCTCTCCCTCCCCCGGAGAAGGTCCGCGAACCGACCGGGACCCTCCCCCCCTGGGCCAGCACGATGAAAGGCGCGCCCGTCTTCCCGGCCGACACGGGGCCGGTCGAGGCTCGGAAGGTGCTCGGCGGGGAGCCGCCGACGCCGGCCGCGGAGGAAGAGGTCGAGATCTTCCCTCGGCGGAAGGATTCTGACTCGACCATCGGGCTTCCGGAGCGGGTGAGCCAGGCGCCGCTTCCCTTCGGGCGGGGCGCCGCCGAAGGGGAAGAAGGGGCGGAGGAAGAGGGCGAGGACGAGACCCGGGAGGAGATCCTTCCGCCGGCCAGGCCACCCGTCCTCCCCGTCCGCGAGCCCGAGCGCCGCGAGGCCGAGGCCGCGGAGGAAGGCGAAGAGCCCGCGCCGCGGCCGCCCTTCAGCTTCTCCGTCTTCTTCAAATCCAAAGCCTTCGACATCTTGTTCGTCGGCATCTTCTGGCTCGTCGCCCTCTGGCTGGCCGCGTATTCCATGGGCATGACCCTGTTCGAGATCCTGGGGTCGATGTCCGGTTCCATGCTTCTGCTCTACGCCGTGCTCGTCTTCCTTTACTTCTTCCTGTTCAAGTTCTTCCTCGGCGAAACGCTGGGCGACAGACTCTTCCGGCCGCGGGAATAAACCCCTGAAAACCGTCATCAGCGCCTCCCGGCGCACGGACCTTGTCGCCTCTTTTCCGGACTGGCTGGCCGCCGCCCTCCGCCTGCGGCGGGCCCGGGTCATCGGCCCGTCGGGCGGCGTCAGAGACGTCGACCTTTCCCCCGACGCGGTGCACACGGTCGTCCTCTGGTCGAAGGATTTTTCGAACCTCCTCCGGAACGAACATGGATTGAGGGACCTCGTCGCGGCCTACGACCAGGTCTATCTCCACTTCACGGTCACGGGACTCGGCGGGACGGCCGTTGAGCCCGGCGTGCCGGCGCCCCGGAAAGCCCTGGCCCAGCTCGCAGGCTGCGTCGATTTAGCAGGTCATCCTCTACGGGTTTCGATCCGGTTCGACCCCGTTCTTTTCTGGGAGGACGGGGGAGCCGTCCGCTCCAATCTCTCCTTTTTCCCCGAGGTCGCCTCGGCGGCCGCCAAGCATGGGATCAGGGACATCCGGATGAGCTTCGCCCAGTGGTACGGAAAAGCGGTCCGGCGGGCCGGGGCCCGGAGCTTCCCTTTCTTCATCCCCTCAGATGAGGAAACGAGAGCCAATGCCGCGACCCTCGCCGGGATCGCCGCGGCCCACGGCCTGATCCTCCATGCCTGCTCTCAGCCTCTCCTCGCCGGCATCCCCGGCGTCAAGCCGTCCGCCTGCATCGACGGGGCGCTTCTCGAATCGCTCCATCCCGGTTGCGAACCCGCCTCTCGGCGCAAGGACCGCGGCCAGCGGGCCGACTGTCTCTGCACGGAATCGAAGGATATCGGCAGCTACACGCAGGCCTGCCCCCACGGCTGCGTTTACTGTTACGCCAACCCTGTTGTCTGACGTTCGTCTCTCTGCGGTGACGGATGTCACCCCGACGACCCCCGTAGCGGAGGGGGACCGGCGGGGAGCGTATTCTGAGGAGCGACCGGCAGAAGTGCGGCGGAGTGACTCGAAGCCGCACTTCTGGTAAGTATCTGAAACGAATCTAAAGTCCCGTATCTGATGGGAGCCCCTGTCTCCCCGGGGGGGCTAGGGGTGATATTCGTCGCCGCAGAAAAGAGATGAACGGAAGACAAGAAGCGAGAGTTCAGATGCCCAGGCTGAGCCGCTCGGCCAGGGCGGGCGGGAGCTTCTCTTCGATGATCTTCCGCTTGGCCTCGTCGATGTCGTAGTCGACGCGGCTGAACTTGATGATCCGGGCCTCGGAGTCGTAAATGGCGAAGGCGGCGCGGGGGTTCCTGTCCCGCGGCTGGCCGACCGAGCCGGGGTTGATGAGATAGCGGACCCCTTTCTCGAGCCGGATCTCGTTCGTATTCCCCTCGAGGAAGGTGCCCTCGACGTTGCCGTCCTTCTCGGTGTAGACGAAGGGGAAGTGGGTGTGGCCGAAGAAACAGACCGGCGTCTGGATGTAGGAGAAGGCCTCGGCCGCGTCGAACTCGCCGAAGATGTAGTAGTCCTCATCGAAAGGCGCGCCGTGGCAGATGGTGATAGAGTCCTGGATGACCTCCGGGCTCTGTTTGAGCCGGACCAGGAAATCGAGGTTCTTCCGGGTGATCGTCTTCTTGGTCCAGAAGATGGCCGAAGCGGCGATGGGATTGAAGGTCTGGACGGAATCGAGGCCCGAGACCGCCTTGTCGTGGTTGCCGCGAATGATGGACAGGGGCCTGAGGGTCAGGATCCTCTGGATGACCTCGTTCGGGGAGGCGCCGTAGCCGACGAGGTCGCCGAGGAAGATGTAGTGGTCCACCCGTTTTTTCTGGATGGCCTTGAGGACCGCCTGCAAGGCCTCGAAATTGCCGTGGATGTCCGTGAAGATCAGGTAGCGCATGGTACTCCGTCCTTTTCCCGGACCGCTTCGTACAACCGTCCGGCCTCGTAGGAGCTCCGGACGAGCGGTCCGGAGACGACCTCCAGGAAACCCGCCCGGCGGGCGGCCGCCGCGAAGGCCTCGAATTCTTCCGGCGTGTAGTATCTCTCGACCGGGGGATGAGCCGCCGTCGGCTGGAGGTATTGACCGACGGTCAGCAGGTCGCAGCCGGCCTGCCGCAGGTCGGCGAACGTCCGCGAGATGTCCGCCTCGGTCTCCCCGAGGCCGATCATCAGCCCGGACTTGGTCAGGGCGCCCCGCTTTTTCGCGGCCGCCAGGACGTCGAGCGACCGGCGGTAATTCTCCCGGGGGCGGCGGATGGCCTGGTAAAGGGCTTCCGTCGTTTCCAGGTTGTGGTTGAGGACGTCCGGGGCGGCTGCGAGGACCGTTTCCAGCGCCGCCGCGTCGCCGCGGAAATCAGGAATGAGCGCCTCGACCCGCGTCCCCGGGCTATTCGCCCGGATGGCCCGGATGACCGCCACGAAATGGGCCGCCCCGCCGTCCGGGAGATCGTCCCGGGTCACGGAAGTGACCACGGCGTAGGCCAGGCCGAGCGCAGCCACGGCCCCGGCGACATGGGCCGGCTCCTCGGGATCTAGGGCCGGGGGTTTCCCCTTGGTTACGGCGCAGAAGCCGCAATCCCGGGTGCAGGTGTCGCCGAGGACGAGGAACGTCGCCGTCCTGCGCTCCCAGCACTCGCCGATGTTCGGGCAGCGGGCGCTTTCGCAGATGGTGTGGAGCCGCCCGGCTTTGAGGATCTCCGCGACACGGAAGAAGTCGCCGTGCGACGGAAGTCGGACCTTCAGCCAAGCGGGTTTATGTGTCGCCGTGGCTCCCCCTCTCTCGCGATGGATCCGCCCCTCGGATAAGCTGGTCTCTCGGATCGGGACGAAAAATTACCGTGGAGAGATGAAAGTTCTCAGTACTCGACGTCGCGCTCTCTCTTGATGCGCCGTCTCATCCGCTTCCGCGCCTGGGCGTCCTTCATCCGCCGCTTTTCTCCGGGCTTGAAGTAGACGGAGTGCTTCTTGATCTCCTTGATGATCGCTTCCTGCTGGACCTTGCGTTTGAACCGGCGCAGGGCGGATTCCAGGTTTTCACCTTCGTCAAGCTGTACAAATGCCAAAAACTTTCACCTCCTCACTGGGGAAAGTACCGCAATCTTATACCGGATTGGGGATCTAAAGTCAAATGAAGTCCGTCAGCGCCGGAGACGGGCGCCGGCCCGCTTGACGGCCGCCCGGGCCCCGATGGCCATGGGCTCGACAAGAGGGACCGGGAGGTCTTCTGTCCGGAGGACGAGCGGGACCTCGGTGCACCCGGCCAGGATGGCCCGGGCGCCCCGATGGACGAGCTCTCCGACGACTTCGAGGAGGATCTCCCGGGGACGGCCGTCGGTGAAGCCGGCCTTGATGCCGTTTTTGCCGTAGATCGCGGCCATCACCCTCTCCTGGCTCCGGGCGGAAGGGACGATGACCTCGAGGCCGGCCGGCTTGAACAGGTTGGCGACGATCCGCGACCTCACTGTCCCCGTAGTAGCGATGAGGCCGATCGTCTCCGGAACAGGCTTCAGGTTCTTGGCCGCGGCCAGGGTCTCCTCGAGAAGATTGAGAAGGGGGAGGGGCGACTTGGCGGCGAGCCGGGGGTAGAAATAGTGGGCCGAGATACATGACATGACGGCGAAATCCGCGCCCGCCCGGCGGAGAGCATGGAGGCCGCGCAGAAGGGACGGAACCGGGCTCGGGCCGCCGTGGAGGATGGCCGCGGTCCGGTCCGGGATCTGGGGCAGGCTGTAGAGAATAACGGGAACGTGGTCCTGATCGGACGCGGCAGCCGTCGCGCGGATGAGCTGTCCAAAAAAGTAGGCGCTCGCCTCTGGCCCCATGCCGCCGAGGACGCCGATCGTCTTGAGCTTCTTCCGGCTCATTTGAGGAGGCCCTTGACCCTGTCGAGCGGGAGCGCCTCGGCCGTGTGACCATCCTTGCCTTCGGTCCGGACGGCCTTGAAGAGGGAATTGAGGATGGCTTCTTCGGCGGCCTCGGCCGCGGCCTGGAAGAGCGGCGAAACGCTTTCGTCCCTGAGGAGCGTCGCCGTACGTGTCGGCGATGGCGAGCGGTGGGGGACCCGGACAGATGCGGCGGTCGAGAACGCGACCGCGTAATCGCCGCTTCCGTTGGAGTAATAGCCGCCGGTCCTGGCGATACCGAGCAGGGCGCGCTTGGCCAGGCGCTCGAGGTTTCGGGCGTCGAGAGGCGCGTCGGTGGCCACGACGATCATGCAGGAGCCGTCTCCGGCAGGATCCATGCCGGCTGCCGCGGCCCCGGCTCCGGTATCCCTTTTATCGAAGGGGACGCCGTGGATGATCAGGACGCCGCCGAAGTTCGTCTGGACGAGGACGCCGACCGTGAAGCCGCCGCGGCTCTCCGGCAGGCGGCGCGAGGCGGTGCCGATACCGCCCTTGTAGCCGAAGCAGGTCGTCCCGGTCCCGGCGCCGACCGCTCCCTCGGCGACGGGGCCTTCGGAGGCCGTGCGGATGGCCTCGAGGACGTGGGTCTTGGTTACATGACGGCCGCGGATGTCGTTGAGCCAGCCGTCGTTCGTCTCGCCGACGACGGGGTTGACCGACTCGACGCGCTCATTCCCGGCGAGGCCGAGCGTCCAATCGATGACCGCGTCGGCGGCCGTGGGGATGCTCAGGGTGTTGGTCAGAACGATGGGCGTTTCGAGCGTGCCGAGCTCCCCGACCTGGGTCACCCCCGTGAGCTTGCCGTAGCCGTTGGCGACCGAGATCCCGGCCGGGACCTTGTCCTGGAAGATATTCCCGCCATGGGGGAGGACGGCCGTGACGCCCGTCCGGACGTCTTTGCCCTCGAAGAGGGTCACCTGACCGACCTTGACTCCCGCTACATCTGTAATGGCGTTGAGAGGGCCGGTCGGGAGGACGCCGACGACGAGACCGAATTCCCGGGCCCGAGGCCGGTCCTCCGAGGCCAGGACGACGGCGCCGAGAAGGACGAGGGCGAGGCCGAAAGCGACGATGACGGGCATGATCTTTTCCTTGGCGGACATCTCGCCCCCATCATACGAAGTCGGGCCCCAAATGACAAGCGCGGACAAGCCGGCTGCCCGGGCTCGTTCAGATACATAGGTGACACCTTGAGCCGGTCAGGGCTTTTTGGTATTAATGTGTAGCCGTGATCGAGAATAAGCGCCCTTACCTCACCGTGCGGCGGCTTGCGGCCATTCCCGGGCTCGTCCACGGCTTCGGGGACGCCGGTTGGAGCGAGGCGGATTTCCTGGCTTTCGCGGTGTCCAGAGACATGCGGCCGGCCGTCATGCGCCAAGTGCATTCCGAAACAGTCCATCGTCTGGACGCGGCCCCAGCGAGCAAGCTCGAGGGAGACGCCCTGATGACGAACGTCCCCGGGCTCCTTCTTGTCATTCGCACCGCGGACTGCCTGCCCGTCTTCCTCGTGGACGCGAAGAACCGGGCCGTGGCCGTTGTCCACTGCGGCTGGCGTGGGACGGAGAAGCGCATCCTGGAGAAGGCCGCGCAAGCCATGGGCCGGGCCTACGGCTCAGGGCCCGCGGATATGCTGGCGGCCCTGGGCCCCTGCATCGGAGCCGCTTGCTACGAGGTCGGGCCGGAAGTCCGAAAGGGATTCTTGCGCGCCGGCTTTCCCGCCGCCGTGGTCCCCGATTATCCCGCCCGCCCCGGAAAATCGCTTCTCGACCTCCGCGCGGCTAACCGCTATCTTCTTGAGCAACAAGGCCTTAAGAAAGAGAACATCTTGGACGCGGGTCCGGAATGTACCCACTGCGAACCGTCCCTCCTTTCCTACCGCCGCGACCCCGCCGACCCCCGCCGCATGTATAACTTCATCGGCCTCGCTCCCTTCTGATCCGACTCTCCAATAATCACCGCCTATCCGGGCGATTCAGGAGATTGTCGGGGCTTCAGGGGGATGAACTTCAGCTTGCGCTATCGGCGAGCCTTATGCCTGATTTCTTTTATGAGGCGGGTATTTGTAATCCAAGCCGACCATTATGGGTTCCGGCTCCTCTTCATAACGGATCCGATTTCGTTTATAAAGGAAGAAGACCTGATAGGCTCGAATCGCTGCGACCATAAGAAAAACCGAAATGACAAAGGGCACGAATTGAGATGGCGATCGTAGAAGTTCCAGTTCTATCCGGCTCGTGATGTTTAGATAGGCGATAAAACCAAGCAGATAAGGAAGCCAGAACACCTGCATTTTTTCTTTCCCGGGCAGATAGGAACAGGAGAATGGAATCTTGAGAAAGCGAATAAAGAGCATTTCCATTGTAAGAATAGAGATCGCCAGTCCGTAAAGAGCATGATTGAAGGCCGTCGGCGGGTCCCAGAGAACGGAGTAAACGGCAAAGACAAGAACGAAGAGGGGAATAAGATTCGTCATCACCATCGCTTTCCTATGGCCTGCGAAGTAATGGCGTACTTGGGGCCTCTCCGTCAATCGGAATACCCAGTTGGCTTCCAGGGAAACCGGCACGCTCGCGGCCGATCGCAGGCCGAGGAGAAGGGCAAATGACAGGATCAAAGGGATGGATAGCATCGTCAGGTTGATGTCAAAAAGATGGCCCTTCCGGACGACTTTCATCGTGATGAGGAACGGAACGAACGCCAGGCCGCAAGCGAGGAAGGTGGCCAGGCGCATCCGGTGGAATACGCTGCTCCTGAAGGTCTTCCTATAGAAGTGGAAAACTGCGCGCTGAATGCGATTCCTGAGGAAGAGGCCGTTGAAAGCGGCTGCCATGAACCATCGGAACTTTCGAAGCCGTGGTTTGTAGCCGATGCGGGTTCTTTTCATCGAACGGGCGTAACTCAGTCCCATTGAGAAGATGAAGACAACACCCATGACGGCCAACCCTATCAGGGCAAACCGATAACGTCCATGAAATGGCAATCGGGGGCTCCCTAAGGCGGACTCGTAAAGGTCGGTGAACCAGAAGGGAGGATAAAAATCGAAAAATCGCCCGAGTTTCGAGAAATTATTCGCGATCCGATCGGCAGGTATGAGGTTGCTTAATCCGTAAACGAGGATTCTCAAATACGTGAGGATCAAGAACAATTGGAGGACGAGGAAGAGAGAGCGCAGATAAGTTGATGCCTTTCCGAAGATCTTTGAGCCGAGAAGGCTCTGGAAAAGCCCGAGGAGGACGACATAGAGGAAAAAGCTGAAAAAGCAGGCTAAGAACATGATCAGGATATGAACGGCCGCATGGCCGAGGAAAAAGAACAAGCTGGGAGACCGCCCCCAGGGAAGGAGGAAGATGAAGAAAGGAGAAGAGAGCAGGTTCAAGCTCAAAGCGAATAGGCCGACGAAGAGCAGCAGGCTTGTGAATTTCGCGGCGAGGATCGTCCGTGCCCTCAAAGGCAGGGGATTGAGATTGGAATAGTCCCGGGCATCCGGATGGATATTGTCCCATTCGAGGATGGCTAACAATCCCATGATGAGCATGAAGAAGGTCATGATGAACATTTTCTCGATCCAGGACTGGCCTTTGTCGGGCATGTAGCCGTATTGCCCCAGGTACACGTAGGCGAGAAGACCTGAGAATACGGCCAGGATCGCCAGGACCCCAATCACCCGTTCCTTCATCTGGTCCTCGAAGTCCACAAGATCGTTTTTGAAAAGCCGGAGAAAGAAGTGGCGGGTGAGGATCCGGAATTGCCGGACTTCGAACGAGGCCGCAGACAAAACGTCCCGGGCGGATCTCATGCTCCTTAGCTCTCGCGACGTATGGTTTCGACGATACCCCGGGCCGTCAGTCCGGGGTCTTCGCTGACGACGAGACGGCTGAAGATCTCCTCGAGAGAGGGGAGGTTCATCAAATGGCTGAGGTTTTCGACCGAGTCATCGGCTGAGATGATCCCCTTATCAATGATGATGACCCTTGAGCAGATCTTTTCAACGACCTCCAGGATGTGGGACGAATAGATGATGATTTTCTTTTCTCGCGCGAGCAAAACGAGGAGATCCTTGACGATCAAGGCTGTGGTGACGTCCAGACCGGATAGGGGTTCATCCAACAATATGACATCGGGGTCATGAAGGAGGGCCGAGGAAATCAGGACTTTCTGGACCATGCCCTTGGAGTAGGATGCCATGGCCATATCCATCTCTGAGGACAAGCCGAAGAAGTGCATCAGCTCCGTCACCTTGGCGCGAAGGAGGACGTCCGAGAGCCCCCGAAGGCGACCGACCATGAACAGGTAATCCCAGGCGCTCAGATGTCTGTATGCCTCGGACTGCTCGGGGACATATCCGACAATGGCCTTATAAGCAAACATGTTTTTTCGGATGGGATGACCTTGGTAAAGGATCTCGCCCTCTGTCGGGTCGAGGAGCCCAGCCATCATCTTGATCGTCGTGCTTTTCCCGGCGCCGTTCGGGCCCAGATATCCGGTGATCTCTCCGGGTTTCAAGGCAAAGCTGACGCCGCGGACGGCGGGGATGGCCGAATAACGTTTTGTTATGGCCTTGAGCTCAAGCATGGGCGCTCACCGTTTTTCTGTTCATGTTATTTATGGCGAAGGGCGCCCGCTCATTTCCATTCTATCCGATAGCGCTTCACCCAAAACCTCTCTTCGTCGGCGTCAGACTCGATCGTGCAGAAACCGTCGTTCCATACGAAGGCTTGGCTTTTCATCGGCGCCAGGAGAAAGTCCCACCGATAGTACTTGGGGACCCGGACCGTCCCGAGGAAGCGCCCGTTGATATCGAACAGATCGCCGGCCAAGGAAGTCTCCTCGCCGGCTTTCTCGAACGTGACGACGAGCAGGTGGCCGTCTTTCAAGGGAAATAGGCCTGCGATCGCCGGAACCCGATCGGGAACGAGATATTGATAGGCTGATTTCTTCGACGGGTCGGGGAGCAATCGATCCACGTCCTCCTTCTCGACTTTGCGCGGCTTGACGTCTCTCGTGATGGTCTGGACAAGCTCCCCGCTCGGTGAAGCGACGAAGACTTCGTATTTGCTCGAAAAGGCATAAATCAAATTGTCCTGCGCGTCGAGCGCGTACTTGAGTTGGGTACGATAAAGGTTGTCTTCGTACATCCCGTCCACGCGCCGCCGCGGACCCCACTCGTAGCCGACGATTTCCTTGACGACGTCCCCGCTCGGCGCGCATTTCGTCAGAACAACCCGGTTGCGCTCTCGCGCCTTCGAAGCCTGATAAGCCAGGAAATACCGTTGACCCTTCGAATCCATTTGGAATTCGTCGCCATAGAGGCTCATTTTTTCGATGTGAACGACCTTGAAGTCAAGATCGAGAATAGTGAGCCGTCGCTGGGCCCAATCCGCCGCGAACAGCCGGCCGTCCGGAGAAAAAACGGGATCGAAACTGTCGAACTCCCCCGGTCCCTGTCCCCTAGGGATTTGGCGGCGGAGCACCTCCCGGCCCGTCAAATCAAATCCCAGAAGCGTCCGTTCTCTCCCAGAGAGAACAAAGATGTTCCCTCGAGTGTCGACGATGATCTGATACGGGAACCAGTCATCCTGCGTGATCGAAAGAGTCTCCGTGAACGTAACGGCTTTTTGGCCGCCAGGAGATGCGGCCAAAGCGGCAACCACAAAAGTCATAACTAAGCTCAAGACGATCGATCGATGGATCATCACAGCTCCTTTCAGCCTCTCTGGCGACCGGGCAGCAGGATTATCGGAGGAGCCGGGACTCAAGCCCGCCGCCCGCGCTGTCGGGAAGAACCCCCGACAGTCGAATCTCATTTCTCACCGTCTGGGTGGCCTTTAACTGAACAAGCTGCCGAAAGATCAGAAGTGTCCCGAACATGAAGGCGGCTATAAAAGCAAGATAGACCGCCGCGAATTTCCTGGGACGGCGGGCGGCAACCATCGACGAAGAAAGAACGATCGCCGGCACGATATTGGATATCCCTCCGACGATGAGCCAAAGCGCGACCAGCCAGTACAAAAGCATCTGCTTTTCGAAAAGGAACCGGAAATAGGGCAATAAGAGATGGGTGAGGAGCCGGGCGAGGAGAAAAACCGCTACGACCAAGCCTGTCGAGCGCACGATCAAACGCTGGGATCCAGGTCGATGTATACGGCCGCAGGAATTATTCAACATGGAATTCATGCAAACGAGACCGGCGGCGAGCATGATCACGAACTCGATTGCCAAGAGGCGGCGGGCGTGGAGAATCAGGATGTGTTCGAGATCGGCGCGGGAATCCTCCGTTCCTTTCAACGGATACCTGAAAAGGGCGGGAATGGGAGAGACGAAACTTTCCGGAGCGGACGCGGCGGCGACGCTTTTGCCCTCCCCGCGATCGACGACGTGGGCTTCGGATCGAAGATCGCGCGTGATGGAGAGGATCGTCAAGCAGCAGGCTAGGCCGATCGACAAGCCGGCTATCGAAACGAAGAAAGAGCGTGCATCGTTCTTTGGCTCTAGGCCGGGCCGGGTCACTCCGCCGTGATGGTGCGACCATCTTCGTTGCAGCTTTTCGGTAAGCAAGAACGGCAAGGATCGAATAAGATGGCGCCAGAACCAGAACTTCGCCCGGCTCGAATCTTCTTCGTGAGTCATGACGACAGCCATTTCGTCGATATCGCCCATGACAGCGTCCCTGATTTTTCGGCTGAGGAAGCGTTTCAAAATCCACTGTCCGAGCTTATTCATCGTCACGTCTCGTCGACTTGAATGGGCTTCGCTTCGCCCCAAAGGACGTCATGGACACGCTTGATCCGCAGTAGAGCTTTCTTCCCCTCCGGCGTCAGCGTGTAATAGACCTTACTCCTTCCGCCCCGCTCCGGCGTGGGTTCCCCCGGGCTCATGCGGACCAAGTTTTTGCGTTCTAGACGGTAGAGCGGTGCATAGACGGCCCCGATGGACCAAGGATGTCCCGTGGCTTCGCTGACCAGGGTTCGGATCGTAACTCCATAAGCGTTATCCTGAAGATGCCAGACGGCAAGCAGGACGATCTCTTCCGACCGGGAGAGTAGCTTCATGATAAACCCCCTGGAATCTATATGTTTTCACATATAAAACTAATCATGAGCCTTGTCAAGACTTATGTTGATCCACCCCCAGAATCGGCCCGCACGGTCTCTTTCGCAGCATAAGCGGCGGTATAACGCGACGTGCTTGCCATTTGCTTTTTAAAAACGATTTGACTATCCTTGACTGGTTCAAAAAGGAGATGACGATGGAACGTCCGATCGGCGATATCGAGCTGGCCGGCATCCCTCTGTTCAAGAAGGGCAAGGTCCGCAACGTCTACGAGGTCGACGATAAGCTCCTCATCGTCGCCACGGACCGCATCTCCGCCTTCGACTGGGTCCTGCCCTCCCTCATCCCCTACAAGGGCAAGGTCCTGACCCAGCTCTCGAAGTTCTGGTTCGATTTCGTCGCTCTGGTCTGCCCCAACCATGTCCTGGCCACGGACATCAAGGATTTTCCCGCCGCCCTCGCCCCCTACGCGACGCTCCTCGAGAAACGCTCCATGCTCGTCCAGAAGACCCAAGTCATCCCCGTCGAATGCGTCGTCCGCGGCTACCTCGCCGGCTCCGGCTGGAAGGAATACACGACGACAGGGAAGATCTGCGGCATCAGGATCCCCAAGGGGCTCCGGGAGTCCGACCGCCTGAAAGAACCTATCTTTACGCCCTCGACGAAGGTCGAGAAGGGCCACGACGTCAACATCTCCTTCAAGGACGTCCAAAAGGAGATCGGCGCCGGGCTGGCCCAGAAGATCCGCAAGACGAGCCTCGAGCTCTACCAGAAGGCCGCTCTCTACGCCATCTCCAAGGGCATCATCATCGCCGACACGAAATTCGAGTTCGGCCTCGACGGCGACGAGCTCGTCCTCATCGACGAGATCTTCACGCCCGACTCCTCGCGCTTCTGGCCCCTGTCGCTTTACGAGGCGGGCCGGTCCCAGCCCAGCCTGGACAAGCAGTTCGTCCGCGACTACCTGGAGACGACGAGCTGGGACAAGAGCACGCCTCCGCCGGAGCTGCCCGCGGAGATCATCGCCAAGACCTCCCAGAAATACCTGGAAATCTACAGGGTCCTGACCGGCCTCGACGACCTGGCATGAGCGGGCGGGTCGATTTCCACGTCCACTCCCACAAGAGCAGCGACGGGGATTTTTCGCCGGCCGAGCTGGTCCGCTTCGCCGGGAATTTCGGCATGCGCGCCATCTCGATCGCCGACCACGACACGGTGGCCGCCTATCCGGAGGCCGTCGAGATCGGTCGCCGGGCGGGGGTCGAAGTGATCCCCGGCATCGAGGTGACGACGCTCTTCGGCGGCCGCGAGTTCCACCTCCTCCTGCCGTTCGTCGACTGGTCGAGCCCGGCCCTGGGCGCGATCATCGAGAGACAGACCGAGTGCCGCATGAACGAGACCCGGGAACGGATCGAAAAGATTCGGGGCCTCGGATTCGCCCTGACCATGGACGAGGTCCGCGAGAAGTCCAACGGCGTGCCCCCGCTCGGGGTCAAGATCGCCCAGGTCCTCCTCGAGAACCCGGAGAACGAACGGAATCCCGCCCTGGAGTTCTTTTATCGGGCCGAGAACCGCCCCTACGCTCCGTACATGTTCTATAAGGAATATTTCGCCGAGGGGAAGGCGGCCCACGTCCCCAAGAGATTCATCGGCCTCCTCGATGTCCTGGCCGCGGCTCCGGCGACGGGGGGAGCCCCCGTCCTCGCCCATCCCGGCGCGTATTTCCAGCGGACGACGGCCGAGGACGCCCGCGTGCTCAAGGAGCGCGGACTTCTCGGGATGGAGGTTTTCACGTCCTACCACACGGCCGAACAGACGGGTTTTTACCGCGGGCTGGCCGAGGAACTCGACCTCGTGGCCACGGCCGGCTCCGATTTCCACGGGCGGATCAAGCCCCACGTCGCCTTCGGCGCCCTGCCGGAGGGGGACTACGGGATGGTCGAACGGCTGAGGGCAAGAAGGGGAGGCGCGGCATGAACTGGCTCGACATCATCCTGGTGACAATCATGATCCTGACGGCGATCATCGGCATCTTCCAGGGGTTCGCCAAACAGGTCATCGGCCTCGTCGCGGTCATCGCCGGTCTCGTCCTGGCCAGTCTTTACTACGAGGCGACGGCGGGCGTTTTTGAGACGTTCGTCAAGAACAGGCTGCTCAGCAATTTCCTGGGCTTCCTGCTCATTTTCGTCGCCGTCCTCATCGCCGGGGCTATCCTCGGCCACCTGATCACGAAGGCCATGAAAGGCCCGCTGGCCCTCGCGAACCGGCTCTCCGGCGGCGTCTTCGGCGCGGTCAAGGGGGTCCTCATCTGCGGCATCATCGTCTTCGCCCTGTTCACGTTCGAGGTGGCCAAGCCGACCCTGGAAACGTCCGTCCTCGCCCCGGCCTGTCTCGGCGCCACCCGGGCCGCATTCAACATGATCCCCCAAGACCTGAGGGCCAAGTTCAACGCCTCGTACAAAGAGATCCGCGAGAGCGGAGGGAAGCATGGACAAAAAATCTAGCGATCTCAACTTCCATCAGCGGATGGAGCTGATCATCAAGGACATGGTGGAAAAAGAGATCAGCCTCAAGGACGCCCTCCGCGAATTCGAGAAGATCTTCTTCGAACAGGCGGCGAAAAAACACGAGGGGAACAAGACCAAGATGGCCCAAGCCCTCGGTATCCACAGGAATACCCTCCACAACCGGGCCAAGCTCCTGAAGATCAAGAAAAAATATTAGCAGTCGACAATAAGGACTGCTAATATTTTGACTTCCCACCCCTTGACAAACCGCTTCAATTTGTGTATTATTAGCACTCACATTTTTTGACTGCTAAATTTCAGGTATCACAAGGAGGTTTTAATGAAAGTTCACCCTCTGTATGACAGAGTGCTCCTCAAGCGACTCGAGGAACAGGAAGTCAAGAGAGGCGGGATCATCATCCCGGACACGGCGAAGGAAAAGCCCCAGGAAGCCGAGATCATCGAAGTCGGCAAGGGCCGGGTCAATGACGATGGAAAGACCATCCCCCTCGCGGTCAAGAAGGGCGATAGGGTCCTCATCGGCAAGTACAGCGGCACGGAAGTGACGCTCGACGGCGTCGAGCTCGTCATCATCCGCGAAGAAGAGATTCTCGCCGTCATCGAGAAGTAAGGAGACACCATGGCCAAACAAATCCTATCCGGAGACGATGCAAGACATGCCCTGCTCAAGGGCGTGAACATCCTCAGTAATGTCGTCAAGTCGACGCTCGGGCCCCGCGGCAAGAACATCGTCCTTGACAAAAAGTTCGGCTCGCCCACGAGCACCAAGGACGGCGTCACCGTCGCCAAAGAGATCGAGCTCAAGGACTCTTGGGAGAACATGGGCGCACAGCTGGTCAAGGAAGTCGCGTCCAAGACGTCGGACGTCGCCGGCGACGGCACGACGACCGCGACCGTGCTGGCCCAGGCCATCTACGGCGAGGGCCTGCGCTACGTCACGGCCGGGGCCAACCCGACCCTGATCAAGAAGGGCGTCGACAAGGCCGTCGAGACGGTCGTCGATGAGCTCAAAAAGATGAGCCGCGAGGTCAGCGGCGAGATGATCGCCCAGGTCGGCGCCATCTCGGCCAATAACGACCCGTCCATCGGCAAGATCATCGCCGAGGCCATGGACAAGGTCGGCAAGGACGGCGTCATCACGGTCGAG
>MEYF01000132.1:3382-42720 GCA_001775755.1 Candidatus Aminicenantes bacterium RBG_19FT_COMBO_65_30 | reverse complement strand
AGGCCTCCTGGGGGATGTCCACCTTGCCGACACGGCGCATCCGCTTCTTGCCGGCCTTCTGCTTCTCCAGAAGCTTCATCTTGCGCGTGTAGTCGCCGCCGTAGAGCTTGGCCAGGACGTCCTTGCGGAAGGGCTTGACCGTCTCCCGGGCGACGATGCGCTTGCCGATGGCGGCCTGGAGGGCGACCTCGTACTGCTGGCGGGGGATGACCTTGCGCATGCGCTCGACGAGGGCCCGGCCGATCGTCTGGGCCTTCGCCTCGTGGACGATGAGCGACAGGGCGTCGACGGCGTCGCCGTTGATGAGGATGTCGATCTTGACCAGGGGCCCCTCGCGATAGCCGGCGAATTCGTAATCGAGCGAGGCGTAGCCCTGGGAGAGCTGTTTGAGCTGGTTGTAGAAGTCGAAGACGACCTCGTTCAGGGGCAGGGTGTAAGCTAGAAGGACACGGCCCGGCCCGATATACTCCATCTTCTTCTGGACGCCGCGCCGTTCCTCGAGGAGCTTGAACAGACCGCCGAGGTAGCGGTCGGGGGTCAGGATGACGGCGTCGATGATCGGCTCCTCGATCGTCGTGACCTCGGCCGGCTCGGGCATTTCGGAAGGATTGTGGATCTCGACCGTCTCCCCCACGCGGTTCGTCACCCGGTAGCCGACGCTCGGGGCCGTCGTGATCAAGGTCAGGCCGAACTCGCGCTCGAGCCGCTCCTGGACGATCTCCCGGTGAAGCAGTCCGAGGAACCCGGCCCGGAAGCCGAGGCCCAAGGCCGGCGAGTTCTCCGGCTCGTAGTGGAACGAGGCGTCGTTCAGGCGGAGCTTCTCCATGGCGTCGCGGAGCTCTTCGATGTTGCTCGCTCCGGCCGGGAAAATGCCGCAGAAGACCATGGGCTTGGCGTCCTTGAAGCCCGGCAAGGGCCTTTCGGTGGGCCGATTCCGATGGGTGACCGTGTCGCCGATCCGGGCGTCGCTCAGCTTCTTGATGCCGGCGATGAGGTAGCCGACTTCCCCGGTCTTCAGGACGCCGGACTTGACCGGCTTGGGCGCAAGGTAGCCGACCTCCTCGGCTTCGTACTCGGCGCCCGAGGCCATGAGGACGATCCGGTCGCCCGTCCTAAGCTCGCCGTCGACGATCCGGACGAGGACGATGACGCCCCGGTAGGTGTCGAACCAGGAGTCGAAGAGGAGGGCCTTGAGCGGAGCGTCCGGGGCGCCCGACGGGGGCGGGATGCGCTTGACGACGGCCTCGAAGAGCTCCGGCAGGCCCTGGCCCGTCTTGGCGCTCACCAGGAGGGCCTCGGACCGCGGCAGGCCGATGACGTGCTCCATCTGCTCAAGGGAGTCTTCGATCTGGATCTGGGGCAGGTCGATCTTGTTTATGACCGGAACGAGGACGAGGTCGTTGTGGATGGCGAGGTAGGCGTTGGCCAGAGTTTGGGCCTCGACGCCCTGGGAGGCGTCGATGACGAGAAGGGCGCCTTCGCAAGCCAGGAGGCTCCGCGAGACCTCGTAGGAGAAGTCGACGTGGCCGGGGGTGTCGATGAGGTCGAAGATGTAGTCCTCCCCCGAAAGACTCTTATAGGTCAGGCGGACCGTCTGCGCCTTGATGGTGATGCCCCGCTCTCTCTCGAGGTCCATGGTGTCGAGAACCTGCTCCTTGAGCTCCCGGGCGGACAGGGCACCGGTCAGCTCGATGAACCGGTCGGCCAGGGTGGACTTGCCGTGGTCGATGTGGGCGATGATGGAGAAGTTCCTGATGTTCTTCATGGAAACGCTCATTATCGCAGAATTTCCCCAGCCAGTCCACACAGTCTGCCGCCCGTTTCGGCAATGAAGGGAGCCGGGCCTTTGCCCCGGCCGGCGGCGGATTGACTTTTAGGGGGTTCGGGCGTATCTTCTAGGGGAGAAATCGCGGTCAAAACCTAAGGAGATTCGCATGCTTGGATCCATCGGACCGACCGAACTGATCCTGATCCTCCTGATCGTCATCATCATCTTCGGCGCCCGGAAGCTGCCGGACCTCGGAAAATCCATCGGCGAGGGCATCAAGAACTTCAAGAAGTCCATGAGCACCAAGGACGACCCCGACAACCCCAAGAAGCCCGAGCCCCCCGCCGGCTGACGGCCCACTCTCAGCGCTGGCCGGGTCCACCGTCCGAGCCGGCCCTCGGGAATCCTCCATGACAGCCTCATACGATGCCGGTTTTGACATCGGCGGCACCCGTCTGAAATACGGCCTTGTCGACCGCGACGGACGTCTCGTCCAAAAGGGCAAGGTCCGCAGTCCGGAGGCCATGGCTGACATTCTGGCCGTCCTCGAGCAGGCCTGGTTCTCCCTCCGGAAAAAGGCGCCCGGCCCCGTCCGCTCCTGCGGATTCGGCATCGCCGGCTTCTACAGTCTGAAGGAGCGGAAGATCCTTCAGTCGCCCAACTACCCGAGCCTCAGCGGCTACCCGCTCATCCCGGCCCTGCGCACGTTCATCGACGTCCCGATCCGCATCGGGAACGACGCCAACATGGCGGCCTACGGCGAATTCAAGCACGGGGCGGGGCGCGGCGCCCGAAGCCTCGTCCTGCTGACCATCGGGACGGGCATCGGCTCGGGCATCATCCTCGGCGGGAAGCTGTGGGAGGGAGAGGGCGGCTACGCCGGCGAGATCGGCCACATCACGGTCAATCCCGAGGGCGAGCCCTGCAACTGCGGCGGCCGGGGCTGTCTCGAGACCGAGGCCTCGGCCCCAAGGATCGTTCGGAACTACCAGGCCCTCACTGGGCGGACCGACGTCACGGACTCCCGGGAGGTCTTCGTCCTGGCCAAGGCCGGCGACGCGGCGGCCCTCGAGAGCTTCAGGAAATGCGCCTACTACCTGGGCATCGGCCTGGGCATCGTCATCAATCTCCTCAATCCCGAGAAGATCCTCATCGGCGGGGGAGTCGTATCGGCCGGAAGGCTCCTGCTCGGGCCGGCCGTCGACGAAGCCCGCCGGAGGTCCCACCGCATCTCTTTCGCCGGCTGCCGCATCGAGAAGGCCGCCCTGGGCAACGACGCCGGCCTCGTGGGCGCGGCGGCCTGGGCCCGTCTCAAGGCGGGGAGCCGGGGATGAAAGGCCGTCGCCGGCGCCTCCCCCCCTGGAACTTTCCGAGCGGAACGGGAGTTAATTGTTTTGACAACCCGGGACGAAAAAATATAAAAGAACGGTTGAGACAGAGACCAAGGAGGCCGCTTTGATCAGGAAATCCACCGCCGCTCCGGTCCTCTTGGCGGCCCTGCTCGTTCTCTGCCTGCCCTCCGTCGCGGCCGGTCCGAAAGGCGCCATCAAGGGCAAGGTCGTCGACGACAAGGGCGCGCCTCTCTCCGGGGCCTACCTCTACGTGACCTCCCCGGCCTCGCTCGGGATCACGAACTATATCACCTCGAAAACGGGGCGCTACGGCATCGTCGGCCTCGAGCCGGGGACCTTCAAGATCGTCGTCGAGGCGCCCGGGTTCAAGACGGTCAGCGTCGATGACGTCGCCCTCTCCGCCGGAGCGACGGCCACCGTCAATTTCAAGATGGAACCCACCGACATCGAGGAAGAGCCCATGACCGGCCGGCCCGGCCCGACCCTCGACCGGGATTCCTCGCGGGCGGCGGTCATCCTGGACAGGGAGCTCATCACCCGTCTGCCCCTGCACCGCGATTTCACGGCCGTCCTGGGGCTCGTCCCCGGGCTCGTCTTCGAGGCCGACACGCCCGGCATGCGGGCCTCCTTCAACGGGGCCCCGGTCACGGCCAACCTCCTCGTCCTGGACGGCGTCATCGCGACCCATCCCGTCGACGCGCGGGCCATGGGCCGGATCAATGTCGACGTCATCGACGAGGTCGTCGTCGAAACGGCGGGCCACGCCGCCGAAGCGGGACCCGCCCAGGGCGCCTATGTCAACATCGTCCACCGGCCGGGATCGGGCTCGCCACAGGGCAGCCTCTCCTACAGCGCCTCCGGCAGGGGGCTGGTCGATTCGCTCTGGACGGCCGGCGAGATCGCCGAGATGGACGGGGCGGCCGCCCCGGCGCTCAAGAGGGAGCACGACCTGTCCCTGACGTACGGCGGTCCCGTGCTCGAGGACATGGCCTGGCTCTTCGCCAACGTCCGTTACAAAACCCAGGGCAGCAGGGCGCCGTTCCGCTACTGGACCGATCCCCTCGGGGTCCGCCACTTCGTCTACGACTACGCCGAACGCGACTTCGCCGGATTGTTCAAGCTCTCGATGAACGTCCTCGACAAGTTCAAGGGCGTCCTGGAGTTCGGCTTTTCCGGCCTCCGCGAGCCCGTCTACGAAGCGGACATCGACAGGCTCCGGCCCGAATCGTCGACCCGAGAGCTCTCCGGGGAGGGGGTCATGCTCGGCCGTGGCGGATTTTCCTATATCGTCAACCAGAGCACTTTCTTGGACCTCTCCGTGGGGTACACGAAATACAAACAGCCCCTCATCCTCAATGAGATGGCCAGCGCCAAACCCCAGTACCACGACGTCATCACGGGATACAGCTGGGGCAGCGGCTCCTTGAACGACCGTGAGGTGGCGAGCCGCATGAGCGCCAAGGGGACCATCACGCGTCTCCTGGACAAGTTCCTGGGCATGCCCCACGAGCTCGTCGCGGGCGGCGAGTACGAGACCATGTATTCCACCTCATCCGTCTGGAAGGCCGACAATCTCATTCACAACTACACGGCCGGGAGCCCCTATACGTTCGGCAACGTCATCTCCCCGTTCTCGGGTAACGACGTCGGCTGCGGCCTCATCGGGTTTTATATCGCCCCTCAGGGCGAAGGGAACATGACCGTCCGGCGCGAACTCAAGAGGCTCGGCGCTTTCGCCCAGGACACGATGCGGATCGGCGGCCGGATCTCCCTATCCGGCGGTCTCCGGTTCGACCGTTCCGAGGCGAGGTTCCCGGCGGTCATCAAGGGCGCGAGCGGCAATTCCGTCAGCGTCGATCTGGGCAACACTCTCATCGACCCGCTCATGGGCTACAACCCCTACAGCACGGTCAGCCTCGGGGCCTGGGAGAAGGCCATCATCTGGAACTCTCTCTCGCCACGGGCCGGTCTGAGCTTCGACGTCCTCGGCAACGGCCGGACGCTCCTCAAGGGCTCATGGGCGCGGCTCCCGGAGTACCTTGGACTCGGCTATTCCCAGGACCTGGCTCAAGTCGACCCCCTGGCGTCCCACGATTTTTTCTGGTTCGACGAGGACACCAACGGCCTCGTCGGCACGTCGGATATGTTCATCCCGTTACCCTACGATTTCCGCGTCTATAAAAGCGAGTACTTCAGGCAGGCCGTCGACCCCGACCTCAAGGCCCCCGTCATCGAGGAATGGACGGCCGGATTGGAGCAGGAGATTCTCCGCGATTTCACCCTCTCCGTTCGATATATCTCGAGACATCACACGAACATCATCGGACACGTGCTCTATGATCCCTCAACGCAAGTTCCCTGGTGGCGCCTCGAGGACGCTCCGACAGGCTGGTGGGTCCCCTTTTCGACAGTCGTTCCGGGAACAGGCGGATATGCCGACGTCCCCGTGACCGTATATCTTCGTTCGTCCACGGCCCCCAACTTCTTCGAGAGAATCGAGAACGTCCCCGACCTCGACGCGAAATACCGGAGTCTGGAGTTTTCGTTCCGCAAGAGGATGTCCCGGAACTGGCAGCTCTTCGGGTCCTTCACCTGGAGCCGGTCGACCGGGACGGCCGGCGTGGCCTCCCGCTGGAGCGCCGGGAATTCCCCGGTCCTCCTCAACCCCAACGCCTTCATCAACATCGCCGCGACCAACCGCCTCCTCCAGGACCGGCCGCTCGTCGCCCGCCTCGCGGGGACCGTGCGGTTCCGCTGGGACATCTACCTCAGCTTCCTCTTCAAGGCCCAGAGCGGCGCCCCCTGGGCCAGGACGGTGACCGTCATCCCGCCGTCGGACTGGGCCGCGGCGAACGGCGCCGACATGGCCCCGGTCACCGTCTACCTGGAGGGCCCGGGCGCGCGGCGCTTCGGCTCGTGGAAGAACTTGGACGTCCGGCTGGAAAAAGAATTCGCGAAGGCGGGCCGAAGCCTTTTCGCGGTCTCGGTCGATGTCTTCAATCTGCTCGGGGACAAGTACAGGACGCTCGACCTTAACGACGGCGGGACCTGGTCCCCTGACGGCGAGGGCGCCGGCACGGGCACGCGCGTCCTCAGCGGCACCTACGGAAAGTATTGGCCCCTGTGGGGGACCCGGGTCGTTCGGCTCAACCTCAGCCTAAAATTTTAGCCGGAACTCGACGGCTTTCTTCAGCTCCTCCCCCTCGATCGAGTTCTTGACCGAGACTTCCAGTCTGAGCTTCCGGGTTTTCAGCGGGCCGCCGTGAAACTCAGATTGGTGCGGAAGGGGGGACTCGAACCCCCAAGGCCTTACGGCCATAAACTCCTGAGGCTTACGCGTCTGCCAATTCCGCCACTTCCGCACTCAGAGAGCCATTATTATAACGATTTTATGGCCGTGCGTAAATACCGCCTGGAAACAGGGCGAGGCCCGGTGGACAACTTCATCCGCTTGACAAAAGGCTCCGCGGCACCTATTGTAGATGCGTTGATGAATCCGCTCATCAATCGTCTCCCTCGCTTCCCCAAAACCCGCCTGCAATCACCCTAGGAGGATGAATGAAATTCCAAAGCCGTTCCCAGATCGAGGCGATGGCCAAGTTCAAGAGCCAGGGCGACCTCGTGACGTCGTTCTACCTGGACACGGACAAGGGCCGGCTGAACAGGAAGGAGATCCAGCTCGCCCTGAAGAATCTGCTCAACGACGCTAAGGCTCGGGCCTGCGGTCTCGCCGCCGCCAAGAACAAGACCGAGTCCCTTCTGCGCGACCTGGACCTCATCGCCGATCACAGCGGCCGGGCGCTCGCGTCCTCGAACGCCGCCGGCCTGGCCGTTTTCTCATGCAGTCAGAGGAAATTCTGGCAGGCCCTGGAGCTGCCGCACGGACCCCGCAGCCGGGTCGTCTTCGACACCAACTTCTATGTCCGCCCCCTCGCCGCGATCCTGGACAAGTACAGTTCCATTTGCGCCCTCCTCCTCAGCCGCCGCGAGGCCCGCTGGTACGACATCTCCATGGGCGAGATCAAGGCCCTCGACGAGCTCAAGAGCGACGTCCCCGGCCGGGTCCGCGAAGGCGGCTTCGAGGGGACCGAAGGGAAGAAGATCGAGCGTCATCTCGACGCCAAGCTCCAGGACCACTTCAAAAAAACGGCTCAAAGGACTTTCGACCTCAGCAAGAAGCACCCCTTCGAGTGGTTTTTCATCAGCTGCGAGGACAATCACGGCGCCGATTTCGAGGGCCACCTCCACAGCTATCTCCGCGAAAAGATCAAGGCGCGGATCCACTCCCACGTCGGCGACTCCCCAACCAAGGTCCTCCAGGAGGTCCTGGAGGTCGAGGCCCGGCTCAAGAAGGCCGAGGAAGAGGAGACCGTCCGGAAGCTCGTCGCCGAGCTCGAGCGCGGCGGTCTGGCGGCTTCGGGCCTGCGCGATACGATCCACCGTCTGAACCAGTTCGAGGTCCAATCGCTCGTCGTCACCCATAATTTCTCCAAGCCGGGGCGGATCTGCCCGACGCACAAGATCTTCTACCTCGACGAGCTCAAGTGTCCCGTCTGCGACAAGAAAACGGACGTCGTCCAGGACATCGTCGACGAGGCCATCGAGACCGTCCTCAAGCGGAACGGCACCGTCAAACACATCACGCCGCCGTCGAAGCTCGACCGCTACGGGCAGATCGGCGCTTTCCTGAAGTACAAGGCCTGAATATCGCGTCAAGCCGGGGCCTTTTTCTCCTTGAACCGTATCTTGTTGAATAGACTATAGATGACCGGGATCACAAAGAGCGTCAGGAATGTCGTCGTGGTCAACCCAAAAGCGATGGCCACGCCCATGGGGGCCCGGAATTCGGAGCCCGAGGACCTGGAGAAGGCCATGGGCAGGCTGGCAAGAATGGTCGTCAGAGCCGTCAGCAGGACGGCCCGCAGGCGCGTCGTCGCCCCCTGCAGGATCGCCTCCCGCTTGTCGACGCCCCGCTTGATCAGCTGGTTGATGTAGTCGATCATGACGATGCCGTTGTTGACGGCGATCCCAGCCAGCATGATGACCCCGATCAGGGCGGCCAGGTTGAGCGTCCGGCCGGTGACCAGGAGGCCGAGGATGACGCCGATGATGCCCAGGGGAACCGTGAACATGATGATGAAGGGATGGACGAAATGCTCGAACTGGGAAGCCATGATCATGTAGACGAGGAGGATGGCCAGGGCGAAGGCGCCGGCCAGGATGAGGAAGGCTTCCGACATTTGTTCGTAGGCGCCGCCGTATTCGAGGAAGTATCCCGGCGGCAGCCCCTTCTCGAAGCCGGCCAGCCGGCCCTTGATGTCCCTGACGACGCTGCCGAGGTCGCGGTCGACGATGTTGGCCGTGACGGAGACGCGGCGGGCCTGGTTCTCGCGGTTGATCATGATCGGACCTTCGCCGCTCGTGACGTCGGCCACCTGTTCGAGATAGATCGTCTGGCCGGCGGCCGTGCGGAGCGGAATGCCGCGGACCTCGTCGAGGCTGTCGCGGTATTTTTCCTTGAACCGCAACCGGACGTCGATCTCGTCGCTGCCCTCGCGGTAGCGGGTGGCGACCTTGCCCAACGTGGCGGTTTGGACGGTGTTGGCGACCTGGTAGACCGACAGGCCCAGCCGGTAAGCCCGTTCCCGGTCGATGTGGATCTGGACTTCGGGCTTGCCCGCGGCCATCGTGTGGGTCAGGTCGCGCACGCCCTCGACGCCCGTGATGAGCTGGACGATCTGGTCGGCCTGGCCCTTGAGCGTCGGCAGGTCCTTGCCGAAGAGCTTGATCTCGACCGGGGCCGAGGAGCCGCCGAGGAGCATCTGGCTCATGTCGATGGCCTCGAACTTGACGCCGCGCAGGTTCGGCAGCTTCCGCCGGATCCGTTCCAGGATCTCCTTGTCGGAGTATTGCCGCTTGTCGCGCTTGACCAGCCCGGTCCAGAGGAGCCCCTCGTGGGTCCCGGCGTTGGA
Source organism: Candidatus Aminicenantes bacterium RBG_19FT_COMBO_65_30 (assembly GCA_001775755.1). GTDB lineage: Bacteria > Acidobacteriota > Aminicenantia > Aminicenantales > Saccharicenantaceae > RBG-16-66-30. The sequence goes on along the minus strand of MEYF01000132.1, from coordinate 33,628 downwards.
GAACGCCGAGGCGGCGTCCCCGGCGTCCTGTTCGACCTGGGAGCCGCTCTGGGCCGAGATCATGGTGATCTCCGGCATCGCCGACATGATGTTCTCGACCATGGCCACGACCCGGTCGGTCTCCTCCAGGGCCGTACCGACGGGCATGCGGACCTTGAGCAGGATCATGTCCTGGTCCTGGGCGGGCATGAACTCCGTTCCCAGGAAGGGGACGATCGCCAGAGAGACGACGAGGGCGAGGAGCGCGCCGCCGACGACCCAGCGGCGGTGGTGGAGGGCCTTGTCGAGCCATTTTCTGTAGAGGGCCTTGGCCTTGGCGAACTGGCGCTCTTCGGGGGCCTTGGCGATCGCCTTGAGGCTCATCTTCGAGCGGAAGAGAAGCGATGTGGACAGGGGCACGACCGTCAGGGCGACGAACAATGAGGCGATGAGCGAGAAGGCGATGGACAGGCCGAGGGCCTGGGTCATCTTGCCGGTGACGCCCGAGGCAAAGATCATGGGGAAGAAGACGGCGATCGTCGTCAGCGTCGAGGCGGTGATGGCCATGCCGACCTCGCCCGCGCCCGCTATGGAGGCCTGGTCGGCCCCCTCGCCTTCTTCGAGGTGGCGGTAGACGTTCTCGATGACGACGATGGCGTTGTCGACGAGCATGCCGATGCCCAAGGCCAAGCCGCCGAGCGTCAGCAGGTTCAGAGTGTAGCCCGCGGCGTAGAGGGCGATGAACGTGGTGATGATGGATAGGGGGATGGCCAGGCTGATGATGAACGTCGGCCGCCAGTTGCGGAGGAAGAGGAAGATCAGCAGAATGGCCAGGAGGCCGCCCTGCCAGGCGTTGGTGACCGTGTTCGACGTCACCTGCTCGATCATGTCGCCCTGGTCCATGGCCACGTGGAAGACCGGATTGCCGGGGATCGTTCCCTTGAGGGCCTCGATCTCCTTTTTGACGGCCGAGCTGGCGATCTGGGTGTTGGCCCCGGAGCGCTTGCTGACGATGAGGTAGACGCCGTTCTGTCCCTGGATGCGGGACGCATAGCGCATCTCCTTGAGCGTGTCCTTGACTTCGGCGACGTCGGCGACATAGACGGGCTCCCCGGCCGCGCTCATGCCGACCACGGTCCGGCGGATGTCGTCGAGTCCGGTGAACTCGCCCATCGTCCGGACGAGAATGTCCGTGTAGCGCTCGACGATGTTTCCGGCCGGGAGGTTGAGGTTCTCGGCCCTGAGGGCCGTCATGATCTGGTCAAGGGTCAGGCCCCGGCTCTCGAGCGAGGCCTTGTCGACGTCGACCAGGATCTCCCGCTCGTCCATGGAGAAGACGCGGGCCGAGGCGACGCCGTCGATCCTCTCGAGCCTGGGAGCGACCTCGTCCTCGATGACGGTCTGGAGCTTCATGGCCGGGATGTCGCTGGTGATGCCGTAGAAGATGACGGGGAACTGGCTGAAGCTGAACTTCATGACCAGGGGTTCGGCGGCGGCCTCGGGCAGATATTGCTTGGAAAGGCCGATCTGGTCGCGGACGTCCTGGGCGGCGAAATCGAGGTTCGTCCCCCACTCGAACTCGATGCTGATGACCGAGACGCCCTCGGATGTCTGGGAGGTGACCTTCTTGACCCGGTTGACGGAGCTCACGACCTGTTCGAGGGGCCGGGTCAGGACGTTCTCGATGTCCGTGGACGAGGCGCCCGAGTAGGCCGTGATGACGGAGACCGTCGGGAACTCCAGGTCGGGGAAGAAGTCGAGCCCCAGCCGGGTGAACGAAATGGCGCCCAGGACGACCAGGATCGCGGCCATCATGGACGTGGTGACTTTTTTCTTGACGGAGAATTCGGGGAGCTTCATTTTTTCACCTCTTCGAGGACCTGGACGGCCGCCCCCTCTTCGAGCCCGAAGTTGCCTTCGACGACGACCGCATCGCCCTCGGCGAGGCCGTCGAGGACCTCGACCATGGTCGTGTTCTGGAGGCCGAGGACGACGTTCTTCTTGACGGCCTTGCCGCCTTCGGCGACGAAGACGTAAGTGTTCTCGAGGACGGCCAGCTGCGGAACGACCAGGGCGTTCTCGTGGGACCGGACCTCGAAGACGAGGTCGCCGAACGTGCCCGGCCGCAGGGCCGCGTCGGGGTTGTCGATGACGACCTCGACCCCGAACTTCTTGTTCTGCGGGTCGGCGGTCAGGTTGACGACGCGGACGGCGCCGCGGAAATCACGTCCGGGGAGGGAGCCGACGCGGAGGACGGCCTCCTGACCTTTGCGGATGCGGCCGATGTCCTCGGAAGAGACGGCCACGGCGATCTTGACCCGGGAGTAGTCCATCAGGGTCAGCACGCCGCCGGCCCCGCCGCCGAAGCCTCCCATCATGGGATTGATGACGTCGCCGACCTCGGCGTTCTTCGAGGCGACGACGCCGGCGATGGGCGCCCTCATGATGGAGACGTCAAGGGCGTGCCGGGCCAGGTTGAGGCCCGCCCGGGCCTGCTCGAGCTGGGCGGCGGCCGCATCGTAGCCGAGCTGGATCTTCTCGCGCTGCATCTCGGAAACGGCGTTCTCTTTGATCAGGCGGTCCATGCGCTCCTTGTTGCGGAGGGCGTCGGCGTGGCTGGCCTCGGCCACGGCGACCCCGGCCTCGGCCTGCTTGAGCTGGAGGCGGATGGATTGGGTCTCGAGCTCGGCCAGGAGCTGGCCCTGGGCCACGCGGTCGCCCTCCTGGACGAGGATGCGGGCGATCTTGCCGCCCACTTCGGGCGTGATGTTGATCTTGGTCCAGGCCTCGAGGGTGCCGGTGTAGGTGATCTTCTCCGTGATCCTTTCCCGCCGGACCTGGAAGACCTTGACCGGCGCGGCGCCGAAGGTTTCGGCCGAAGCGGCATCTTTCGACGCCGGCTTCTTGCAGGCGACGGCGGCGACGAGAGCGGCCGCGGCGAGGGTGGCGACGACGAGCTTCCGATGGGTGTTCGGGTGTTTCATGGGTTCCTCCGTTAATTCGAGCGGCTCTCCGACCGGCTCCGGCCGACGGCCTTTTCGAGCTGGGCTTGCGAGATGACGCAGTCATAGAGCGCCTGGGAATAGTTGGTCCGGGCCTGGCTCAGGGCCACCTGAGCCGTCGAGACGTCCAGGTTCGTGGCCAGGCCTTCGGCGTAGTTCAATTCGGCGATGCGGACGGCTTCGCGGGCTTGTTCGACGTTCTTTTCCTGGGAGAGTAGGGTCTCGCGGGCCTGGCTGTGGTTCAGGACCGCCTGCCGGACCTCGAAGGCGATCGCGTCCGAGAGGCCCTTGCGGGTCCAGTCGAGCTCGCGGATCATGGCCTTAGACTGGCCGACTCGGGCCCGCGACTCGAAGCCGTTGAAAATGGGCAGGGAGAGGGACAGGTTGATCGTGTAGTAGTTCTGCCAGTTGCCCTTCTTGAAATTCAGGTTGTCCGACCAGAAGTTGTAGACGCCGCCGATGGCCAGCGTCGGCAGGACGGAGCCGCGGGCGATCTTCAGCATCTCCCCGGCCATCCGCCGCTGGTATTCGAGCTGGCGGAGCTCCGGCCGCTGGGCCAGGGCTTCTTCGATGACGCCCTCGGCCGCCGCGTCGAGAGGCGCCGCGGTGAGCTCCCCCTGGACCTCGATCGGGGTGTCGAGGTCGATGCCCAGGATCGTCTTCAGTCCCAGCGCGGCCACGTCGACGCTGTTCCGGGCCTTGATCGCCTGCGGTTGGAGGTTGGCCACCTGGACCTCCGAGCGGAGGAGGTCGAACTTCGAGGCCATCCCGACTTCGTGGAGGTTCTTGACGTTCTCCCGGAACTTCTCGGCCAGGGCTAGGGCTTCCTGGGCCACCGCGGAGAACTCCCGGGCCAGGAGGTAGCCGAAGAACGACCTTTTCACGTTGAAGATCGTCTCCTGTTCGGACAGGCGGACCGTCTCCTTGCTGGCCTGGAGGCCGTAATTGGCCTGCTTATACCCGGCCACGAGCCGTCCGCCGGCGAACAGAGGCAGCGAGAAGGCCAGGGACATCTGGTAGTCCTTGGTGAAGTCGATGGAGATCCGCTGGGGCGGCTCGCCCGGGATCATCGACGGGAACTCCAGGACGAAGAGCTTCTCGTCCAGGGTGTCCTGGCCTTGGGCGTTCAGGGTCGGCAGGAATCTCGACACGGCCTCGCGCACCTGGGACCGGGCCTGCGCCTCCCTCTCTTGGGTGGCCAGGAAAAAAGGATTCTGCCGGAGGGCCATGGCGATGGCCTCGTCCAGGGTCAGGACGAGCGTCGGCTTCGTTTCCTGGGCGGCGGCGGCGGCCGGCCCGAGGGCGGCGATAATCGCCACGATCAGCAATCCTGCTGTCTTCCTCATATCAGTTCTCCTTCACATGCCGTTCGGGGTTCCCGATCCCCTCGAGGATGAAGCGCGTCAGGACGTCGGCCGCGTCCGGCGTGATCGGCGCATCCCCCTGCCAGAAGCGGTTGTGGGCATAGCCCTGGAGGACGGCCTCGACGAAGGACAGGGCGGCCAGCGTGTCCATGCGGCGGAATTCTCCCGAAGCGACGCCTTCCTCGAGGATCTTGGCGCCTGTTTCCATGACCGCGCGCCTCTTCTTCCTGAGCAGGCCGATCATCTTCCGGTCCGTCGCGGAGGGGGCGACCGCCTTCCCGGACGAGGCGGCGAAGACACGCATGAGCTTCAGCATGGCGTTGTCCATCCAGAGGACCCGCGTGATGTTCTTCTTGTCTTCGTTGTACTGGAGGATCATCCGGATGGCGAGGCGGAGCTTCTCGCCGGCGCTTCCGGGCCCGGCCAGGATCTCGGCCATCCGGGACCGGACCTCGTCGAAATAGTGGCCCATGATCTCGAACAGCAGGACACCTTTGCTCGGGAGGTATTTATAGAGAGTGGCCTTGGAAAACTGGGCCTCCCGGGCGACGTCGTCCATGGTCGTCGCGCTGTAGCCCTTGCGGAGAATGACGCGCTCGGCGGCGTGGAGGATGGTCTCCCTGTAGCCCGCACGTCGGAGCCGCTCGCGCTCACTGCGGAGGTCGCTGGGTTTCATCGTATTATACCTTTGAGTTTATTTATTGAACTTATAAGTTTATTTCCTGAACCGATAATTCCGTACAGGATACGCCTCCGGGCGCCGTTTGTCAAGTGCCCGGAACCGCTTTAAAAAGAGACGATATCCTGGAGATACGCCGAAGGATGGAAAAAGGTTTCTCCCGGCGGCGGGCGTCAGGCCCGCGGATGGAACTTGTCGTAGACGCGGCGCAGCCGCTCCCGGCTGACGTGCGTGTAGATCTGGGTCGTCGTGATCTGGCTGTGGCCGAGCATGAGCTGGACCGACCGGAGGTCCGCCCCCCTCTCGAGCAGGTGCGTGGCGAACGAATGACGGAGGATGTGGGGGCTGATCTTGGCGGCGAGCCCGGTCTTGCCGGCGTGCTGACGGAGGAGCTTCCAGAGGCCCTGGCGGGTGAAGGCCCGGCCGCGGCGCGACAGGAAAAGCTCCTCGCGGTCCCCCGGATCGACGAGCGGCCGGACCTCGGCCAAGTAACGCTTGACCGCGCCACAGGCCGAGCGGCCGAGGGGCACGATCCTCTCCTTGCCCCCCTTGCCGCGGCAGACGAGAAAGCCGTCCTCGAGGTTGACCTCGGCGAGCTTGAGGGAGGCGAGCTCCGAGACCCGGAGCCCGGAGCCGTAGAGGACCTCGAGCATGGCCCGGTCCCTCACTCCGTGGGCCTTTTTTTCGTCGGGAGTCCGCAGGAGCTCCTCGACTTCCGCGACCGTCAGGAATTTGGGCAGGGCGAGCCAGGTCGAGGGCGTGGTCAGCTGAGACGAGGGGTCTCTCTTGAGGAAGCCGCTGAGGACGAGGAACTTGAAGAAGGAGCGAAGGGCGGAGATCAGGCGGGCCAAAGACCTGGCCGACAGCCCGGCCTTGCTTTCGCGGTGGATGAAGCCGACCAGGGCTTCCTCGGAGATGCGGTTCCAGGCGATCTTGCCGGCCTTGACGAAATCCACGAACTTGCGGATGTCGCGGGCGTAGGACGTGACGGTGTTCCGGGCGAGGCCTTTCTCGACGGCCAGGTACTCGAGGAAAAGTCGGAGGGAATCCTCGGGCGAGGAGGAGGGAAGCTTCATGTCAGGAAGGGATTGGAGTTGCGCTCCTGCTCGACCGTCGTCCCCGGCCCGTGGCCGGGTAGGACGATCGTTTCCTCGGGGAGGGTGAGGATCCGCTCCCGGATCGACCGCTCGAGGTCCTTCCAGGAGCCGCCGGGGAGGTCGGTCCGTCCGACGCCGCCGCAGAAGAGCGTGTCGCCGGAGAAAAGGACGCCGCCCTGGACGAAGCCGATGCTTCCGGGCGTGTGCCCAGGGATGTGGAGGACCCGGAGCGACGTCCGGCCGACGGCGATCTCGTCGCCTTCCGCGAGGAGGCGGTCCGGCGGCGGCGAATTCCTGGCCCCGAGGAGCAGGCTGAGTTCGATGTAGTCGGAGACCTGGAGCATCCCGGTGTCGGCGGCGTGCATCCCGAGGGGCACGGCGTACTTCTGGACGATGTCGCTGTTGGCGCCGATGTGGTCGACGTGGCCGTGGGTGTTGAGGACGATGACGGGCTTGAGCTCCAGGTCGGCGACTGTCGAGATGATCTTCTCGGGGTCGGCCCCGGGGTCGATGACGGCGCAGGCGCGCGTTTCCTCGCAATAAACCAGGTAACAGTTGGTCTCGAGGGCGCCGACGATGACCAGCTCGTATTTCATGCCTGATTCCCGGACTCATCTTAATGCGAAAACTCGGGGATAGTCAAGGACCGCACATATGGGTATAATTGGCGTAATGGATGTGTTCATAACCCCCGAAGCGCAGCGCGAGATCGAGGCGCTAAGAGCCGCCCGGCCGGCGGCTTCGACCTGGGGATTCCTCGTCGGCCACAAGCGGGGATTCCGCTTTATCGTCGAGAAGGTCTTTCCGGCAGGGAGCGGACGGACCCTGCCGGATGAGCGGCTGCTCGTCGGACTCGATGGGATCTGGCCGGGGAGGACGATCGGCCTCTTCGCCGTCCGCCCCGCCACCGCTTTCAAAAAGGCGGTCCTCGGACCGGCCTGGTACGGGAAGCTCATCATCCAAATGGCCGGGTCCGCCAAAGCGCCGGCGATGCGGCCGTCCGTCGTCGAGTTCGAGCGGAAGTTCTTCCTCGCCCCGGTCCCGCTCGCGCCGGCCGGGAAAGAGAAAGGCCATGAGTGATCCGCTGACCCCCGCCGAGGAACGCGCCTGTCTCGAATTGGCCCGCCAAGCGATCGAGTACTATTTCAAGACCGGTGGCCACCTCCACACGCCCGTAAGGACGGGCACGCTCAAAGAAAAAAGGGGTGCGTTCGTCACCCTGACCGTGGCCGGGGACTTGCGCGGTTGTATCGGCTACCCCCTGCCGGTCAAGTCCCTCGATGAGACCCTCATCGAGATGGCCGTCGCCGCGGCCAGCCAGGACACGCGGTTCGAGCCGCTGGGCCCTAACGAGCTCGGCCGGCTGAAGATCGAGATCTCCGTTCTCGGCCTGCCCGAGCCCATCGGCGACCCGAAGGAGGTCGAGGTCGGCCGCCACGGCATCATCGTCTCGAAAGGCTTCGCCAGGGGCCTGCTCCTGCCCCAGGTCCCGGTCGAACACGGCTGGGATAAGGAGACCTACCTGCGCCACGGCTGTCTGAAAGCCGGTCTCGCTCCCGAGGAATGGAAGAGAGGCGCGAAGATCGAGGTCTTTACCGCCCAGGTCTTTTCCGAATAGCGGCCCGCGGGAACCGGCCTACTTTTTCTTCGTCTTGAGCTTGTCGAGCTCCACCCTGGCCTCGGCCTTCAGGACGTCGTCCTTCGACGTCGTCTTGGGCAGGTCGATGCACTTTTGAAAGGCTTCGCCCGCTTCGTCGAATTTTTTGAGGGCGACGAGCGTCCGGCCCAGCTCCAGGTAATGGTTGGCGTACTCGGGCTGGAGCTCGATCGCCTTCAAGAGGTTCTTTTCCGACTCGGCGTACGAGCCCTTGGGGATGGAGCCGTAGATGATGCTCCCAAAGAAGCGTTTGGCGCCGCCGATCTCGTCCATCCGCCGGTGCCAGCGGCCGAGGGCGTGGTAGGCGAGGTGGTTCGTCGGGTCGAGCTCGATGGCCTTGTCGATCTCGGCGCGGACGGCCTTTGAGGCTTCGATCTGTTCCTTTTTCCCGAGGAGGAGGAGGCGCTTGCCGTTGGCGGCCGCCAGCTGGAAATGGCCCCACGTGTCGTTGGGATTGGCGTCGACCGCCTTCCGGGCGAGCGCGGTGGCCTCGGTGTACATCTTCATCTGGCGGTCCTTGACGTCCTTGTCCGTCGCCGGGATGACGTCGGCGATGTCGACCATGGCCCGCGAGGCCTTCCAAAGAGCCTCGTAGCTTCCGGGTTCGAGCTTCAGGGCCGCCGAATAATGCTCGAGGGCCACCGCGTCGTCGAACACGGCGTAGGCTTCATCGCCCATCTGGACGTGCTCGGCCGCCGTCTGGGCCAGGCCCGACCCGGCCAGGAACGCGGCCAACGCGAAAAAGAACAGGATTTTCTTCATGTTTCCCTCCGTGTCCATTACCTATTATCCATTTCCCGGAAAATGTCAAGCGACGGGGGGGCCGGTCCCAGGTCGGCGCTCACGGAGCCGCTCGATGAGGAGGCCGGCCAGGAAGCCCGCGGCGCCCAGGCCAACCCCGAGCGGAAGAGACCGCGGCCAGGCGGGGACGGGAAAGAGCCGGAGGCCGGATTCCTCGAGGAAACAGACGACCGCATACCCTCCGCCGAGGAGGAGGCCCAGGAGTCCGGCCAGGGGCGCCCGCTTCTTCAGGAAAAGCGCGGCGAGGCCGGGGACGAGGAGGCCCTCGGCCATGATCGTGGAGGCGAGGCCGAGGGTTTTCAGGATGTCCCCCAGGCGGGCGGCGACGAGGAGCGCGGCGCCGGCGAGGGCCGCGGTCGATACTCTCGCCAGGACGAGCGGCCGTCCTTCGGAGCTCGGTCCCGTCCCCCGCCCGAGGAGGTCTTTCGTCAGGGTGAAAGCGCCGGCGTTGAGGGCGGCGTCCATCGTCGACAGGATCGCCGCCAGGACGGTCACGAAAACGAGTCCGCCCAGGAAAGATCCGGCTTCGAGGGAGACGAAACGGGTGACGAGCGGGGGGCTGTTCCCATCGTCCGGGAAGAGCGGCAGGAACAGCATTCCGGCCGCGACGATGGCGGCATAGAAGAGACCCAGGAGGAGGGCCGCGCCGGCGAATCCCCGGCGGGCCGCCCCTTCGCTCCGGGCGGCCTGCATCCTCTGCCAGGCGATGGGCGAGATCGTCCAGGCCAGGACGAATGAGACGGCGATGAGGACGTTGCGGTCCACGCCGGCCAGGACATCAAAATAGGCACCCTTCCCGAGCTTGCCCGCCGCGTCGCGGACGGCGCTCCACGTGACCCGCGAGGCCAGGGAGGCGATCATTCCGGCGACGCCGGCGACGAGGAGAACGAGTTGGACGACGTGCGTCCTGGCCACGGCCTGAAGGCCGCCCGCCGCGGAATAGACGATGACGATCCCGGCCGCGATGGTCAGGCTCAGAATCGGCCCGGTCCCGAGAAAGGCGCCCAGGAAGGGCCCGGCCGCGACCATCTGCGAGGCGGCGAGGACGGTCATGTACCAGACGACGAGGACGGTCGTCAGCGATCCGGCCGTCTTTCCGTACCGGCTGCGCATCAGCTCGGACAGGGTCAGACCGGAAGTCGCCCGGATGGGCCTCGCCAGGGCCAAGAGAACGATCAAGGTGGCCGCGGCCGGCACGCCAACAATCCAGATCGCGCTCAGGCCCTCCCTGAACGCCTCATCCGTCGAGACGAGGAGGGAAGCCGCCCCGATCCAGGAGGCGCAGAGGGAGAAGGCGACGCGGCCGGCGCCCAGCCGTCTTGAGGCCAGGAAAAAGGACTCCAGGCCCCCGAGCCGCCCGGGAAGCCGGAGCCCGGCGGCCCAGATGACGAGCACGTAGCCGACGACCGCCAGCAGGAATCCGGTCTTCATGCGCACGGAGTATATAACAAAATCCCGCCCGGCGAACCTATGTTATAATGGCCGGCATGAGGCGTTTAACAGCCCTGATCTTGGGCCTCGTCGTCCTCGGGGCAGGCGCATTCGCGGTGACGCCCGAGGAGGCGGTGGCCAACCTGGAGCGGACGCTCAAGGCCGTCGGCACGCTCCAAGCCAAGTTCGAACAGTTCCATTACTCCATGTTGGTGTCGGTCCCCCTTCACGAAAAGGGTGAAATCTTCTTCCAGAAGCCCGACCGCATGCGCTGGGAATACAAGGCCCCCCAGGACAAAGTCTTTCTCTACAAGGCCGGCGTCCTCGAGATGTACCTGCCCGAAGAAAAGCAGCTGACCCGTAGCCCGGTCTCCAAGGAGGCCCTGGAGTCCGATATCTTCGGCATCTTCCTCGGTGTGATGTCCTTCCGCGACGCCTACGTTGTCGAGGACAGTCCCTTCCCGACGGACGCGAGCCGTGTCCGGCAGGTCAAGCTGACACCCCGGACCGAAGGGGATTACTCCCACATCCTCCTCGAGATCGACGAGACGACCTGGCTCCTGCGGCGGGCCATTTTCCTCGAGTGGGCGGGGAACAAGCGGGAATTCGTCTTCAGCCGGGTCCGGACCGGCGTCCGCCTCCCCGCCAAGACCTTCACCCTCAATGTCCCCCCGGATTGCGAGATCATCGACGATGTGGAGAAATCCAGGCGCTAGGCGCTGAACCTTTCGGCCCCGGGTCCGTATGAACACGCGAGGGCAAGACGTCCGCTCGATAACAGACGACAGCACGCTCGTAGCCCGAGCCCTCGAAGGAGACCGGAAAGCGTTCGAAATGATCGTCCGCAAGTACGAGCAGCCTCTGACGAGCTACCTCGGCCGCATGACCGGGGAGCGCGAGGCGGCTCTCGATTTCGCCCAGGAGATCTTCATCAAAGTTTACTGCTCGCTCGGGTCCTACCGTCCCGCTTATAAGTTCAGCACCTGGCTCTTCAAGATCGCCTCGAACCACCTCATCGACCACTGGAGGAAAAAGAAGATCCCGACCGTCTCCCTCGACCAGCCCGTCGACGGCGGGGACGGCCCGCTCACGCCTCAAGTGCCGGACCCGGGGCCGTCGGTAATCCGCAAGTTCGAGCTGGTCGAGATCCGGCAGAAGATCGAGCGGGCCCTGGAGGCCGTCCCGGAGACCCTCCGGGAACTTTTCGTCCTCAGGCACGTCAACGAGTTCTCGTACGAAGAGATCGCGGACATCAAGAGCCTGCCCGTCGGCACGGTGAAGAACCGCGTTTTCCAGGCCAAAGAGATGCTCCGGAAAAGGATGGAGGGATCATGAGGATCTGCCCGCGCCCCGAAGATCTCTACCTCTATCTCGAGGGCGAGCTCGGCCCGTACCAGGCCCGGACGCTCGAAGAGCACCTCGAGCGGTGCGCAGCCTGCCGCGGACGGCTGGCCGAGCGGCGCCTCCTCCACGAGGCCTTCACCAGCCTGCCGCCGTTCGAGGTCCCGCCGGATTTCGCCCTGTCGGTCATGGACAGTTTGCCCGAGCCCGCGGAAGGCAAGGCCGGCTGGCTGGCCCCCCTTATCGCCGGGACAACCTCTCTCGTCGTCGGCCTCCTCGGTTTCTACCTCCTCACCGGCGAAAGCCTGTCCGACATGCTGGTCGCCATCAGCCGGTTCTTCGGCTCGGCTGCCGGCCGGTTCCTGCCCCTGCTCGCCAAGACATTCAAGATCGGAGGCCTTCTCCTGAAGGTTGCCGCCGACGTCGTCTCGATGTTCTTCGCCGGCCTCGGCGCCTTCTCGCGCTCCCTCGGTCCGCAGGGCATCGGCCTCATCCTCGGCCTGGGGTTCCTCATGTCGCTGTTCATATTCTTCGGAGCGAAGAGACTCCTCTCACTGGGAGAAAAAACATGATGAAAAAAAGTCTGGCCCTGGCCCTTTTCGGCCTGTTCGTCCTGGCGACTCTCGCCGTCCCGACGCCGGCGCGCGCCGAGGTCAGCTCCCGGAAGGACATCCACGTCGCTCCCGGCGAGACCCAGGACAAGATCTTCAGTCTCGGCGGGAACGTCCTCATCGAGGGCAAGGTCCGGGACGACGTCATGGTCGTCGGCGGATCGATCACGATCAGCGGCGAGGCCGGTCAGTCCGTCGTCGGCATCGGTTCCCGGATCGTGGTCAAATCCACGGCGGTGATCGGGGACGACCTGGCCGCCCTGGGCGGGACCCTGGAGAAGGAGCCCGGCTGCACGATCGGGGGCGACACGATCTACTTCCAGACCCGCGAGCTCGGGAACGAGTTCTTCAAGGGCGGCCTCTTCCAGGGCGTTTTTTCGCTCTCGCTCATCCCCATCATCGTCGTCGTCAAGCTGGTCATCATCTTCCTCTGGCTCATCGCCGCCGTGATGGGCGCCGCCCTTTTCCCCAAGCCGATCGCCTTCGCCTCCGGGGAGATCCGGAAGTCCTTCTGGCCGGCCCTGGGGACCGGCCTCGTGGCCATCATCGTCTTCACCATGCTCGTCATCTTCGCCGCCCTCCTGAGCATCATTCTCATCGGCATCCCGATCGCCCTCGCGCTCGGCGCCGCCGGATTCATCGTCAAGGTCTTCGGCCGTCTGGCCGTCTTCCATTTCCTCGGCGTGAGCGCGCTCCGCGCCGTCGGTTCCCGGAACATGTCCACGATGGGGGCCGTCTTGGCCGGCCTCCTCCTCTTCAGCCTGGCCGGATTCGTCCCCATCCTCGGTTTCTTCTTCGGGTTCGTGATGAACGCGTTGGGCTGGGGGATCGCCATCCGGACGAAGTTCGGCTCGCGGGAGAACTGGTTCCAGAAAAAGCCGGCCTGTTGACCGGCGCGGCTTCAGCGTTCTAGGATCTCTTTCTCTTTCGCCCCGGCCAACTCCTCGATTTTCCCGACGGTTTCGTCGAGCAGCTTCTGGAGGTGCTCAAGGCCGGAGAACTTGTCGTCCTCGGTGATCTCCTTTTCCTTCTCCAGCTCCTCGATGAACTCCTTGGCCTCGCGGCGCATGTTGCGCAGGGCCGTCTTCTCCTCCTCGAGCATCCGGCCGATCTTCTTGGCGATCTCCCGGCGGCGCTCCTCGTCGAGGGGCGGGATGGGGACGCGGAGCAGCTTGCCGTCGTTGAGGGGGTTGAAGCCGAAGTCCGAGCTCCGGATGGCCTTGTCGAGCGGCTCGAGCATCGACGGGTCGTACGGCTGCACGACGATGAGGGTCGGTTCGGGGACCTTGATGGTGGCCACCTGGTTGACCGGCGTGGGGACGCCGTAGTAATTGACCTTGATCTCCTCGAAGATGCTGATGTTGGCCCGCCCGGTCCTAAGCATGCCCATGTCCTTGCGGAAATGGTCGGCCGAGGTCTTCATTTTTTTTTCCGCGTCCTTGAGCACATCTTTGACCATCGCGTCCCTCCCCAAGTTCTAGCTGACTCGGGTGCCGATCGCTTCGCCGAGGACGGCCCGCTTGATGTTGCCCCCCGCGCCCAGGGCGAAGACGAGGATGGGCATGTTGTGGTCCTTGCAGAGGGAGATGGCCGTGGCGTCCATGACCTTGAGGCCCTTCTTCAGGACGTCGATGTAGCGGATGGACTTGAACCGCTTGGCCGCCTTGTCGGCCATGGGATCGGAGGAATACACGCCGTCGACCTTGGTCGCCTTGAGGATGATGTCGGCCCCGATCTCCAGGGCCCTCTGGGCGGCCGCCGTATCCGTCGTGAAGTAGGGAGAGCCGATGCCCGCCGAGAAGATGATGATCCGGCCCTTCTCGAGGTGGCGGATGACGCGCCGGCGGATGAAGGGCTCGGCCACGGACTTGATCTCGATCGACGAAACATGGCGGCTGTCCGCCCCGGCCTTGTCCAGCGCCGACTGCAGGGCGATGCCGTTGATGACCGTGGCCAGCATGCCCATCTGGTCGGCCGATCCCTGGTCGATGCCGACCTCGGTCCCCTTGGCGCCGCGGAAGAGGTTGCCGCCGCCGATCATGACGGCGACGTCGACCCCGAGCTCGTGGACTTCCTTGATCTCCCGGGCGATGGCCAGGGCCCGGCCGTAATCGAGACCCGTGGAGATGTCGCCGAGGAAGGACTCCCCCGACAGCTTGAGGAGGATGCGCTTATAGGTCGGTTTGGGCATGGGCTTCGAGGGCATTCTACACCCGTTCGGGCCCGGAGTTCAATCCTGGCCGATCTCGAAGCGCGCGAAACGCCCGATCTTGATGTTCTCGCCCATCTTGGCGACGAGCTGGGCGATGAGGTCGCGGACCTTGATCTTGTCCTCGCGGATGTAGGGCTGGTCGAGGAGGCAGACCTCCTCGAAGAACTTGCCGAGCTTGCCCTGGACGATCTTCTCCATGATCTCGGGCGGCTTCTTCATGTCGCCGAGCTGGGCCTTGATGATCTCCTTCTCCTTGGCGACGATGTCCTCGGGGACGTCGCTCGAGGAGATGTAGCGCGGCTTGGCCGCCGCGATCTGCATGGCCAGCTCCTTGGCGAGCTCCTGAAACTCGCAGTTGCGAGCGACGAAGTCGGACTCGCAGTTGACCTCGATGAGGACGCCGATCCGGCCGTTCATATGGATGTAGGAGCCGACCAGGCCTTCCTTCGCGGCGCGGCTGGACTTGGCCTCGGCCCGGGCGTACCCCTTTTTCCTCAGGATCTCGATGGCCTTGTCCATGTCGCAGCCGCACTCGGCGAGGGCGCTCTTGCACTCCATCATGCCGATGCCGGTCCTCTCCCGGAGCTCTTTGACCTTATCCGCCGTGATCTCCATGATGCCCTCTTTCTCAGTTGTCTTCGGGCGCGCCGCCTTCGGGCCCGCCTTCGGCGGCGGAGTCGCCGGCCGTTTTCTCCGCGAGGAGCTCCTTGCTGATCCGGTTCTTCTTGCCCTCGATGATCGATTCGGCCGCCTTCGAAGCGAACAGCTCGATGGCCCGGACCGCGTCGTCGTTGCCGGGGATGGGGTAGTTGATGTCCTCCGGGTCGCCGTTGGTGTCGACGACGGCCACGATGGGGATGTGCATCTTGCGAGCCTCGGCGATGGCGATCGTCTCCTTCGACGAATCGATGATGAAAATGGCCCCGGGCAGCGCGCTCATGGTCTTCAGGCCGCCGAGGTTCTTCTGGAGTTTCCGGTAGACCTTCTCGAGCTTCGACTGCTCCTTCTTCGACATGAGGTCCCAGCGGCCGTCTTCCTTCATCTCCTCGAGTTCTTTGAGCTTGTCGACGCTGCCCCGGACGACGCCGAAGTTCGTCAGGAGCCCGCCGAGCCAGCGCTGGTTGACGTAGCTCGACTCGCACTTCGTGGCGTAGTCGCGGACGATGTCCTGGGCCTGCTTCTTGGTGCCGACAAAGAGGATCATCTTGCCGTCCTCGGCCACGCCCCGGATGTAGTTCAGGGCTTCCTTGAAGTTCTTGATCGTCTTCTGCAGGTCGACGATGTAGATGCCGTTCCTCTGCCCGAAGATATATTCTTTCATCTTCGGGTTCCAACGCTTCGTCTGGTGCCCGAAGTGAACACCCGCCTCCAACAGTTCTTTCATTGTAACGGAAACCAAATCGAGCCTCCCCTCTTAGCGCTTATGATACTGAGGAGCCTTGCGGGCGCCCAGCAATCCGTATTTCTTGCGCTCTTTGACCCGCGCGTCCCGCGTCAGCAGGCTGGCCGACTTGAGCACGGGCTTGAGCTCCCTGTTGAACTCGACGAGGGCCCGGGCGATCCCGAGCCGGATGGCCTCGGCCTGGCCCTTGGCCCCGCCGCCGCTGACCCGGAGGAACATGTCGAACTTGTTCTCCGTCTCCGTGAGGAGGAGCGGCTGGCGGATGATGACCTTGTAGGCGTCCAGGCGGAAGTATTCGGTGAAAGGCCGCGGCCTCTTGTTGACGAACAGCGTGATGTCGCCCTTGCCCGAACGCAGGAAGACGCGGGCGATGGACGATTTCCTCTTCCCCGTTCCGTAGTATTGGATCAGACTCAAGGTGCCTCCTAAAACTTGTATTCCTGGGGGTTCTGGGCTTCGTGGGGGTGGGAGGGTCCGCGGTAGACCTTGAGCTTCTTGTACAGCGCCCGGCCGAGCTTTCCCTTCGGGACCATGCCCCAGACGGCCTTTTTGATGACCTCTTCCGGCTTCCTCGCGAGAAGGTCCTTGAGCGTCTCCTCCTTGATGCCGCCGGGGTAGAGGGAGTGGGTGTAGTACTTCTTCTGGTCGAGCTTGCGGCCGGTGACCTTGATCTTCTCGGCGTTGACGACGACGACGAAATCCCCCGTATCCAGGTGGCTGGTGAACTGGGGTTTCCTCTTGCCGCGGATAAGGTCGGCGACCTCGGTGGCCAGGCGTCCGAGGATACGGCCCTCGGCGTTGACCAGCCACCACTTCTGCTCGATATCATCCTTTTTTGGAATAAACGTCCTCATGAGCTTCTAACCTTAATCGAAAGTAGAGAGATGGAATAAAATACTAAATCTAAAGGGAATTGTCAACTTGCGCCCCGGGCCGGGCGCGGCGGCCCTCCTCAGGGGCTACTTTTTCAGCTCTTCCTCGAGCTTCTTCCGCTCGGCCGCCCGCTTCCTCAGTTCCTGGAACCTCTCGATGTACTGATCGGCCTCGGCGTTGTAGCGGGCCGCTTTTTCGGGCTCGAGCTGGGCGAAGACGGCCTTGTAGAGGGGGCTCATATGGGAGTACGGTTCGGGGTAGTTTGGATCGATCTCGATCGCTTTCTGGATCGCCCTCAAGGCCTCTTGGGCGACCTTCAGTCGTTCTTCTTTCGGAACGCCCTGCTGGAACCGGTAGGCTCGGGTCCAACGATTGACGCCCTTCGACAGCCACGCTTCCGCGTTATCCGGCTCGAGGGAGATCCTTCTATCCCAATATTCGTTAGCCAAGTCAAAATTCGCGATGGCCTGGTCGATGTGCTCGGCCGAGGTGGGGAGGTTTTCGTAGTAGTTCGCCGCGTAGGCATAGCCCTGGGGGTTATCGGGGTCCGTTTCGATGCGGCGGAGGTACATGGACTCGGCCTTCTTGTCCATCCCCGGCTGCTGGCCGATGTAGCGTTTGTAGAAGTCGGCTACGACGTAGTAGTTGCTCATGTCCTCGGGCTCGAGCTCGATGATGCGGAGATAGAGCTTTTCGGCCTCGGGGAAATTTTTGATCTTGTCGTACATGTCGCCCAAGGAGTAGATGATGTCCTTGTTGTTGGGCTCGATCTCGAGGGCTTTGGTCAGGGCTTCGAGGGTCTTCTTCTCGAGCTCCTTGTTGAGGGCCGACTCGACGCCGGGCTTGTAGAGCTGCTTGTAGCTCTCGCCCAGGAAGCGGAACGCCTGGATCATGTTGGGATTGTACTTGAGCGTCGCCTCGTACTCGGTGATGGCTTTCCGGTATTGATTCTCGCGGAAAAAGCTGTTGGCTTTTCCGAAATGATAGTTGGCGGAGAGCTTGGAATAGCTGATGTTCTGGCAGGCCGTGAAGGCGAAGATCACCGCGAGCGCGGCGAAGGCGAAAATGAATCTTCGGGTCGTCTTTCGGGACATCCTGACCTCCTTACAGTCGATGGCACATCACAGAGAAAGACAAGGACCTATTTATAAACGAAGCCTCCCCCAAAGTCA
Organism: Candidatus Aminicenantes bacterium RBG_19FT_COMBO_65_30; assembly: GCA_001775755.1. Classification (GTDB taxonomy): domain Bacteria; phylum Acidobacteriota; class Aminicenantia; order Aminicenantales; family Saccharicenantaceae; genus RBG-16-66-30. The sequence continues at coordinate 16,007 of MEYF01000132.1, read as the reverse complement.
AGAAAAAAGGGCCTGTTGAGCGGGGCGGCGGCTCAGCTCGTCCGGACGATGAGCCGCAGGGGCGTGCCGGCGAAGCCGAACTCCTGGCGAAGGGATTCGAGGAAATATTTTTCGTAGGTCGGCGCCAGCGGGCCCCGGGCCCCCAGGAACAGGATGAACGTCGGGGGACAGACGCCCTTCTGGGTCATGTACCGGAGCTTGGCCCTGGCCCCGCTCTTCAGGCGCGGCGGGTGGGCCTCGGCCGTCCGGGCCAGGAAGTTGTTGAGCTTGGACGTCTCGACGCGGGTCGAGGCCCCCTTGTAAACCTGCTCGGCCGTGTCCAGGATCTTGATGACGCGCTGGCCCGTCCGGGCTGAGACGAAGAGGAGCGGCGCGTAGCCGACGAAGCCAAGCTTGCGGAAGACCCTCTCGCGGACAGCATCCGGCCGGACGGCGTTCTTATCCACGAGGTCCCACTTGTTGAGGGCGATGACCAGGGGCCGGCCGGACTCGAGGGCCAGCTGGGCGATGCGGGCGTCCTGCCGGGTGGGGAACTCCAGGACGTCGAGGATGAGACAGACGACGTCGGCCTGGCGGATGTTCGCCTTGGCCCGGATGATGGCGGCCTTCTCCCGGCCGTCCTCCGCGGCGGCGAGCTTGCGAATGCCGGCCGTGTCCACCAGGCAGAACGCCTTCCCGTCGCGGACGAGGAGGGTGTCGGTGCTGTCCCGAGTCGTGCCCGGGATCTCGCTGATGATGAGGCGCTCCTCGCCGGCCAGGCGGTTGACGAGGGACGACTTGCCGACGTTGGTCCGGCCGACGATGGCGATGCGGAGGGGCGCCGCTCCGTCCCGGGCGGTCTCTCCCACCGGCAGGGCGGCGGCGACGGCCTCTTCGAGGAGCCCGACGTTGATCTTATGTTCCGCGGAGACGAAGTGCACGTCCTTCTCGCCCAGCCGGTAGTATTCGGCCGTCATCGATTCTTCCTGGACCGGGGAATCGAACTTGTTGACGACGAGGAGGAGCGGCAGGCCGCGCCTCTTGAGCTGGAAGTAGAGCTCCTCTTCGGCCGGGGCGATGTCGCGTTTCCCGTCGAGGACGAAGAGGACGAGGTCGGCCGCGGCCGCCTCCTCGAGGGCTTTGTCGCGGACCTTGTCGCTCAGGGGTTCGTCGGCGATGCCAAACAGGCCGCCCGTGTCGACGAGAGTGAACCGCCGGTCCCCGAGAACGCACTCGGCGGCGAGGCTGTCCCGGGTCATGCCCGGGTCGGAGTGGACGAGGGACTTCCGCCGGCCCAGGATCCGGTTGAAAAGAGTGGACTTGCCGACGTTGGGGAAGCCGACGATGACCACCCGGGGAAGTTTCGTCACGGCCGGCCCCGGGTTATCTCGCGACCAGGGAATAGTCGGGGAGGAAGGGCCGCGACAGGTCGACGTGCCCGCCGAGGGTTTCTTTTTCCGCGCCCTCGACGAGGAGGACGACTTTCTTGACCGGCTTGAAATTGAAGGCCAGCGTGTCGACGACGGCGTAGACCGCCGCCAGCTCCGAGGAGGAGCCGTAGGAGATCTTCTCGGTGATGTCTCGGCTGAAATCGACGGTGGCCAGGCCGTCCTTGCCGATGAAGACCTGGCGCACCTTGGTCTGGGGAGGGAGCGGCGAGACGAAGCCCTTCTCCGAGCCCTTGATGAGCTCGACCAGGGCCCGTTCCGCTTCCTCGGCGTCCGTCGGGCCGGCGGCGATCTCGCGCGTCTCCTTATGGAGGAAGTCATCGTCGTCGGAGAGGAAGAAGAGCGTCACCGTCTTCGCGGCAGCCTGTCCCCCGGCGGCGTCGGACGCCTTGGGGACGGCGGCGTCGACGAAGCGCTTGACCTTCTCCCCGATCCCGCCGGTGAAAAAGAGGATGACCAGGACGAGGAGAACGACGGCGAGGCCGCCCAGGATGAGCGCCTGCCGGGAGACCCCGCCCTGCTTTTTCTCGGTCATGGAGTCCTACTCGGGCACCCGTAGATAGCGAGCGAGCCCGCGGTAGATCGCCTCGGCGATCTTCGCCTGGAAATCCGCCGAGGCCAGCTTCTGCTCTTCGGCCGGGTTGGAAATGAACGCGGCCTCGACGAGGATAGCCGGGCAGGCGACGCCGGTCAGGATCTTGAAGGGCGCCTGCTTGATGCCCCGGTTCCTCGTCCCGAGCATGGCGTCGAGCTCTTCCTGGACGAGCTCGGCCAGCCGGCTGCTCTGCTTGATATAGGCCGTCTGGGCCATGTCCCACAGGATCATCATCAGGTCGTCGTCGGAGGATGGGTCGAGGCGGCTCTGGAGCTCGGAGGAATTGTTCTCGAGGTAAGCCAGACGGCGCGTCTCCTCGTCGGTCGCGTTGAGGCTGAGAAAGAACGTTTCGGAACCGGCCGCTTTCTTTTGGACGGCCCCGTTGGCGTGGATGCTGATGAACAGGCCGGCTTTGCGGTTGTTGGCGATGGCCGACCGGTTCTCGATCGAGACATCCACGTCCTTGTCGCGGGTCAGGACGACCTCAAAGCCCATGTTCCGCTCGACGATGGCCTTCAGCTTGAGGCTGATGGCCAGGGTGATGTCCTTTTCGAGGTTCCCGAACTTGCCCTTGGCCCCCGTCTCCATCCCGCCGTGGCCGGGGTCGATGACCATGGTCTGGATGCGCCTGTCCTGCCCGGCCGCGGCGTCGCCGGAGACGGGACAGACGGCGGCGGCGACGAGGAGGGCCGCGGCGAGGGCCGCGCCCCGCGCTGTTCGATGTATCCTTGAAATCTTCACGCTCGGGTCTGGTGGAGGCGGCGGGAATCGAACCCGCGTCCGAAAGCATTCAACAGCAAGTCTCTACACGCTTATCCCCTTCATTGATCTCGTCGCCCGGCGCTCGAAGGGGAAGAGCACCGGGAAACCAGCCCCGAAGGAGTTTCGCTCCCCGGCCTCAGGGCGAAACCGGCTCGCTATCCCGCCCGGTTGACGCTCCGGAGGTCCTGCGGGAGAGGGCCCCAGGAACGGCGTGCCTTTCTATTAGGCCGCGACTGCTAAAGGTTCTGCAGTTAAGTTTGTTTCCACCAGTTTAGCGAGGTGGGTGGGACCTCGACGTGCAACTTGTGTCTCATTACCTCCGTCGAAACCAGTTCGCCCCCATACTCCTTTCAGCTTTCATTATAAAGGCGGCCGGGGGGGGTGTCAACCAGAAGGGGCCAAACCTACGGCGGGGAGCGGATTCTGAGGATTGACCAACAGAAGCGCGGCGGAGCGGCTCGGAGCCGTACTTCTGGGGAATATCTGGAAAGTGTTGATAAAAGCGTAAAAAGTGGGCTTGACCCCTTCCGGATAAAAAAGACAGCCGCGGGCGCGAAGCCCGCGGCTGCCGGAACGAACGGGCAGTTGATCGACTGGTAGGCGATCACGGTGTAGGCGTGCCAGCTGAAAGTCCCGTCGGTCGCCTTGACCGGCCGGACCCAGACCCGCACTTTGGGGAGGCTGGGCGTGAGAAGTGCCGGCCACTCGCTCGGGAGGACCGGGACAGTGAACGTGTGAACCCTGGTCGTGGCGTTGAAGATAAAGGAACCGACCACCGTCTGGAGGTTACCTATCGTGTCCAGGCAGACCGTCATGTCCTGGACCTGGCCGGCGTCCCACGAGCAATAGGTCGTGACCCCCAGGGAGCCGCTGGCCGCGGTGTAAGCGGTCGTTATCTTGGTCGGGTCCCGCAGCTTTTCGGGCGCGAGGACGAGGTTTTCCACGACCCACCGGCCTTCGGCCTGGTCCCAGAAGAGCCCGGCATGGGCGAAGATCCAGAGATGCGCGGACTTGGCCTGATTGACCGTGTCGATGAAGTCCTGGATGTCCGGGGAGGCACTGGACGGGAGGCCGAAATACCACCAGGCAAAGGCATGGTCGGCGACGGCGCTGTAGGGCAGGAGGCGCACTTGGCGGTCCCACCAACCGAAGCTGATGTTGGCGTCCGTGACGTCCGTAATGACGCCTTCCTCGTGGGCGCTGTGGACGTTGATCGATTTTGCCACTCTGGGGTAGACGTCGATGTTGGCGTACGTCACCTCGACCCGGAAACCGCGCCGGATGTGCCGGAGGACGGCCGTCCCGGTCCCCATGGAGATGTTGTCTTGGAATGTCCAGACCGTGTTCTCGTCAACGAACACCGTGTCCACGTTCCAATCGCAGGAATGGCGCAGGTTAGCGGTCGTCTGCGTTCTCTTTATTAGGATACGGAGCCAGTTGTCGCCCACGCGCCGGACGAGACCTTCCGGAGTGAACCGGGGCAGGGTATCGACGCCCGCAGCGTACCAGACGCGCCGGGCGTAGAGGCTGCCGTCGGAGTTCATGTTGGAGGCGACGAGAGCGGCGCCCTGGCCCACGAGCGCGGTCAGGCCGACGAACGTTCCCGGCTGATTGGCGTCCGCGTCGACGTAGATCGTATTGGCGTTGACGTTGAAGGTGATCTCGGCCGCGTGCAGCGTCTTGATGGTGAAGGTGTTGCCGTCCGCGGCCGTCAGATCGCCGATGCTGCGGGCGAACTGGAGGTTCAAGATGCGACGGGGCAATGCCTTGTGGCGGATCTGGAGGTTGATGATGACCTTTCCGTCCAGGTTGACGATCGAGAGCGGATGGGCCAGGTCGAAGTCGACCTGAAGGTTCGTGGTCTCTGACTCGACGACCGTGATGGCCGGGCTGATGTCGATCCGGATCTCGCCCCTTCTGCCGGGATCCACGACCGTAATCTGGCCCGGGTCGATCTGGTTCCCAATGTCATCCACCAGCTTCATGGTGGCCGGGTCGGTGTTGATAACGAGTTTCAGCCGGTTATAGGTGCCGACGGGGATCGTGGCCTGACCCAGGATGAGGGCCACGCCGCTTAAGTCCACGAGGTTGACCTTGCCGGCGTCGGGCGCGGCCGGGTCGGCGGTCCAAACGTCCTCCCAGGAGTTGCCGTCACGGTTGTGAAGGCTCACGGACTTGAGGACGACGGTCACTTCCTGCCAGTCGTCCGTGGGCCCGTCGGTCACGAGCAGGTTCAGCCCGCCGGTGGCGCCGGACGCCCCGCCCCCGGTGATGTTACACGAGGTGACCAGCCCGAAGCTGGCCGTGCCCGCGACGGCCAGGAGACATAGGGAGAGAATGCGGATGAAACGATTCACAGGATCCTCCTTATTGGCCGGAAAAAAGTTATTAGCCCCTAACCACCGATATATTATGTCCGCGAACGGCCGGTGTCAAGAAAGGCATGGCCCCCGGCCGGCGGCCCTTATTTTCCATAATTTTGAGCGGTTTACCAAGTATCATGGGTTTGAAAGGCTCCCGACGAATCTCGCCGGGGCGTCACGGGCCGTTATGGGCGTCATCTGGTCCTCTGCCACATTAGACGAAGAAGTAGCGCCGACCTTTGCGGCCGCAGGGATCGCCCCGAAGATTGACACTTCTCAAATCCGGAGAGTAAGATAATGACGTGATTTTCATCGTTATTGCCGACTAAAGAGTTATGGCGTCTTTTTCCTTCATTAACATCCGGTCCAAGGCCACCCTGCTGATCCTCTTTCTCTTGACCGCCACGACGTTTCTGTCCTACGTCATCACCACCCGCATCATGAGAAGCCATGTCGCGGACAAGATCATCCGGACGGCGGAATCCCTGGGCCGGAGCATCGCTCCCTCGGCGGGCTTCTTCATGGGCGCCCATGACCTGCTCGGCCTCGACTACATGGTTTTCCAGATCAAGAAGGCGAATCCCGACATCAAGTCGATCGGCGTCCTCGGTCCGGAGAGGGACATCATCGTCCACAGCGACATCAAGGAGCGCGGCCGCAAGATCGAGCCGGCGTCGGGCGAAATCCTCGAGCGGAGCGAGGACGGGACCTTCGTCCGCAGGGTCCCCGGCGGGTCGGGCACGCTCATCGAGATCGAAAGCCCGATCGTCTTCATGGACAAGCGCCTCGGCTCCGTTATCCTCGAGCTCGATTGGTCCGTGCTGTCGACGGCCCAGGGCGTGGCCCAGCGCAAGGTCATCGGGCTCTTCGCCGTCATCCTGGCCTTGGGCACCGTCAGCAGCGTCCTTCTGTCCTCCAACCTGACCCGGCCGATCAAGGAGCTCTCGTCCGGCGTCGAGGAGCTCAAGCGCGGGAAGACGGGCAAGCCCCTGCGAGTCTTTTCCGGGGACGAGCTCGGCCGGCTGACGGCGAGCTTCAACGAGATGTCGGGGCTCATCACGCACCAGAGGGACAAGCTGGCCCAAGACGCTCGGGATCTCGAAGAGGCCTACGTCTCGACCGTCCGGGTCGTGGCCGCGGCCATCGACGCCCGGGACACCTATACGCACGGCCACTCCACCCGCGTCTCCGAGCTGGCCGTCGCCCTGGCCAGGGAACTCGGCATGAGCGGGCAGGAGCTGGAGGATATCGAGATCGCTTGTCTCTTCCACGACGTCGGCAAGATCAAGATCTCGGACGCCATCCTCCACAAGGCCGGCAAGCTCGCCCCCGACGAGTGGGCGGAGATGCAGAGGCACCCCGAGTACGGCGCCGAGATCCTGCGCAAGGCGCCCTCCCTCCGCCGGTTCATCCCCGCCGTCCGGCATCATCACGAGTGGCACGACGGTACCGGCTATCCGGACGGGTTGAGCGGGGAGAAAATCCCCCGGGAGGCGGCCATCATCTCCCTGGCCGACGCCTATGACGCCATGACCTCGGACCGGCCCTACCGGAAGGCGATGACCAAAGAGAAAGCCATGGCCACGATCGAGGAGTACGTCGGAACGCAGTTCAGCCCGGAGCTCGCTCCGCTCTTCATCGGCACCGTCGAAAAGATGGGATGACATCATGCTCAAACGACCCCTGCCGCGCGCCCTCGCCGGGGCCGTCCTGTGCGGCCTTTTTTTATCGGCCTGCGCCTTGGCCGACAAGATCAAGACGAAACAACCCCCCGTCGAATCCCGGCCGGTGTTGGCGGAGGGCGACTTCGAGAAAGCCCTCGACGATTTCAAGGCGGCCTACGAGAAGACCCCGCGCGACAAGAAGCTCGCGGCGAAATATCAGGGGACGGTCCTCGAGATCAAGGCCATCGGAGACAAAGCCTTCGGGGCCAAGGATTTCGCCCGGGCGGGCGGTATTTATCGGATCCTTCTCGACCGCTACGGCGATTTCGGGGCATTCGCGGCAACCCTCCCGTTCAAGAAGGTCCAGCTGGAGACGGCGCAGAAAGAATGCCGGATCATGGCCGTCGACAATCCGGCCGCGCGGGCCGTGAAGGCCGGAAACTTCGCCCGAGCCCTTGACATTTTTCAGGCCGCACTCAAGGAGAGCCCGGGCGACGCCGAGCTCGCGGCGAAATACCGGGGGACGGTCAACCAGATCAAGGCCATCGGAGACAAGGCCTTCGGGGCCAAGGATTTCGCCCAAGCCGGGAGAGTCAATGCCTCCCTTCTCAGGAATTACGCCTCGTTCGAAGGGCTAAAGCCGCCCGTCGCTTTTTCCAAGGAGGACCTGACCAAGGCCGTCGTGGCCTGCCGGGAAAACCTGACCAAGACGGGTCTTGCGGAATATCGAAAAGGGAATCTGGCCAAGGCCATCGCCGTCTGGGAGGGCCTGCTCGCCTTCGACCCGGACAACGCCGAGATCAAGAAGGCCGTCAATACCGCGTGGACCCAGCTCGACGGGATCAAGAAAGAACAATAGGGGGACACCATGCTCGGGAAGCTTTTCGCGACCGACAAAGGCCTTTCCGCAACGGTCCTCAGGGTTTTGCTGGGGGTGGTGATCTTCCCCCACGGCGCCCAGAAGCTCCTCGGCTGGTTCGGCGGCGGAGGCTTCAACGCCTCCATGAGATGGTTCGAATCCAGTTTCCACATCCCGACGATCTTCGCTCTCCTGGCCATCTTGGCCGAATCGGTCGGGGCCGTGGCTTTGGTCGCGGGATTCTTTACGAGGATCGCCGCCCTGGCCATCTCCGTGAACATGATCGTCGCCGTCGCTCTCGTCCATTGGAAGGTCGGCTTCTTCATGAACTGGAACGGGACGGCGAAGGGCGAGGGGTTCGAGTATCACATTCTGGCCGTGGCCATCGGGCTCGCCTTGCTGATCAAGGGCGGCGGCAAGTGGTCGGTGGACGGCGTCATCGCCAAGAGGCTGAAGAGATAGGACAAAACCCCCCTACTCCTCGGGCGCAATCGAGAGGGGCCCCGGAAAAGGAGTGTATTTCCATGAAAAAGATTATTTTTGTTGTTCTGATAGTGTTCATCGCCGGCGCTGGATACTACTTTCTTAAAAAAGATAATAGCCCTGTAGGTGAAGACGCAAATAAGCAATATCAAAACTCCGACGCGGGAATATCTTTTGCATATCCTAAAATCCTCACAGCAAGCACCACAGATGGTATCGCCGTACTCCACCATGATATCCCCTACAAGAATTCAGGGCCGTGCGACATGATGGGTGATGAAATAAAATACGACAGACTGACTGACTTTGAAATGAAAATCCAGATCATAGATAAAGATCTTACCGAGACCGTCAAAACTTTAAGCTCCTACATACCTCAAGAGAATTTTGTCAATGATAAGCTTGTCGCTTCCCCCGGATTTATTGATCCTTACACGATCGCCGATTTTTCCGGCTTCGCCATCTACGAAGGAGCCGAGGGTTGCGGACAGACCACATACTACTTCCCCATCGCCGGCAACAAAACGCTCGTCATAGCCAACGCATCCATACAAGTCCTCTCAGGAGCCATAGTCCAAGAAAAAGCCAATGAGGTTTTGGCTGTGCCGGGGGTCATATCAAGAGAAAAAAATAAGGAAATATTCGAATCTATCGTCCGAAATTTAAAAATCAATTAATCCCGTTATCCCCCTCGAGAATTGGATTGAGCTTGAGGACGGCGCTTAAGATACAAAAGCGCCTCTCAAGACTTTTTCGTATTTCTTAACCCCCTTATCCCCCTCCGTAATTAGGGGGAACTGGAGGACGGCGCTTTTGATTAAGGATTGGCGGGGCCGACGAGACTCGAACTCGCGACCTCCGGCGTGACAGGCCGGCGTTCTAACCAGCTGAACTACGACCCCGCGATGGGCTGGCCTATTATAGAGAAATGCCCGGGCACTTTCAAGAAGCCCCCGGCCTCTCGTAGAAGCGCTGGTTTTCTGATACATTGAAGTAAGGAGGGGAAATCATGGCCAAGCTCACTAAAAAAGACGAGTTCCTGGAGAGACTCGGTATCGAGATGGACCACGTCAAGGCCGGGCTGATGGAGCTCAAGGCCAAGAGCCGGAAGCTCAAGCTCGAGGCGCGCCTGGAGTACGACAAGGGCCTCGAGTCGCTCGAGGAGAAAGTGGGGGAGCTCAAGGTCCGGATGGGAGAATGGAGCAAGGCCGGCGAGAAGGCCGGGGAAGACGTCAAGAAGGGGCTCGAGCGCGCGGCCAAAGACCTCAAGAAGGCCGTCGACGACGCCTACGCGCGTCTGAAGTGATCTACTAAGGCGGGGTTTAGTCGCACGAGCCGGTTTCGCAGCCTGGGTCCTCGGCGATCTCCGGCTGGAACGTGGTATGGAGGACGTCGAACCTCGACGACACGAGCACGTGCGCGTTTTTGATGACCTCCTGGACGTTCCGGCCCCTGGAGATTTTCAGGTGGGCGCTCAAGGAGACGAATCCGGAGGTGATCGTCCAGACATGGAGGTCGTGGATTTCGATGACTCCCGGGACCTCGGCGATCGCCTTCTCTATGGCCGTGAGATCCAGATGACCCGGGGCCCCTTCCATGAACACGTGAAAGGATTCCCGGATCAACCGGCCTGAGCTCCACAGGATCAGGGCGCAGACGGCCACGCTCACGATGGGATCCCAGGCGAAAGACCCCGTGATCTTGATGAGCAGGGCCGCGGTCAAGACCCCGACGCTCCCCAGCGCATCGGCGATCACGTGGAGGAACGCGCCCTTGATATTGAGGCTCCGCTCCCGGCCGTGGAAAAGGACGGCCCCAACGACGACGTTGGCGACGAGCCCGAGAGCGGCGATCGCCATCATCAGGCCGCTCTTGATCTCGGGGGGAGAGCTGAGTCGCCGGAAGGCCTCGAATCCGATCACGGCGGCGATGGCCCAGAGCGCCAGGCCGTTGACGAACGCGGCGAATATCTCGAACCGGCGCCAGCCGAACGTCCTGCGGTTCGTCTTTGGACGCCCCGACAGCCAGAACGCGAAAAGGCTCAGGCCGAGGGCCGCGGCGTCCGTGAGCATATGTCCCGCGTCGGCCAGAAGGGCCAGGCTCCCGCTCAAGAACCCACCCGCGGCCTCGACAAGCATCATGGCCGCGGTGATGGCCAGTGCGGTCTTCAGGGGCCTCTTATGTTCCGCCAGGGAGTGGGACGGATGGCCGCTGTCCAGTGAACGCACGTCACCCGCCATTGTCCTTCTCTCGAGGCCGCCACGGCCCGCCGGGTGGCCAAAGCTTATCGAAAGACTCTGCCCTCGACGCCGCTCTGGCCGCGGGCATAAGAAATTTACGGACGGATTCAACGATCCCGGCAAAATTCTTCTCTAGAGTTATCGCATTCGTCTGGATCAAGAAACTGTTCCATTGGGCTCTTTTCATCGGATCCATGGCAAAATCCGCCGAGAGTCCTCTGGGAGTCCGCCACGGAATCGGAGTTCTTTGTCGCTCGAAAGTCGCGATAAGAGCTTGGGATAGATATCTCCCCTTGAAAACGAATTTTTGCGAAAGGTAAAAAATATCGAAATAGTCCTTCATCCGGCTGTTTCTCATGCCCAGATCCACCGCCGCGTGGAATTTTTCAGCTATCATGGTTTCGCGGGAGCAGGCTCTCAGACGCGGGGCAGGGAAATTTAGGAGAACGGGGAAGCTGACTATTTTCGCCGGCGGGATACACGGATCGCCAAAACCCACATCGACTTGGAGAGGGACGCTGGCTTTCCCAAGCATTCCTATCAGGTTGACTCTTATCCCGCCGAAAATGTTCTGCCTGCGAATTTCTCGCGCCTGAACACTCTCTGGAAGAAATTGGATCCCATCGGGCTTGACCTGGACTTCGCAGATTTTTCGGAAATCAGAGGCAAGACGGTCCAATGAGGGCGGCTGCAGGCTTAGAACATCCGCATCGCGGGTTGTCCGGTGCAGCTCGCTGCTCCAGACCCCAAAAAGCAGGGCCCCCTTGAGGATGAAGTGCGGTCGAGAACGCGATACGCTCATCCTGTAGAGGAACCGCTCCAGCGCATATTTGGTCAGTAGAACGTTGAACTCGACCCGAGTCTCCCGGGAGAGGTTCAGCAAACGCTGTTTGACGGAAGCGGGGAGGTTCGTCAGTTGTTCAACGCTCATTGGATGGCTTCGAGATAAGGCTTCATGACGTTCCAAACCCGGCATATCTGGGCATAGCGATAAATCTCGTCGGATGTCGCCTTCCGCTCATGGAGACATTCTCTGACCGCCTCGATGGCCGCCTCCAGACCGATGCGATTCCGAAATTTAAAGCAGTCGGCGACAGTTTTGGCGGGATTGTAGATTCTGACCATGACTCCCTCGATCGTATGCTCATCGATCCCTTCAGAAAAGGACAGTCCGGAGAGTCGAACAACCGAGATCGGCGGATAAGAAAGACGGGGTTGGGCGCTCCCCTTTTCGAGAGCCAGACAGATCTTCCGGGGAAGTTGGGTCCCGATGTTGTGAAAACGCAGGGCCGACGTCAGGCAAATCACTCCCTTGGGAAGTCGCTTCCCGATTAGGGCAAAATCATGATGCTCCGTGATTTCAGAATCGGCGAGAGTGTATAGGCCTCGTTCGGAGCGAATAAGAATTTCCTTAGTGACCAGCCGCCGGGCGAATTCCGGATGGATCCCCCGGCTAAGGAGGTCCCTAATACGGATCGTCCCCAGTTTCTTGGCCAGGTCGATGACCGCCTGCTCTTTCGATTTTCCCATGTGTAAAAGTATATACATTTATCGATATGTGTCAATACTATTGCACATAGGCGCATGGATTCTTGTTCTCTCCCCAGGCGGGCATATTTGACAAAACCTAGGTATCTATGGGCATTTACCTAGGAAAGACAAGAACTAAGGCCTACATCTTCTCCAGGGCGGCGATGCGTTCTTCGATGGGCGGGTGGGTGCTGAAGAGCTTATTGACGCCGCTCTTGATGTTTTTGAGGGGGTTGACGATGTAGAGGTGGGCCGTGGCCTTGTTGGCCGCCTCGAGGGGCTCGGTGTCGGCCGAGATCTTCCGCAGGGCCGAGGCCAGGCCGGCCGGGTAGCGTGTCAGCATGGCCGAGCTCGCGTCGGCCAGGAATTCCCGCTTCCGCGAGACGGCCAGCTGGATGATCGTGGCGATGAACGGGGAAAGCACCGCCAGGGCCAGGCCGACGAGGATCAGGATGCCTCCGGCGCCGCCCGAGCCGCCCCTGCTCCTGCCGCCGCGCCGCCGCCCACCGCCCCAAAGGAAGCTCCTCAGCATCCAGTCGCTGAGGAGCGCCACGACTCCGGCCATGACCACGACCAGGGTCTGGAGCCGGACGTCGTAGTTCTTGATATGGGACATCTCGTGGGCGATGACCCCTTCGAGCTCGACCCGGTTGAGCTTTTCGAGGATGCCCGTCGTGACGCAGATGACGGCCGTCTCCGGCT
>MEYF01000132.1:0-3325 GCA_001775755.1 Candidatus Aminicenantes bacterium RBG_19FT_COMBO_65_30 | reverse complement strand
CCAGGCCCTCGACGACGTTATAGAGGTAGGGGAATTCGTCCTTGGTCACGGGCCGGGCCCGGCTGATGCCCAGGACGATCTTGTCGCTCGCGTAATAGCCGACCGCGGCCATGCCCATGGCCACGACGACGGCCAGGACGAGGCCGCCCTTCCCCCACCCGGTCACGTACTCGAAGAACCAGGTCAGGACAAAGATGAAGGCCATGAAAAAGACGATGAGGGCGGCGGATTTCCACTTGTTACGCGAGATCTGTTCGTACATCGTCCGACTCGTTGTCTACCGGAACCGGTCCGAGGCCTTCAAGAAAGGGGACACGTACCCGAGGGACATGTCCCCCTATTGTGCCTCCGGAACTAGAAGCTGACCTTGACCGGTCCCTTGGCCACTTCCTCTTCGATCTGGAAGTATTCTTTGGTCTTGAAGCCGAACATGTTGGCGATGATGTTCGAGGGAAAGACCTGCTGGCGCATGTTGAACTTCATGACGACGTCGTTGTAGAACTGCCGGGCGTAGGCGACCTTGCTCTCGGTCCCGGCCAGCTCCTCCTGGAGCATCAGGAAGTTCTGGTTGGCCTTGAGGTCGGGGTAGGCCTCGGCGACGGCGAACAGGGACTTCAGGGCGCCGGTCAGCATGTTGTCGGCCTCGCCCTGGGCCTTGACGGTCTGGGCGTTGACGGCCGCGGCCCGGGCCTGGGTGACGCGCTCGAAGACCCCGCTCTCATGCTTGGCGTAGCCCTTGACCGTCTCCACCAGGTTGGGGATGAGGTCGTAGCGGCGGCGGAGCTGGACGTCGACCTGGGACCAGGCGTTGTCGCAGCGGTTGCGGAGCGTGATCAGGCTGTTGTACATCCCGATGGCGATGATAGCGATGGCCCCGATGATGACGAGCAAGAGAACGAAAGCACCCATATGTTCCTCCTTCAGACTATTGTCCGTTCCTAACAATACGGGTCCGAGGCCGAAAAATCAAGGCCCCGCTCCCGCTTCCTCCGGGCTATTGTCATTCCGCCCCGGATACTGATAATCTTCCCTCCTGCCCGAGGAGGTCGATATGAAGAAATACGTCGTTCCGGTCCTTCTGGTTTTGATGGCGTTCATCGCTGCGGGCCCGCTCGAGGCCCAAGCGGCCCAAACGGGTTCGGCCAAGGCGAACGCCAAGACCGCCGCCAAGGTCGAGAGTAAAACCGCCCTCACGCCCGAACTCCTTTCGGGCCTGGCCTTCCGCAACATCGGTCCGGCCGTCATGTCGGGCCGGATCAGCGACATCGTCATCCACCCGCTCAGGCGCCACACCTGGTATGTCGCCGTCGGGTCGGGCGGCGTTTGGAAGACGGAGAACGCCGGCACGACCTGGACGCCCGTCTTCGACGCCCAGCCGTCCTATTCGATAGGATGCATCACCCTCGATCCGTCGAACCCTGAGACCGTATGGGTTGGCACGGGCGAGAACGTCAGCGGCCGTCACGTCGGGTTCGGTGACGGCGTCTACAAGAGCCTGAACGGCGGCAAGACCTGGACGAACATGGGCCTCGGGAAGTCCGAGCACATCGGCCGGATCCTGATCGATCCGCGCGATTCGAACGTCGCTTTCGTCGCGGCCGAGGGGCCGCTCTGGTCGGCAGGCGGCGAGCGCGGCCTCTACAAGACGGCCGACGGCGGTAAGACATGGGCCCTCTCGCTCGAGATCTCGAAGGACACGGGTGTCACCAGCGCCGAGTTCGACCCGGCAAACCCCGACGTCCTTTACGCCGCGGCCTACCAGAGGCGGCGGAGCGTCGCCGCGTTCATGGGCGGCGGGCCCGAGTCGGGCATCCACAAGAGCGTTGACTCCGGCAAGTCCTGGCGCAAGCTCACGGTCGGCCTGCCCTCGGGCGACGTCGGCAAGATCGGCCTGGCCGTCTCGCCCATCGACCCGCGCGTCGTCTACGCCACGGTCGAGGCCGGGCCGGAGGAGAAGGGCTTCTACCGCTCGACGGACAGGGGCGAAAGCTGGGAGAAGAGAAATCCCTACATCAGCGGCGGCACCGGGCCGCACTACTACCAGGAGATCTTCGCCGACCCCAGCGTCTTCGACCGCGTCTATCAGATGGACCCGGGACTGAGGGTCACGGACGACGGCGGCAACACCTGGCGCCGCGTCGACGAGAAAAACAAGCACGGCGACAACCACGCCATGGCCTTCGTCAAGGGCGATCCCGATTACATCCTCAACGGCAGCGACGGCGGCGTTTACGAGACGCACGACGCGGGCAAGACCTGGCGCTTCTTCGAGAACCTGCCCGTGACCCAGTTCTACAAACTCGCCCTCGATAACGCGCTGCCCTTCTACAACGTCCACGGCGGCGCCCAGGACAACGGCAGCCAGCTCGGGCCGTCGCGGACGGCAAACGCCCATGGCATCTCCAACGCCGACTGGACGATCACCTATGGCGCCGACGGCTACGCCAGCGCCATCGACCCCGAGGATCCGAATGTCGTCTACCTCGAGTGGCAGGAGGGGAACCTCCTCCGTTACGACAGGAAAAGCCACGA
This sequence comes from Candidatus Aminicenantes bacterium RBG_19FT_COMBO_65_30, assembly GCA_001775755.1. GTDB lineage: Bacteria > Acidobacteriota > Aminicenantia > Aminicenantales > Saccharicenantaceae > RBG-16-66-30. Next base: position 793 of record MEYF01000132.1, on the reverse strand, counting down.
GACGGTTTACATCAGCCCGAAGCCCGGGCCGGAGGAGCCGCCCCTGCGATTCAACTGGGACGCCCCGGTCGTCATCAGCCCGTTCTCCAACACGCGGATTTACTACGCCGGCCAGTTCGTCTGGCGGAGCGACGACCGCGGCGATTCGTGGACGCGGATAAGCCCCGACCTGACCCGCGGCGTCTTCCGCCTCGAGCAGAAGATCATGGGCCGCCAATGGAGCATCGACGGGCTTTGGGACCACGGGGCCATGTCGCAGTTCGGCACGGTCACCACGTTGAGCGAATCGCGCCTCCAGGAGGGCTTGGTCTACGCCGGCACGGACGACGGCCTCATCCAGGTGACCGAGGACGGCGGAAAGACGTGGCGGAAGATTGACAAGATAGCCGGTGTCCCCGATTATTATTTCGTCAACAAGATCATGGCCTCCAAGCACGACAAGGACACCGTTTACGCGGCCGTCGACAACCACAAGGCGGGCGACTACAAGCCCTATCTCCTCAGGAGCGCGGACCGCGGCAGGTCCTGGACGAACATCGCCGGGGGGCTGCCCCAGCGGACGATCGTCTGGTCGCTCGCCCAGGACCACGTCAAGAAGGACCTGCTCTTCGCCGGGACGGAGTTCGGGATCTACGCGACGCTCGACGGCGGCCAGGCCTGGACGAAGCTCGGCGGCGGCGTGCCGACCATCTCCTTCCGCGACATCGAGGTCCATGAGCGGGAGAGCGACCTCGCCGGCGCCTCCTTCGGCCGGGGCTTTTTCATTCTCGACGACTACTCGCCGCTGCGGGAG
>MEYF01000131.1:31815-32042 GCA_001775755.1 Candidatus Aminicenantes bacterium RBG_19FT_COMBO_65_30 | reverse complement strand
GGTCGGCGGCGTTGCGGAAGGTCGCCAGGGCCTCGGACGCGCCCTCATCCCAGCGCCACTGCCAGACCGGATCGAGATGGGCATTGCAGATCAGGTGGAGGGTCGGGATAAGACTGGGGACATGTACCTTAGGTACGTGTCCCCCTTCTTCTGGACACTGGCTACGATCCGGGGACACACACCGGGGGTACATGTCCCCTTTCCGTGAGGTCCCCATTAGATCTCGT
>MEYF01000131.1:28049-31750 GCA_001775755.1 Candidatus Aminicenantes bacterium RBG_19FT_COMBO_65_30 | reverse complement strand
CAGGAAGAGATAGAACGGCATGATGGCCAGGCAGAACTGGAAGGCGGCGGTGACGAGGCCGTTGAGCATGTCGATCTTGGGCATCTTGTCCTTCGCCGGCACGAGACCGCGCTTGACGCACTCGCGCCGGACCGGCCCCCAGAATCCGAACGGCCTGACCTTGGCGTAGAACTTGACCAGGATCTCCATGTCGGCCGGTTTCGTCAAAACCGCGGCGACGACCGTCGTCACGAGGCCCAGCCCGACGTCGATGGCCAACGAGGCCGAAGCGTGGAGCCCCTTCAAGAAGATAAGGCGCAGCGAGATCAGCACGGCCGAGACCCCCATGCTCCAGACGAACGCCTTGGCCCCGAACCGCCAATAGTGCCACCTCAGCGTCGCCGGCACGAGGATGACCGTGACCACTACGAAGACCATGGTCTCCCAGGCCGTGACGATGTTCGTGAAGGAGAGCGAGAAGACGAAGCCGATGAGGACCGCGACGACCGAAGCGATCTGCCCGAGCCGGACGAGCTTCTTCTGGGTCATGTCCTTGGCGAAGTAGCGCTTGATGAAGTCGTTGATGACGACCGAGCTCGTCACGTTGATCATGGCGCTGATCGTCGACATGAGCGCCGCGAGCAGAACGGCCATGAACAATCCCCTCAACCCGACCGGCATCTTCAGGAGGACGAGGGGCATGATCTTCTCGGCGTCGAATCCCGCCTGCGTCCCGAGATAGAAGATCCCTAGGACCATGAAGGAAACGCCGAGGACCCAGCGCAGGTTGTAGCCGACCGTCCACATCCCGGCCGCGAGCTGGGCATCCCGCGGCGAGCGCGTCGTCAGGAAGAATTGGAAATCCCAGACGTTCGGGCCGCTGAGGAGCCGGAAGATCATCCAGAAGAAGCCCGCCGCCATGAGAGGGCCGAAAAGCCCGAAGTGCTGGTAGGCCGCCGGCGTGTCGGCCGCGAAGCCCCCCCATAAGGTCCAGGTCGGCGCGAGCGAGAACCAGGCCGGGTCCTTCTGGATGAAGGTCATCGCCGCCGGCTTGGCGAAGACCATGACGGCCATGATGACCGCCCCGACGCCGATGAGGAGCGTCTGGAAGACATCGGTCAGGATGACGCCGAAGAAGCCGCCCAGGGTCACGTAGACGCCCACGACCGCGAGCACGATGAGCGTCGCCTCCCAGCGCGGCAGAGGCAGGAACTCCTCGGCGAACTTGCCCGTGCCGACGCTGATGAACATCAGGTTGCAGATCATCAGGACGAGGAGGAAGATGGCCGCCGCCAGCCGGGCCGCCTCGGCGTCCCGCCCCGTTCCGAAGCGCGTCTCGTTCCACTCGGCGAAGGTCATGACCCCCGAGCGCCGGATATATTTCGCCTGGAAGGCCATGTAGAAGCAGATGATGAACCAGCCCCAGAAGATATGCGTCGCCCACATCGACTTGAGCCCGAGGTAGAAGATGAGCCCGATCATGGACATCGTCCCGCCGATGTCGATGTAGCTCGAGCATCCCGACAGGACCAGCATCCACCAGGGCACGTTGCGGTCGGCGAGGTAGAACGAGTCGAGCTTCTTCGTCGCCCGCTTCCGTAACACGACGCCGATCATGGCCACGGCGACGAGGTAGACGGCGATGATGACGAGGTCGAGGGGGTGGAGGTTCATGCTCCTTTCTATACCACCGCCCGCGCCGGAAAGGAAGGGCTCCCGAATGGGGACATGTACCCCTGGTACGTGTCCCCATTCTTGGCTTTGTGAGAAATTGCGGTGTTGTCAGGCGTCTCTAGCAATGAAAACGGGGACACGTACCGGGTACATGTCCCCGACAAGAGGACCTAATGCCCCGAACAGCCCGCATCGTTTACCCCGGTGTCCCCCACCATATTACCCAACGCGGGAATCGCCGCCAGCGCGTTTTCTTCTCGGATGAAGACATGGCGCTCTATCTGCGCCTGCTATCGAAATGGGCCGAAAAGGCCGGCTTGAAAATCTGGGCCTATTGCCTCATGGACAATCATGTCCACCATGTCGCGGTGCCGGAAACGGGAGACAGCCTCGCCGTGGCGTTCGGCGAAACGCATAAAGCCTATACGAAGATCATCAACGAAAGGGAGGATTGGGGCGGCTTCCTCTGGCAAGGGCGCTTCACGTCCTTTCCGATGGACATGCCTTATCTTTATAGGGCCGTGCGGTACGACGAGCTCAATCCCGTCCGAGCGAAGATCGTCCAGGATGCGATCGACTATCGATGGTCGAGCGCCAGGGCCCATGTGCTCGGGGAGTGGAATCCGCTAGTGACCCAATCCCCCCTCCACATGAGCGGTCACGAATGGGCGGACTACTTGAAGGAAGGCATGATCGACGCCGAAGTCGAGATGTTCAGGAACCACACCGCCCGGGCAACTCCCCTCGGAGACGAAGGCTTCTTGAAGAGAATCGGAGCCCTCTAGAAATAGGGACACGTACCGCGTACGTGTCCCCATTCTAAGAAGGTGTTCGGATGATGGCCTTCTCCGTCTCCACCGTGAAGAACCGATACTGGTCATAACGGATGTCCGTATCGATGCGGGTCCGCTTGCCGACGCCCCAGATGTTGACCGGATACTCGATGAGGAGCTTTGTCCGGCTCGGAAAGACGATGCCGTTCTTCTCGGCCTCGTAACTGATCGCCAGCGAGCCAACGGGATTGACGCCGACGAGCGCTGCCTCATCGAATAGGAATTCGTAGCCTTCGATCGGCAATCCCTGCGTTTCGCAGCGAACGACCTGTGAGGTTTCCGGATCGATCCAGATCCTGGCCGTCGTGATCCGAACAGGAGCCCCCGGCTTGGCGACGGCCTCGATGACGGCCGTCATCCGGCCGAGGGCCTTCTCGCGGCCGATCAGGCGGAACCGATAGAAACCCTGCTTTTCGCCTGCGAGGATATCGATCGGGACGAAAAGAGGCCTGAGGGCCGCGTACCGTTTCTCGTCCGGGGGCGGCGCGCCCTTGTGCGCTGTCTTATCGTTCGACTCGAGGAGCCTCCGGCGCTCTTCAATCCGGCCCTGCTTCCGGATCAATTGATAATCCGAGCTCAGCCGGAGCTTCTTCGTCTTGAACGGATCCCGGGATAGAGCGGCGGGTCGAGTGGCTATGCCTATGATCTCCCCGGAATCCGTCTTTTTCTGGGTGTATCTCATTTCGTTCGGCGCCGATCGCTTCGGCAGATTGAGCGCATAGTCCTGGGACCGGATCAGTTCCCGGCAGACGAAATCGAGAGCTGCCGCGGAAAGGCGCTCACAATAAGCCGCGCCCAGACCGAGGAGCTTCTCGAGTTCGGGTGAAGGCGCCTCCAATGAACCGGACGCCGCGACCGGGGCTACCCCGGGCCATCTGGACGGGTCGAAGTCGATGGTCCAATCAAACGACACTCCCACCGCGGCGAGAGCCTTAGTCACGGGCTCGAAGACCCAAGTTCTCACAGCTTCCACCGCGGCGGCATCGAGGAACGGATGCACGGAGGCCTTGACTTCGACCTTTTGCACGGCGCCCTTCTTGTCGATCGAGATGCGGTAGCGTCCGCGCCCGGCCACCCCCTTACGGATGAGATCGTCGGGATAAACGGGAAGCGCCTGGACTACCGGCTGGGGGCGGGCGGCCGGCATCAAGAAGAGGACGAGAGTCTCTTCGTGATAAGGAATAAAGAGAAGGCCGGGCTCCTCGACGAGCAGCG
>MEYF01000131.1:26390-28038 GCA_001775755.1 Candidatus Aminicenantes bacterium RBG_19FT_COMBO_65_30 | reverse complement strand
CTCTCTTTGAAGAAACCAGGATGAATGGCGGCAAACAGGGCTATTCGCGCGGCTTTCTCTTCCTTCTTGTTTCGCGGCGGCCAATCGGGGATCTCCTTGACGTAGGCCGCCAGGCGAAAATCCAAGCCGCCGCCGGGATTCCAGCTCGGCTCGAGTTCGAAGCGAAATGCCCTTGGCGGCTGGATCGCGAAATCGCCCACGGTCCCGCTTCGGCCGTCCCAGAAGCAGACGAAAGAAAAGAGGAATTCCAGGGACTCCAGGTCGCGGAGCACTGTGGCCGCCGTAGCCGCGGCGGCCCGAAGGTCGCTCTCGGTCCCATTGACCATGGCTTTGAGCGCGTCCAGGCGCGGCTCAGCGATTGAACGATACAATGTGATCGCGCGTTCGCCGGGGCTTTCGCCGGCCTCATGTGCCAAGAAGGCGCGGACCTGGAACAGAGTCTCTTGGGCAGAAAGAGACGCGGACGCGGCGAGGGCGAGGCACATTCCCAGAAGGGCCGGGACAAAGCGCTGCCCCCGCGTTCCCGATGACCACCCGCTCATTACACATCAAGCATACCCCCAGAGGGGTCAAGACTTCAAGCTGGGGACACGTACCCGGTACATGTCCCCTTTTCGAGCCATCGCCTCCGCTAAGGACGGGGACACGTACCCGGTACATGTCCCCATCGATTCCCCTACCGAAATCGCCGGAATCGTGATAAAATGGCCTTTCAAGAAGGATGGAGAATTATGCCTAAGACTAAGAATAAACCGATGAGAAATCTCTTCTTCTGGATCGCCGCCGGGATCCTCATCATCATCCTCTGGAGCTTCGTCCAGTCCCCGACCCTGGCCAAGAAGGACATCACCTTCTCCCAGTTCATGACCGAGGTCGAGGCCCGCAAGGTCGAGGAGGTCACGATCCAGGACAACCAGATCCGCGGCAAGTTCACCGACGGCCAGACGTTCCGGACCGTCCTGCCCGCGGGCTACGCCGATCTGATCAAGATCCTCCGGGACAACGGCGTCAACATCGTCGTCAAGGACACCTCCCGGAGCCCGATCTTCGCCCTTCTCATCAGCTGGTTCCCCATCCTCCTCATGGTCTTCTTCTGGATCTTCTTCATGCGCCAGATGCAGGCCGGCGGCAACAAGGCCATGTCCTTCGGCAAGAGCCGGGCCAAGCTCTTCTCCGCCCAGCAGAAGAAGGTGACGTTCAAGGACGTCGCCGGCGTCGAGGAGGCCGAGGAGGAGCTCGGCGAGATCATCGAGTTCCTCAAGGAGCCGCGCAAGTTCCAGCGCCTCGGCGGCCGCATCCCCAAGGGCGTCCTGCTCGTCGGCGCGCCCGGCACCGGCAAGACCCTGCTCGCCCGGGCCGTGGCCGGCGAGGCCGACGTGCCCTTCTTCTCGATCAGCGGCTCGGACTTCGTCGAGATGTTCGTCGGCGTCGGCGCCTCGCGCGTCCGCGACCTCTTCGACCAGGGCAAGAAGCACGCCCCCTGCCTCATCTTCATCGACGAGATCGACGCCGTCGGCCGCCAGCGCGGCGCCGGCCTCGGCGGCGGCCACGACGAGCGCGAGCAGACGCTCAACCAGCTCCTCGTCGAGATGGACGGCTTCGACTCGAACGAGGGCGTCATCCTCATCGCCGCGACGAACCGCCCCGA
>MEYF01000131.1:14978-26292 GCA_001775755.1 Candidatus Aminicenantes bacterium RBG_19FT_COMBO_65_30 | reverse complement strand
ACGTCGACCTCAAGGTCCTGGCCCGCTCGACGCCCGGCTTCTGCGGCGCCGACCTGGCCAACCTGGTCAACGAGGCGGCCCTGCTCGGGGCCCGGAACGGACAGGATAAGGTCACCATGAAGAACCTGGAATTCGCCAAGGACAAGGTCCTCATGGGCGTCGAGCGCAAGAGCATGATCATCAGCGACGAGGAAAAGAAGAACACGGCTTACCACGAGGCCGGCCACGCCCTCATGGCCACCCTTATCCCCGAGGCCGATCCCATCCACAAGGTCAGCATCATCCCGCGCGGCCTGGCCATGGGCCTGACCCAGCAGCTCCCCCTCGACGACCGCTACACATACACGAAGGATTATCTCGAGGCCCAGCTGTCCGTGCTCATGGCCGGACGGGTCGCCGAGATCCTTTTCCTGGGGAAGACGACGACCGGCGCGGCCAACGATTTCGAGAAGTCGACGGAGATCGCCCGGAAGATGGTCTGCCTGTGGGGCATGTCGGACCTCGGCCCGCTGACCTTCGGCGAGAGGGACGACCTCATCTTCCTCGGCCGGGACCTGGCCGTGAACAAGAACTATAGCGAGAGGACATCCGAGCGCATCGACGACGAGGTCAAGAAGATCGTCCAACGGAACTATGCCCGGACCCAGGAGCTCATCGAAAACAACAGGGACAAGCTGGTCAAGATCGCCGAGCTCCTGCTCGAAAAGGAAGTGCTGACGTCCGACGAGATCAACGCCATCGTCGACGGCAAGACGAAGCCGGCGGCGGTCCCGGCACAGAAAACCGAGAACAAGGAACCCGAACAGGTATGAGAGCCATGGAGAGAGAAACGCGCGTCCTGGACATCCGGGGGCGTCGTTTCCTTCTCGGCCCGCGGACGTGGCTCATGGGCGTCGTCAACGTCACGCCCGACTCGTTCTCCGACGGCGGGCGGTACTTCGACGCCGAAAAGGCGGTCGCCCGCGGCCTCGAGCTCGCCGCCGAAGGCGCGGACATCCTCGACGTCGGCGGGGAGAGCACGCGCCCCGGCTCCCTCCCCGTGCCCGCGGCCGAGGAGCTGCGGCGGGTCGTGCCCGTCATCGAAGCCCTGCGGGAACGGACCGCCGTCCTTCTCTCCGTCGACACGACCAAAGCGGCCGTCGCCCGGGCCGCCTTCGACGCCGGGGCCGACATCGTCAACGACACGAGCGCCTTCCGCTTCGACCCGGCCATGCCCGGAGAGGTGGCCCGGTCCGGGGCGGGCGTCATCTTGATGCACATGCAGGGCACGCCCCTGACCATGCAGAAGTCGCCGCGCTACGACGACCTCCTCGGCGAGATCGGCGCCTTCCTCGCCGAGAGGGTCCGCGTGGCCGAGGCCGCCGGGATCCCCCGGGAGCGCATCATCGTCGACCCGGGCATCGGTTTCGGCAAGAGCTTCGAGGACAACCTCGAACTCCTGCGCCGCCAGGAGGTTTTCCACGAGCTCGGCCGGCCGCTCCTCCTGGGCTTCTCGCGGAAGGCGTTCCTCGGCCGGATCCTCGACCTGCCCGCCGGCGAGAGGCTCGAGGGGACGATCGCGGCGGCGGTCCTCTCGGTCGAGCGCGGCGCCCACATCCTGCGGGTCCACGACGTCGGGCCTGTGGCCAGGGCCGTCCGCGCGGCCGAAGCGATCCTGGGCCTCGGCGCCGGGGCCGCCGCGGCCGGCGATCCGGACGGCAACGCCATCGACGGGAAGGGCGGCGATGTTCTCTGAGGCCTGGACGATCATCCGCCATATCACGGTCCTCGACGTCCTCGACATCCTCCTCGTCGCCTTCATCATCTATTACATCATCCTGCTCATCAAGGACACCAAGGCCTACCAGGCCGCCGCGGGGCTGGCTCTCATCGGCGCCCTCTACCTCCTGACGGTCTGGGGACGCCTCGGCGTCTCGAACCGGATCATCCGGTCCTTCATCAACTACGTGATCATCGCCGTCATCGTCCTCTTCCAGGCCGAGATCCGGAGGTTCCTGACCGAGATCGGCTCGCGGACGTTCCGCAAGCCCTTCACCCTCCGCTCCTTCCAGGAGAAGATCGACGACCTCTTCCAGGCCATCGACTACCTCTCCCAGAAGAAGATCGGCGCCTTGATCGCTATCGAGAAGGAGATCTCTCTCTCCACGTACGCCGACCGCGGGGCCGAGGTCGACGCCATCCTCTCCAAGAACCTGCTGGTCTCGATCTTCTTCCCCCACTCGCCCCTCCACGACGGCGCCGTCATCATCAAGGGCGACACGATCGTCGCGGCGGCCTGCCTCCTCCCGCTGCCGGCCGCGCACCGGCTGAAAAGCCCGTTCCAGACGAGGACGCGGCACCTGGCCGCCATCGGCCTTTCGGAAGAGACGGACGCGGCGGTCATCGTCATCTCCGAAGAGACCGGGACCGTCTCCCTGGCCATCAAGGGCCAGCTCGAACGGTACGACGACAAGGACGCCATGGAAAAACGCCTGCTCGGCTACCTGAAAGACCAATGAGACACTATCTCAAGCGCTGGCTCGTCCGGGAGTGGGAGCTGAAGCTCATCTCGCTCGTCCTGGCGCTCGGCCTCTGGCTCCTCCTCGTCCCGGCCGAGAAGATGTTCTCCGAGAAATCCCTGACCATCCCGCTCGAGACGCGCAACATCCCGGCCGGGCTGGAGATCGTCGAGCGGCAGGTCGCGACGATCGACATCACGCTCCGGGCGCCCAACCGCCTCCTCGACGAGATCGGACCGTCGGGCCTCGTCGCCAGGATCGACCTCGACCATGCCACCGTCCTCCAGCAGGAATACCCGCTCAACACTTCGATGATCGCCGTCCCCCCTGGCGCCGAGGTCGTCAAGATCTCGCCCGGCAAGGTCACCATCAAGCTGGAACTGACGGCCGAGGCGACGCTCGACGTCCATCCGACGCTCCGCGGCAAGACGGCCCCGGGCTTCCGCATCGCCCGGACCGAGATCGAACCGTCGAGCGTCCTCGTCCGGGGGCCGGAAAGCCGCGTCCGGATCAAAGAGGCGGCGACGACGGCTCCGGTCGACGTCTCGGGCCTGGCCGAATCGACCGTCTTCGAGGCCGACATCATTCTTCCCAGGCCGGAGCTCCGGCTCGTCTCGCCCCAGACGCGCGCCCGGGTCACGGTCCTCGTCGAGCCGGACAAAGGCGCGGCCGAGACCGCGGCGGCCAGGAAAAAAAAGTGAAGAAACTCTTCGGAACGGACGGCGTGAGGGCGGTCGCCGGGACGTTCCCGCTCGACCCGCCGACGATCTCGCGTCTCGGCCAGGCCCTCGTCGGTCTCCTGGAGAGAAAGGGGCTCGGGGCGAAGCTCCTCATCGGCCGCGACACCCGCGAGTCCGGCCCGTGGATGGAACGGGCCCTGGCCCGCGGCGTGCGCGCCGCCGGCGGCGAGGCCATCTCCGCGGGCGTCATCCCGACCTCGGCCGTATCTTATCTGACGAAAACGCACGGTTTTTCGGCCGGGGCGGTCATCTCCGCTTCCCACAATCCCTTCCAGGACAATGGCATCAAGGTCTTCTCGCCGCTCGGCATCAAGATCCCGGACGAGTGGGAGCTCGAGCTCGAGGCCGCCGTCCTCGAAGGCCGCGGACGCCTCCCCGGCCACGAGACCGACGTCGAGGTCAATCCCGGCCTCGCCGGCGACTACGTGGATTATCTGAAGGGCCGCGTCCGGCCGGCCAAAACGCCGCAGGGCGTTAAGATCGTCGTCGACTGTGCCAACGGCGCCAGCTCCGACCTCGCGCCGCGCATCCTCCGCGGGCTCGGCTTCGAAGTCGAGGCGCTCCACGCCGCGCCGGACGGCAAAAACATTAACGCCGCTTGCGGTTCGCTCCATCCCGAGAGCCTGGCCGCGCGGGTCCGGGAGACGGCCGCGTCGATCGGGATCGCCTACGACGGGGACGCCGACCGCGCCCTGTGGGTGGACGGGGACGGCCGCCTCCTCAGCGGTGACCACACGCTTTTCGTCCAGGCCCTTCACATGAAGGAGGCCGGCCGGCTCCTGACGAACGAGGTCGTGGCCACGACCATGAGCAACATGGGTCTCGAACGGGCCCTCGAAGAGCGCGGCCTCGGGCTCTTCCGGACGAAGGTCGGCGACAAGTACGTCCATGAAGAGATGGTCGCCCGGGGGGCGAATCTAGGCGGGGAGCAATCGGGCCACACGATCTTCCTCGACGACTTCCCGACGGGAGACGGCATCCTGACCTCCCTGCGGATGCTCGAGGTCATGGCCGAGCGGGGGGGGACGCTGGCCTCGCTCGTCGAGGGCCTGGTCGAGTTCCCCCAGACGCTCGTCAACGTCCGGGTCAGTCGGAAGCCGGATTTCGCCGAATTCCCGGAGATCACGGCGGCGGCGGAGGTCGTCCGGGCCCATCTCGGCCGCGACGGCCGCATCGACCTCCGCTATTCGGGGACGGAGCCCCTGGCCCGGATCATGGTCGAAGCGCGCGACCGGGCGGCCGTCGATTCCTGCGCCAAGTTGGTCGCCGACGCGGTCCGGAAACACCTCGGGGAGAAATGACATGAGACTCGCCGTCAACATCGATCACTTCGCGACCCTCCGGGAGGCCCGGAAGGCGACGGAGCCCGAGCCGGCGCTCGTCGCCCTGCTCGCCGAGCAGGCCGGCGCCCACGGCATCGTCTGTCACATCCGCGGCGATAGGCGGCACATCAAGGAACGGGACCTCCGTCTTTTGCGGGACGCCGTCAAGACCAAGCTCAACGTGGAGATGGCCGCGACGGAGGAGATGAAGAGGATCGCGCTCGAGATCGGGCCCGACGTCGTCTCGCTCGTCCCCGAGCGCCCCGAGGAGCTGACGACGGAGGGGGGATTGAAGGTGGCGGCAAACAAGAAGGCCCTCGGGTCCCACATCAAGGCCCTCAAGAGGGCGGGCATCCGGACGAGCATCTTCATCGATACGAGCCTCGACGAGATCGCGGCGGCGCGCGACGTCGGCGTCGACCTCATCGAGATCAACACGGGCAAATACGCGGACGGTAAGGAAGGGCGGGCCCGGGAGAAAGCGCTCGAGGCCGTCCGCAAGGCCGCCGCGTTCGGGCGCAAGCTCGGGCTCGAGGTCCACGGCGGTCACGGCCTCGATTACAGGAACGTCGGCCCGATCGTCGCCATCCCCGAGATCACCGAGCTCAGCATCGGCTTTTCCATCGTTGCCCGGGCGGCCGTCGTCGGCATCGAGCGGGCGGTCATGGACATGCTCGCCCTGCTACGGGGAGCGGATTCTTAGGAGCGACCATCAGAAGCGCGACGGAGTGGCTCGGAGTCGCACTTCTGAGAAATATCTGAAGAAGAACCTGGCCACAGTATTGTGTCCCCCGATAGAGGTTGATATGGACATATGGATCAACGGCGAAAGGCTCAGGAAGGACCTCGAGGAGCTCGGCCGGATCGGCCGGGACGAGCACGGCGGCGTCAGCCGGCCATCGTTCAGTCCGGCCGACTTCGAAGCCCGGGCGTGGCTCAAGAGAAAGATCGAGGAGGCCGGCCTCTGCTATCGCCAGGACGGAGCGGGCAACCAGTTCGGCCGGGTCGAGTGCGGGGGGAAAACGGTGATGGCCGGCTCCCACATCGACACCGTCCCGAACGGAGGCATGTTCGACGGCGCGGCGGGCGTCGTGGCGGCGCTTGAAGCCGCGCGGCGGATCATCGAGGAAAAGGTCCCGCTTTCCAAGCCGCTCGAGGTCGCTTCATTCACCGACGAAGAGGGCAACCTCGTCGGCGACTTTCTGGGCAGTCGCGCCTTCATGGGGCTTCTCGACGAGAACGAGATCCGGAACGGCAAGACGTCCTTCGGCCTGCCCTTCCGCGACGTCCTGAAGAGGACGGAATTCACGGCCGGCGGCATCCTCGCCGCTCACAAGGATAGGCCCGGGCTCGAGGCTTACGTCGAGCTCCACATCGAACAGGGACCCGTCCTCGAAGACGAGGGCCTGCCCATCGGCATCGTCGAGAGGATCGCCGGCAAGCACTACCGGCAGTGCGCTTTCGTCGGCGAGTCGGGGCACGCCGGGACGACGCCCCTCGAGCTCCGCCACGACGCTTTCCTCGGGCTGGCCGATCTCGCCCTCAAGGCGACGCAGCATGTGGCCACGAGGCACTACGGAAGCATGCTGACCGTCGGCAAGGCCGCCCTCCATCCCGGCTCCTTCAGCGTCATTCCGGGCCGGGCCGATTTCACACTGGAGTTCCGCAGCGCCTCGCCCGAGGCCCTGGCCGCGATCGAGAAGGAGGTTTTCGCCTTGGCCGAGGACATCGCCTCGACGCGGGGGCTTCGGTTCGTGTCCCGCGTCGTCGACAAGACGGCGCCGGTCACCGTCGCTCCGCGATTGGTCAGTCTGATGGAAGAGGAATGCCGCGTGCTCGGCTATCCCTCGATGAGGATGACGAGCGGCGCCGGCCACGACGCCCAGATCCTCGCCGGCGCTTGCGACGCGGGCCTGATCTTCATCCCCTCGCCCGACGGCGTCAGCCACGCGCCCGGGGAACGGGTCGTTTGGGACGACCTGGAAAAAGGCGCCAACCTGCTCCTGCGGACCCTCGTCCGCCTCGGCTCCCAAGAAGGGGTCAAACCTTAAATCTTATACTTATTCAACCCGGAAACTGTGAACGCTAAAAAAAGTATAAGATTTAAGGTTTGACCCCTTCTTGATTCCGCTTGTCGCGCCGGATGGCGAACCGCTATACTGGTTTCCGTGACAAATGAATTGAAGCCCCTTCGGATCGGCGGCGTTTCCATTGATTTTCCGGTCGGACTCGGGGCCCTGGCCGGATACAGCGATCTCCCCTATCGTCTGATCTGCCGCTCGCTCGGCTCCCCCTACTGCGTCACGGAAGCCATGCTCGACCGCCAGGTCCTCCTCGAAGGAAAACTGCGCAAGCGGCTCATCCGGCTCGACCCGGCCGACCATCCCGTGGCCGGACAGCTCATGGGCACCGAGCCCGAGGTCATGGCCGAGGCGGCTCGCTCCCTCGACGCCATGGGCTTCGACGTCGTCGACCTCAACTTCGCCTGCCCCGTGAGGAAAGTCGTTTCCCACAAGCGCGGCGGCGCCCTGATGAACGACCCCGATCGGGCCCTGGCCATCGTTCGGGATGTCATCGACGCCGTCCCCGGCCGGCCGGTGACGGTTAAGCTAAGGCGATCGTTCCGGACCGCCGACCAGACCCACGAGGACTTCTGGACGATTGCCCGCGGCGCCCTCGATACGGGCGTTGCGGCGCTCGCGGTCCACGCCCGGAGCGTCGAACAGAAGTACACCGGCCGGGCCGACTGGGGATTCCTCACCGCCTTGAAGCGCGAGTTCCCGGACCGGACGATCCTCGGCTCGGGCGACGTCATGTCTCCCGCCGACGCTCTGCGGATGCTCGACGAGACGGGCGTCGACGGCGTCCTGGCCGCCCGCGGCGCCATCGGCAATCCCTGGTTCTTCGGCCAGGCTCGCGACCTGGCCGCGGGACGGCCGCCCCGCAAGCCGGGCCTCGACGAACAGCGGGACGTGATCTACCGCCATTACCGCCTCGCCTGCGAGGCCTACGACCCGAGGCGCGGCCTCAAGATCCTCCGCCATTTCAGCCTCCAATACGCCAAGATGCATCCCCGCCGGACCGACCTCCGGAACGCGCTGGTCAGCGTCAGGACCGAAGAGCAGTGGCGTTCCGTCATCGATTCGTTTTACCGGCCCACATAAGTCAATGCCCTCTCTTTGCGGCGATGTGGGCCCTGGGCACGACTTCGACCTTTACAGCCCGGGCCCGATGTGGTATCTAAGACGGTGCTCCGAGTCGGAGGCGCTACAGCCGGCGAGGCCAGGCGCTCCGACCGACAGGGAGGAGCGGGAAACGGCTCCTCCTTCCGTGTTTGAAAAGGAGACACCGTGCGCGGTCCGTCGCGTCTTTCAAGCGCCATCCCCGCCCTGATGCTCGCCGTCGCCGTCCTTGGCCCCGGCGCGGCCGCCGAGCGGACACTCATGTTGGCCACGACGACGAGCGTCGACGCCACGGGCCTCCTCGACGTCCTGGCCGACGAGTTCAAGAAGGACACGGGCATCACGCTGAAGTGGATCGCCGTCGGGACGGGCGCGGCCTTGAAACAGGCCCGGGACGGGAACGCCGATGCCGTCATCGCCCACGCCAAGAAGCTCGAGGACGAGTTCCTCCGCGACGGCTTCGGCGTCAACCGCAGGGTCATCGCCAGGAATTATTTCATGATCGTCGGGCCCGCGGACGACCCCGCCGGCGTCTCCGGCGCCGCGTCGGCCGCCGAGGCCCTTGGCCGGATTAAATCAAGCCGGGCCCCGTTCGTCAGCCGCGGCGACAAGTCCGGCACGCACATCCGCGAGCTTGACCTCTGGGCCCTCGCCGGAGGAAGGCCGGAAGCCGCTTACCTCGAGACGGGACAGGGCATGGCCGAAACCCTGCGCGTCGCCGCCGAGAGGCGCGGCTATACACTGACTGACACGGCGACCTACCACGGTCTGCCGGGGCTCTCCGGCCTCAAGCCCGTCTTCGAGGGCGCGCCCGAGCTCGAGAATATCTACGCCGTCATCGCCGTCGACCCGGCCCGTATTCCCACGGCACGTTACACCGAAGCCATGACGTTCATCGCTTTCCTCACTTCGCCGCGCGGCCAGAAGCTCATCGGGGAATTCAAGGGCAAGAGCGGCCGGCCGCTCTTCGAGCCGCTCGCCGCGCGCCCCGGCGTGGACCTCGTCAAATGATCTTCCGCGAGCTCGCCCTGGCCGTCTGGGTCTCGCTCAAGACGAGCGGACTCGCCGCCCTTGTCGCCAGTGCCATCGCCGTTCCCGCCGCGCTCTTCCTCGCCGGGCGCGACTTCCGCGGCAAAAAGCTCGTCCTGCTCATCAATCAGACCTGGATGGCCGCGCCGACCGTGGTCATCGGACTCCTCTTCTACTCGCTTCTCAGCCGGAGCGGGCCCCTCGGCGGGCTCGGGCTCCTCTACAGCCAGGCAGCCATGACCGTCGGCCAGGTCTTCCTCATCCTGCCGCTCATCGTCGGATTTTCCTACACGGCCCTCCGCCAAGTCGACAGGCGAGCCCGCCAAACCGCCCTGACCCTGGGCGCGAGCCGGCGCCAAGCCGGGTGGATCGTCCTCCGCGAGGCCCGATTCCCCCTTCTCGTCGCCGTGCTGGCCGGGTTCGCCCGGGCCATCTCCGAAGTCGGGATCGCCATGATGCTCGGCGGCAACATCCGGAACGTCACCCGGAACATCACGACCTCGATCGCCCTCGAAACGGCCAAGGGCGAATTCCGGAACGGCGTCGCCCTCGGGGCCATCCTCCTCGTCATCACGCTCGGCATCAACCTCCTCGTCCAAACGGGGCTCCGGGGCCGCGACAGGGAATAGCATGGGCGACATCGTCTATCGGCTCGAAGACGTCGGCTACGCCTATCCCGGCGCGGCGGCGTCCTCGTTCCGGCTCGCGATCGAATCCCTGAGCGTCCGCGCCGGCGAAGTTCTGGCCCTCGTCGGCCCCAACGGCGCCGGCAAGACGACACTGCTCGTGCTCCTCGCCTTTCTCGCCCGGCCGAGCCGGGGACGGCTGGAATTTCTGAGCGGCGACCCCTGGGCGGGCGGTGACGGCGCCGTCCCGGCCCGCCGGGACGCGGTCCTCCTGACCCACCATCCCTACTTGTTCAAAGGGACGGTCGCCGACAATGTCCTGTTCGGGCTCAAGCTCAGGAAGATCGCCGAGGCCGAACGCGCGGCACGTCTCCGCGACGCGCTGGCCCTCGTCGAGCTCGACGGCTGGGAGAAGCGGTCCGTCTCCGGACTGAGCGCCGGTCAGGCCCAGCGCGTGGCCATCGCCCGAGCCCTGGCCCTTCAGCCCCGGGTCCTCCTTCTCGACGAGCCGACGGCCAACATCGACGCCGGGCTCGGCCTGCGCCTGGAAGCGGTCCTCCGCGAGGTCGGGCGCGAGTGGGGAACGACGGTCGTCTTTTCGACGCACAACTTCTCCCAGGCCTCCCGCCTGGCCGACAGCATCCTCTATCTCTCGGAGGGCCGGCGGGTCGAGTTCAGCCACGAGAACTGCTTCAGCGGCACGGCGGCGACCGATGGCCGGACGAGCTGGATCGAGCCGAAGCCGGGCGTCAGGATCGTCTTCCCCGGCGAAACGCGGGGGCACGTGACCTGCGTCATCGATCCCGCCGACATCCGCATCTTCCCCGGGGGCGAGGGCGCGGCCCCTCCCCCCGGCCCAAACGTTTTCGGCGGCCGGGTCACCCGGATGGAGACGACGGACGCGGCGACGGCCCTCGTCCGCGTCAGCGGCGACCTCGTTTTCCGGACCGCCGTTCCCGTCGGCCAACTCGAGGCCGGGCGAATTTCTCTTTCCCGGGAGGTTCTGCTAAGATTTGAGCCGGAGTCCGTCGAAGTCATCGGACAACGGACGCCGGACACCGGAAAATCCGTATGATCGACTACGAAGACGCCCGGGCTTTCGTCCTCTCCGCCGCGAAGACGCTTCCGGCCGAATCCGTCTCCCTGGCCGGGGCGCTGGGCCGGACCCTGGCCCGCGACGTAAAGGCCCGTGAGGACATCCCGCCCTTCACCAAGGCGACCATGGACGGCTACGCCGTCAGGGCCGAAGATACACAACAGTCAGCGGCGGAGGCGGGCGGCGCCGTCGAGCTCCAAGTCATGGAGGACCTGCCCGCGGGCCGCTATGCACGAACATCCGTCGGTCCGGGCCAAGCCGTCCGCATCATGACCGGCGCGCCCCTGCCCAGGGGCGCCGATGCCGTGGTCATGGTCGAGGATACGGAGGAGTCCGGCCGCGGCGTCAAGGTCCGGCGCAAGGTCCGGCCGGGCGACAACATCGGACTGGCCGGCGAGGACCTCAAGAAGGGCGAGATCGCTCTCGAGCGGGGCGCCGCCATCGGTCCGGCCGAGACGGGCATGCTGGCCGCGGCCGGCCTCGTCCGCGTTCCGGTCACCCGGCGCCCGAAGCTGGCCGTCATCGCCACGGGCGACGAGATCGTCGAGCCCGGCGAGAAAAAGCGCCCCGGCCAGATCCGGAACTCCAACGGCCCCGCCCTCACGGCCATGGCCGTCCGGGCGGGCGCCGCGGCGAGATACCTGGGCATCGCCCGCGACCGGAATTCCTCGCTCGCCGCGAAACTCGCCCGGGCCAAGGGCGCCGACATCCTCGTCCTCTCCGGCGGCGTCTCCGTCGGCGACTATGATCTGGTCAAGGAGGAGCTCCGGGCGTCCGGGGTCCGGCCGGTCTTCTGGCAGGTCCGGATCAAGCCGGGAAAA
>MEYF01000131.1:13425-14954 GCA_001775755.1 Candidatus Aminicenantes bacterium RBG_19FT_COMBO_65_30 | reverse complement strand
CGCCAGCTCGTTTTCGGCCTGCCGGGGAACCCGACGAGCGCCATGGTCACATTCCTCCTCTTTGTCCGGCCGGCCATCGAGCGCATGCTCGGCCGGGAGGTTCCGGGGCCCCCGACCGGCACGGCAGTCCTCGCCGAGGACATCGTGCTCAAGCCGGGCCGGACCCAGTTCCTGCGCGGACTCCTCACGGCGGCGGGGCCCGTCCTCAAGGTCGCGCCCTACGACGATCAAAGGAGCGGCGTCCTCAGGTCCATGGTCCGGAGCCGCGTCCTCATCGTCGTCCCGGCCGACGTCTCGCGGCTCGAAGCGGGCCGGGAAGTCGAGGTCATCTTCATGGACGGACGATAGCCCATGGCCAAGCTCAGCCACGTCGACGGCGAAGGAAAGGCCAGGATGGTGGACATCGGGGCCAAGGCCGTGACCCGGCGCGAGGCGGCGGCCTCTTCGTTCATCAAGCTCGGCGCGGCAACGCTTCGCCTCGTCCGGGCGAACAGGATCGCCAAGGGCGACGTCCTGAACACGGCCCGCCTGGCCGGGATCCAAGCGGCCAAGAAGGCCCACGAGCTCATCCCCCTCGCCCATCCCATCCCCCTCGAGAACGTCGCCGTCGACCTGGAGATCTTTAAAACCGGGATCAAGGTCCGCTGCCGCGTCGCCGCCGAGGCCAAGACCGGCGCGGAGATGGAGGCCCTGACCGGCGCGGCCGTCGCCGCCCTGACGGTCTACGACATGGTCAAGGCCGTGGAGAGGGGCGCCGAGATCGTCCGCCTGCGCCTCGACTTCAAGCGCGGCGGGAAAAGCGGGGTCTTCCGGAGACGTTCATGACCGCGGCCGCCCCGGAGGCGGGCACGATCGTCTCCGTCAACACGAGTCCCAAAAAGGGCCAGGCCAAGGTCCCGGTCGCGTCCGTCGAGCTTGCCGCCGGGCTGGGGATCGAGGGCGACGCCCACAAGGGCTTCGCTCACCGGCAGGTCTCGCTGCTGATGATCGAGGACATCGAGACCGAGCGGTCCCGGCTCGGCGCTCCGTCCGCGGTCCCCCTCGGGCCCGGGGCTTACGCCGAAAACCTGACCACCCGCGGCATCGACCTCGACCGGCTCGCGGTCGGCGACGAGCTCGTCGTCGGGAGCGCGATCCGGCTCCGGGTCAGCCAGATCGGCAAGGAATGCCACACCAAGTGCGCCGTCTTCCATCTCATCGGCGACTGCATCATGCCCGTCCGCGGGATCTTCTGCGAGGTCCTCAGCGGCGGCACCGTCCGCCCCGGAGACGCCGTTGAGAAACGGTAAGGTCCTGCGCATCTCGGTCACGGACCGCTGCGACCTGCGCTGCATCTACTGCATGCCCGAATCGGGAGTGCCCCTGGTGCCGATGGCGGACATGCTGACCTACGAGGAGATCGCGACGATCGCCCGCGCGGCCATGGCCCTGGGCGTCCGGCGGTTCCGTTTGACGGGCGGCGAGCCGCTGGCCCGGCGGGGGATCGTCGCTCTCGTCCGACTGCTCGCCGGGCTCGGGCCCGACGACCT
>MEYF01000131.1:12464-13344 GCA_001775755.1 Candidatus Aminicenantes bacterium RBG_19FT_COMBO_65_30 | reverse complement strand
CCTGGACACGCTCCGCCGGGACCGCTTCGAGACGATCACCCGTCGGACGGGCTTCGACCGAATCTTCGCCGGGCTCGACGCCGCCCGGGCGGCCGGACTCGCCCCGGTCAAGGTCAACATCGTCGTCATCCGCGGCGTCAACGACGACGAGATCGCCGACTTCGTCCGTTTCGCCGAGAAGGAGCAGGTCGAGGTCCGGTTCATCGAGCTCATGCCGACGAGCGGGCTCAGCCCCGAATGCAAGGAGCTCGGCAGCTGGCGGCCGGCGCTCTTCGTCAAGGGCGAGGAGGTCAGGGCCCGTGTCGCCGAGGTGTTCGGACCTCTGGAGCACCTTCCCGACTCCGGCGGGGTCGCGGACATGTACCTTCTTCAGGGGAAAACGCGGCTGGGGTTTATCACGCCCGTTTCCGACCCTTTCTGCCGGGGCTGCGAGCGGTTGCGGCTCGGCCCGGACGGCCGGCTGAAAGTTTGCCTCTTCGACCGCGGCGGGATCGATCTCAGGAAAGCCCTGCGCGAGGCCAAGGCCGGCCCCGCGGAGATCGAAGCCGGTCTCGAGTCGGCTTTCGAAACGAAGAAGACCTGGGAGCGCGGCGATCTCGAGAGCCTCTCGAGCGACATGTTTAGGATCGGAGGGTGACGATGAAAGTCGGGATTCTCACCGTGAGCGACAAGGGGGCGAGGGGCGAGCGCGAGGACAGGAGCGGCCCGGCCGTCCGCGAGATGATCGAGGCCGCGGGCGGGGAGATCGTCCGGGCCAAGACCGTTCCCGACGAGCCGGACGAGATCCGGGCCGCGCTCATCGACTGGTCGGACGAGGGCCTCGACCTCATCCTGACGACGGGCGGGACGGGCTTCAGCCCCCGCGACCGGACCCCCGAGG
>MEYF01000131.1:9331-12414 GCA_001775755.1 Candidatus Aminicenantes bacterium RBG_19FT_COMBO_65_30 | reverse complement strand
CGCCGGGCCGGCTCGGAGAGAACGCCGGCGGCCATGCTCAGCCGGGCCGCCGCCGGGATCCGCAAGGCGACGCTCATCGTCAACCTCCCGGGGAGCGAGAAAGCCGTGCGCGAGAGCCTCGCGGCGATCCTTCCCGCCCTCCCCCACGGGATCGAGATCCTCAAGGGCGCGGCGTCGGAATGCGCCGAGCGCCATCGCGGCTGAGCCGACCGCCGCGCCCGACAGCCGGGAGGTGTCCGTTGCCGGGCGTGATATAATGTAGGATGATATCCATGAATAAAAAGACGGCGCGTGTTTTCCTTTTGGTCCTGGCGTCGAGTTTCTCCGCCTCTCTCCCGGCCCAGGTCCTCCGGCACGAAACGACGACCATCAACATCGAGATCCCCGTCCGCGTCTTCAAGGGGGACACGTTCATCGACAACCTGACGATCGCCGATTTCGAGGTCTACGAGGACGGCAAGCTCCAGTCCCTCGAGGCGGTCTACGTCGTCAGGAAGACGGTCATCGAGCGCCGCGAGGAGACGAAGCCGTTTCTGCCCGACACGAACCGGCATTTCTACCTGTTCTTCGAGATGACCGAATATGATCCCAAGATCCGGGAGGCGCTCAACTACTTCGTCGACGAGGTCCTCCTCCCCGGCGACGAGCTCGTCATCGTCACGCCGATGAAAACCTACCGGATGAAGAGCGAGATGTTCAGCGACGCGGGCCGAGCCAGGGTGTTCGAACAGCTCCTGGGCATCCTGCGGCGCGACATCCTGATCGGGAGCACGGAATACCGGGACGTCCTGGAGGACATGAAAGCCCTGGCCCTGACCATGGTCGGGGCCGTCGGGCTGATCAGCACCAACTCGCAATCGCCGATGGCGGGCGACCCCTTCGGATCGTCGGGCTCGGTTTACGACGTCAGCACGTCCGTCGAAGAGCAGCTCCAGATGTACGCGGCCTGCCTGAGCCGGCTCGAGAACCTGAGGCAGGTGGACCAGGCGCAGGTCGCCGGCCTGGCCGACCACCTCCGCGGCCTCGCCGGCCGGAAGGAAGTCTTCCTGTTCACCCAGCGGGAGTTCATCCCCAAGCTGGACACGCTCGTCCTCGCCACCTACATGAGCGTCTTCAACGACCGCCCGGACATCGTCCAAACGGTCACGAGCATCTTTGAATTTTTCCGCAGAGAGACGCCGCTCGACGCCGGGCCCATCAACAGAGCCTTCTCGGATTCCGGGGCGGCTATCCATTTTCTTTTCATGACGCGCCCCGCGACCAAAGTGCCGGGGGTGACCATGCAGGAGCAGTCGGAGGACATCTTCGCGCCCTTCCTGGAGATGAGCCGGGCGACCGGGGGATACGTCGCCTCGACGGCGAATATCAGCGCCGCGATGAGATCCGCAGTCGCCGCGTCCGAAAATTACTACTTGTTGTACTATACGCCGAAGGACTACGCGAGCGACGGACGGTTCCACAACGTCCAGGTCAAGCTGAAAAGCGGGGCCTACCGGCTCAGCCACCGCCTCGGCTACATCGCCGACTGACATGAAGAAAACCGCGCTTCTTCTCCTGGCGCTCGGCACGGCCGTCGGCCCGGGCCGGGCGGTCCTTCCTCAGGACATCCGGCACGAGACGGCGGTCATCAACATCGAGATCCCCGTCCGCGTCTTCAAGGGCGACGTCTTCATCGACAATCTGACGCTGGACGATTTCGAGCTCTACGAAGACGGCAAGCGCCAGAAGGTCGAGGCCTTCTATCTCGTCAAGAAGACGATCATCGAGCGGCGGGAGGAATCGAAGGAATTCGCGCCCCGGACGGCCCGGCATTTCTTCCTCTTCTTCGAACTCGGCGATTATGACGCGAAGATCATTCAGGCCCTGGACTATTTCGTCAAGACCGTGCTCCTCCCCGGCGACAACCTGACCCTCGTCACGCCGATGAAAACCTACCGGATGAAGGGCGAGCTCTTCGGGCTCGTCGGGCGGGAGAAAACCTACGCCCAGGTCATCGGCCTGCTCCGGCGCGACATCCAGATCGGCTATTCCGAGTCCCGGGCCATCCTCGCGGAGATGACTGACTTGGCCCGCGTGATGGCCTCCGACATCCGGGCGAGAGACACCGGCACGGAAACAAGCGGCGCGGCACTCGTCGATCCCTTGACCGCCGCCCCAGTCGATACCCCTTATCAAGGGGCCTTCGAGGAGAAGCTGATGCATTACAGCACGCTCCTCGAAAGGCTGGCGAGTCTCCGCGTCGTGGACCAGAAAAAGCTCCTGGCTTTCGCCGACCGGCTCAAGGACATCGAGGGGCAAAAGGGCGTCTTTTTCTTCTACCAAAGGGAGTTCACGCCGAAGATCGACCCCCGCCTCGTCGACATGCTGGCCACGAAATACAGCCAGCGGCCGGACATCACCCAGTCCCTCGACACGATCTTCGGCCTCGAGAAGAGGGAGGCCCCCCTCAACGTGGACGTCGTGACCAAGGCCTATGCCGACGCCTCGGCGTCCATCCATTTCCTGCACATCGCCCGGCCCGCGGAGAGGATCGCGGGGATCCGGATGGAGGAGCAGTCGGAGGACATCTTCGGACCATTCCTGGAGATGGCCAGGGCTACGGGAGGGTACGCCGCGTCATCGGCGAATATCGCCGAGGCCATGAGATCGGCGGTCGAAGCCTCGGAGAATTACTACCTCTTGTATTACACACCGGCCGATTACAGGGCCGACGGCCGGTTCCACAAGGTGACGGTGAAAGTCGGGAACGGCGCTTACCGCGTCAGCCACCGGCTCGGCTATATCGCGGATTAGCCCCGGCCTCCGACCGGCAGGCGGGCTTTTCTTTTCCCCCTTAACATGATAGAATAGTCAATGATTCAGGAGGTGGAGATGAAAAAAATCGCTCTGCTCTGCAGCGTTATTCTGATTTGCACCTTCATTCTCCCCGCCCAGGACTACAAGGGCAAGGGACGCCTGGGCGGCATCGTCACGGATGAGGCGGGCAATCCTCTCGAGGGCGTCACTGTCAAGCTCTTCTCCCTCAAGGCCCAGGACGGCATCTCCGTCAAGACGGACAAGAACGGCAAGTGGCTCGGCGCCTG
>MEYF01000131.1:2687-9263 GCA_001775755.1 Candidatus Aminicenantes bacterium RBG_19FT_COMBO_65_30 | reverse complement strand
AGATCTCGGAGAACAAGAAGAACCCCGACATCACGATCAAGATGACCAAGGTCGAAGGCATCGTGATTACGGACGAAGTCAAGGATCTCCTGGTCAAGGGCAACGGGCTTTTCGAGCAGGAGGACTTCAACGGGGCCCTGGCCGTCTACCAGGAGATCATCGCCAAGTACCCGGAGGCGTACCCGATCTATATGAACATCGGCAACTGCCACTTCGCCCAGGAAAAATACGACCTGGCCGAGGAGAATTACCTGAAGTTCCTCGAGAAAAATCCGCAGGGCGTCGAGGCCATGATTGCCATCGGGAATTGCCACGCCAACCGCGGCGACTCCGCCACGGCCCTGGAATGGTACGGCAAGGTCGAGTTCGAGAAGATCGAGGACCCCATCGTCCTTTATAACTTGGGCACCAACTATTATAACAACGCCAAGTTCGAGGACGCGCTCAGGTTCTACCAGAAGGCCATGGAGAAGCAGAAGGACTCCGTCGACGCCCTTTACCAGCTCGGCCTGACCTATCTCAACCTCCAAAAGAACGCCGAAGCCATCGCCGCCTTCGAAGACTACCTGAAGATCGACGCCGATTCCCAACGGGCCGCGCAGGTCAAGAGCTTCCTCGAATACTTGAAGAAAAAGTAGCGCTCGCCGCCGGCCGCCCGGGGCGTGGAGCGGGTGAGAACGAACCGGAGCAAAGGACCATCGGCCATGAGAACATCGATCCGCGTGGCGCTCGTTGTCCTGGTCGCGGCGACGCTCGTCGCCGCGCAGAAACTCTCGGAGAAGGACCTGCCGGAACAGTATCAGGAATGGCTCAACCTTGTCGCCTACCACATCCAGCCCATCGAGCGGGATGTGTTCATGCAGCTCAAGGACGATCGGGACCGGGACCTGTTCATCGAGACGTTTTGGAAACAGCGGGACCCGACGCCCGGGACGCCCGAGAACGAATACCGCGACGAGCTCCACAAGCGGTTCAAGTACGTCAATGAATTCCTGGGACGGACGACCAACCGGGAGGGCTGGCGGACCGACATGGGTCGCTACTACATGGTCCTCGGCCCCCCGGCGAGCATCGAGCGCTTCGAAGCCTCTCTCGGTATCGTCCCTTGCCAGTCCTGGAGCTATTACGGCGACCCGCGGAAGGACCTCCCGCCTCAGTTCATTCTCCTGTTCTATCAGAGGGGGGGCGTCGGCGAATACAAGCTCTACGACCCGGTCTCGGATGGCCCCGCCCGGCTCCTGCAGCACCAGCGGGATATCGGCGATCCCTTCGACTACCAGGCCCTCCACGACAAGATCCTCGACCTCGCTCCAACGCTGGCCGAGCTGTCCATCACCCGGATCCCGGGCGAATACAACTACGACCTTTCCCCCTCGCCGCGCAACAACATCCTGCTGGCCAGCATCCTGACGTCCCCGAAGAAAGACGTCAATCCCTCTTACGCCTCGCATTTCCTCAACTACAAGGGGGTCGTGTCCACGGAATACCTGACGAACTACGTGGAGAGCTATTCGTCGACGGCCCTGATCCAGGACCCGGTCACGGGCCTGCGGTTCCTCCATTTTTCCATCGTCCCGACCGACGTCAACGTCGACGCTTACGTTCCGAAAAACCAGTTCTACTGCAACTTCCGGGTCGACGTCAGTCTGCGGAACGGCGAGACCATCATCTTCCAGTACAGCCGGGAATTCCCTCTCTACTTCCCCCAAAGCGATTGGGACAGGGTCCTGGCCAACGGCCTGGCCGTCGAGGACTCCTTCCCCATCATCGAGGGCAAGTTCCGGCTGAACGTCCTCCTGACGAACACGGTCGGCAAGCAGTTCGCCGTCCTCGAGAAGGACGTCGAAGTCCCGCCCGAGAGATCGACCCCGTCGATCGAAGGCCCCTTTCTCGGATACAAGTTCGAGACCTATCAGCGCGACGTCCACATCCCGTTCAAGGTCAACGACAGGAAGCTCGTCACCGATCCCAAGATGACGTTCGCCAAGGCGGACCAAATCGCCGTCCTTTTCAACGTGCTCAGCGCGACCGAGGACCTCTTCAGGGGCGGCGAAGCGAGGATCTCGGTCCGGGGGCTGCGGGAGGCCAGCCCGGTCCAGAGATCCTACGCGGTCAAGCTCGACGCCACACCCTTCCAAAAGACCCTGAGCATCCATCAAACGATCCCCGCGGCGGAGCTCGACCCGGATTATTACGAGATCCTCGTCAGGCTCGTCGGGGCCGGCGGCGAGACGCTCGACGAGAAGAAGAACTCGTTCGTCGTTTCGCCGAGCGCCGCCATGGGGCATCCCATCGCCAACGCCAAGGGCTTCTCCCTGGCCAACCAGTTCCTGTACCGCTACATGCTGGCTCAGCAGGCCGAAAAAATGAACCGGCCGAAGGCAGCCAAGTCCCTCTACGACGAGGCCTACCAGCTCAACCCCGATTACAAGGAAGGGGTCGTCATGTACGGCAACTTCCTCAACACCGTCGGGGCCTTCAGAGAAGCCCTGCAGGTCGCGGAAAAGCTCAAGGGGGACGACCGGCGGCAATTCCCGTATCACATCATCAATGGCCAGGCCTTCATGGGCCAAGAAAAATACGAGGCCGCCCTGACCGAACTTCTCCTGGCGAACAGGATCTACAACAGCGATACGAGCGTCCTGAACTCCCTGGGAAGGTGCTACTACCGGCTGGGCCGTAAAGCCGAGGCGCTCGACGCCCTTAACGCGTCCTTAAAGCTGAATCCCGACCAGGACGCGGTGAAGAAACTCATCAAAGAAATCGAAAAATAAACCACGCCCATCCAATTATTTGAATATTATTCAAATAATTGAACTCCGCAACGATATCCCTCCCCTCTCTATGACTCTTAACTCGTTATTTTTTAACAATATGCGAGCTAAGGACTAGCCCGTAACGATTGGCACAGTAATTGCTGATATAAATACAAATCAAGGTAGGAAAATTGTGATTATAAATAAAACCGGAGGTGTTAATGAGGTAGGGGAAGCAGGCTATCGGGCAGGGGATGAGTGGCAGACCACTCGAAGATTGGAGCGGTTATTTCGACAGGAGGTATCACGGATGAAGAAGTTCATCGTAGTTCTGTCTGTGCTGCTGTTCGCCGTCACGCTGACAGCGCAGATCAGAACGGGAAACATTTACGGGAAGATCACGGATACGGAAGGCAACCCCCTCCCCGGCGTGAGCGTCGTCTTGAGGGGTCCCCAGATCGCGCCCCTGACGACGGTCACCAGCGCGACGGGGATCTACCGATTCGTGGCTCTTGGCCCCAGCAGCGACTATGATATCGCGGCCGAGCTCACCGGCTTCAAGAAGGCGACCCAGACCGGCGTCATCGTCCAGATCGGTTCGAACGTCGAGATCAACCTGATCCTCGAGGTCGGGACTCTCGAAGAACAGATCACGGTCGTCGCCCAATCGCCCATCGTCGACACCAAGAAGACGACGGTCGGAGCGAACATCGGCAAGGAAGCCATGCAGTCCCTGCCGTCGGCCCGCGACCCTTGGGTCGTGCTGCAGCTCGCGCCGGCCGTCATGGTCGACCGCGAGAACGTCGGCGGCAACGAGTCCGGCCAGCAGTCGGGTTTCATCGCCAGGGGCGACACGTCCGGGGCCCGCGTTTCGGGCAACCAGGGCGCCAACAACACCTGGTCGGTTGACGGCATCGATGTGACCGACCCGGCGGCCCTTGGCGGCTCGGCGGGGTACTACGACTTCGACATGTTCGAAGAGCTGAACATCACCGTGGGCGGCGCGGCCGACGTCACCGTGCAGACGGGCGGCATCGCGCTGAACATGGTCACCCGCCGCGGCGGCAACCGGCTCAGCCTGGCCGGTCGGTTCTATCTGACCCACAACTACTTCCAGTCCACGAACATCACCCCAGAATTACAGGCCAAGGGCGTCCTTGACACCAACAAGATCGTCAACATCAAGGACTACGGCTTTAACGCCGGCGGCCCGCTCATCAAGGACATCCTGTGGTGGTGGGGCTCTTACGGCGTCCAGGACATTGACTTCTTGACCCTGCCCTCGCGGACGGGCATCGGCACCTATACGCCGCCGATCCACGACAGGAACTACCTCGACAACTACAACTTTAAGCTCAACGCCCAGGTCCTGCCCAACAACCGTTTCGAAGCCCTGATCACCGCCGGCGCCAAGGAAAAATTCGGCCGTGACTCGAGCCCGGCAACGCCGGAAGGCAACCACCAGAGAGGCAAATACCCCTTTGGCAGCCCCATCGTCAAGTTGCAGGACGAGCACGTTTTCGGCAACAACTTCTACCTGTCCGCGAAGTACACCTTCAACGACGCCGGATTCATGTGGCGGCCGGTCACGGACGAGGAGACCGCTTTTCCCGTCGTCTATGACAACACCCAGTCCAGGTATGTCGCCTGGAAAAGCGACATCAAGGCCAGCTGGGGCTCCTACGGGGTCGAGCGTCCGCGAAATAACGCCCAGCTTCAGGCCAGCTACTTCAACGATACGCTCTTCGGCATGTCCCACGAATTCAAGGCCGGCGTAGAGTATTCGCACAAGATCCAGAGAACCTACGCGAACGACACGGGCACCATCCAGGGCTTCAACATCAACACGGCCTACAACACCGTCCGGGTCGACACCAACCTTGACGGCACGCGGACCGTCGGCGAGATGGCCGGCTGGATGAGGACATCCCTCTGGCGTCGCACCGGCAGCTACAGCATCGCCCAGCAGTACGCCGCCTACCTTCAGGATACGATCGTCAAGGGCAACTTCACCTTCCAGCTCGGCCTGCGGTTCGACAAGCAGGGGTCGAGCGCCGGCGCCTACTCCAACGACGCGATCATGACGGGCACTCCGGCCTGGGATATGGTCTTCCCGGCCGACCTCTCCGATTATTTGGCGACAGTCCTGACAGATGTCGACGTCGAGGCCGTTACGGGCAACGACCAAATCGTCGGCGGCGCTAAGCGGCCCTACCAGTGGAACGTCTTCTCGCCGCGCTTCGGCGTGACCTGGGACGTCACCGGCGACGGCAAGACCGTAGCCAAGCTGGCCCTCTCCCAGTACGGCGACATCATGGGCGTCGGCTGGTACACGAAGACGCCTCTCGGCACCGGCGGCACGATCAACTACTACTGGAATGACACGAACGCCAACAAGATGATGGACTGGAGCGAGCTGTACTGGAACAACTCGTCCGCTTATTCGGTCGTCGCTGACCGGTACAAGGTCTATCAGGTCTTCTCTGCGCCCGGCGTTCTGTCTGCCCGGGCCCAGGAGGCGTTGACGGCCGCGGGCGGCATCTACGCCAGCGACGCCTACTATAACACGCCGACTATCGGGGCCAATCTCTCAGGCTTCAAGTACGACGATCCGGACAATATCGACTATGTCGGCGGCGTCACGACATACTTCCAGGGCCGCTCGGGCATGGAGTCCAGCCGGACCCGCGAAATCCTGCTGACCCTCGAGCGGGAGATCCTCGCCGACTTCTCCGCCTCCGTGAACCTCAGCTACCGGAAGTTCGACCACGACAAGATCGAGCTCCGCTATTACCCCGAAGAGCACGCGAGCGACTACCCGTCCTACACCGGACTGGAGATCATCGACCCGACGGTCGCGCCCCCCGGCGGAGGCACCTGGTACGTCCAGGCCGGGACGATCCCCGACACCTACCACGTCGGCGGAACGTTCACGTTTGACGCCGCGACCGGCAATTACAATTGGGCGGAGAACACCGCTTATGCGGTTGGCGACCCCCGGCGCGGCAGGGAATACTCCTCGGGGAACGCCGCGGGCCGGCCCTATTACCTGCCCGGAACGAACTATCCCACCACGTCCACGAACTACACCATCCGCCGGCTGTCCGACAATTTCTACAGCTACTACGGTGTCGACTTCGTCCTGAACAAGCGGCTGTCCAAGAAGTGGATGATGAACGCCTCCGTCACCTGGCAGGCCCAGAAATCCTACTGGGGCAACGACTGGTTCAACGAGACCAACAAGTGGTGCCAGGACGGCCAGCCCTACGGCGACTGGGGCGGCGCGGCCAGCGGCAAGCAGGCCGCTCTGATGTATACTCGCTGGATGGTCAAGTTCACCGGCCTCTACCAGCTGCCCTGGGGCTTCAACGTCTCCGGGACGTTCAACGCCCGCGAAGGGTGGAAGGTCCCCCAGTACTTCACCCTGTACGACTACAATGCGCCCAACTCGTCCGCCGGCTGGGGCGTGACCGTCTACAAGGACCGCGACATCGCCTATGCCCTGCCGACGATGTACAACCTGACCCTCCGCCTCGAGAAGAAGATCAACATGGGCTCGGGCCGGCTCTACTTCATGGCCGACATGTTCAACGTCCTCAACTCCAACATGCCCATCCGTTCCTACCCCTTGAACGACGGCACCGTCTACCTCCAGAACAACCTCGCCGGCGCGGATACGCAACGCAGCAGCTCGATCTACAACTACACCGGCCTCCTGAGCGAAGTCCTCAACCCCAGAATCATTAGGCTTGGCGCGCGGTTCGAGTTCTAAGCAGTACAAGCTGAAGCACGAAAGCCCGTCCCGGCGCGCGCCGGGACG
>MEYF01000131.1:2284-2419 GCA_001775755.1 Candidatus Aminicenantes bacterium RBG_19FT_COMBO_65_30 | reverse complement strand
GCGCTTGTCGGCCAGCATCTTCTCCTTGGCCCGCTTCGAGCGCTTCCGCTTCTGGCGGCGGATCTTGGCGATCCGCTGCTCCTCTGCGCTTTCTTTGCCCCGGACGGCCGCCTCGATCTTGTCGACCAGGATGCG
>MEYF01000131.1:0-2250 GCA_001775755.1 Candidatus Aminicenantes bacterium RBG_19FT_COMBO_65_30 | reverse complement strand
TCCTGCTGGCACTTGACCTCTGTCCCCGTGGGCACATGCTTGAGGTAGACGCACGTCGCGACCTTGTTGACGTTCTGGCCGCCGTGGCCGCCCGAGCGGATGAATTTCTCGACGATGTCCGCCTCGCGGATGCCGAGCGACTCCATCCTCTCCGCCAGGGCCTGCTCTTTATCGAGGCTGACGCCGAATAGGGCCATGTCTGCTCTCACTCGCCGGGATCGTCAAGGAGAATATATAACCAATGCCGGGACGAATCAATTTCGCGGTTCTGAGAATCCGGACGAAAAGCGCACGTCTATCAATAAGCCTGGGAGAGGCGGAGATGTAACAGCCTGCGCAAGCTCGATAGAGGCTCCTTGACAATACACATATTTTGTGTATAATTTGTGTATTTCAAGGAGTGGAAAAATGCAAGTGAGACATAATATTACACTTGACGAAGACGTCTCAAGGGAGCTCGAAAGCGTGGCCGAGGAGCTCGGGGAGAAAAAGAGCGCCATAATCGAGAAAGCCCTCGAAACCTATTTCGACCTCCTGGACCTGAGGCTGGCCAAGAAGAGGCTCGCCGACCTCGAAAAAGGGCGCGACCGGGTCCTCGACGCCGAAACCGTCTGGAAGAAGCTGGGAATCTGATTTGTTCAAACTCGAGTTTCTCGGCCGATCTCTGGACGACCTCGCAAGGGTCGACAGGCCGCATCAGAGGATCATCAAGGAGAAACTCCTCATCCTGGCCGAGAACCCGGAAGCGCTGAAAAACAACATCAAGAGACTGAGCGGAACCGACGAGGGCCTCTATCGCCTGAGAGTGGGGAGCTATCGGGTCATCTTCAAGAAGGATAAGGAGAAGCTGGTGATCATCGTTGTCCGCGTCGGGCATCGGAAAGAGATCTTTTCCTCGCTCAATTGAAGCCGAAATTCGGGGAGAGCGATTTCGGAAATTGGTATTGTGTCCCCGAATTGATTAGAATAAACTCCCCTTTCGAAAACGGACTCGCGTCGTCCCGGACAAGGAGGCTTGCATGAGGCCATCGCCCAAAATCTGTTTCGCATTCGCGATCCTCGTCGCTTCGGTCTTACTGATCCGTCTTCCGGGCCCCGCGCAGCCTACTTCGGCCGTCGCCGGAGCCGCCCAGGGCCAATCGCAGACTCCTCCCGCCGCGCCGAAAACCACCGCCGAATCAACGAATTACGCCGCGACTTCGACCTACGCCGACGTCCTCGCCTTCATCCGCGACCTCCAGAAGCTCTCGCCCCTCGTCCGGGTCGAGACGATCTGCACCTCGACGGAAGGCCGGGACGTCCCTCTCCTCGTCATCGGCAAGCCCCTGCCGCAGGACCCGCTGGCCCTGCGCTACGACAAGCGCGTCGTCGTCTACTTCCAGGCCAACATCCACGCCGGCGAGGTCGAGGGCAAGGAGGCGGCCCTGATGCTCGCCCGCGACATCCTCCTCGACCCCAACCTCCCCTATCTCGACAAGATCGTCCTTCTCATAGCGCCCATCTTCAACGCCGACGGGAACGACAAGATGGACCCGCGGAACCGCATGGGCCAGGTCGGCCCCGAGAAGGGCTCGGGCGTCCGCCACAACGGCCAGAACCTCGACCTCAACCGGGACGCCATGAAGCTCGAAAGCCCCGAGATGCGCGGCCTCGTCCGCAACGTCCTCATCCGCTGGGACCCATTGCTTCTCGTCGACTGCCACACGACCAATGGTTCCTACCACGAGGAGCCGGTCACCTACTCCTGGCCGCTCTGCCCGAACGGCGACCCGGCGATCGTCAAGTACATGCGCGAGAAGATGCTTCCGGCCGTGGACGCCACGCTCGAGAAAAAGTACGGCACGCTGTCCATCCCCTACGGCGACCCGGTGGATTTCCGGGACATGGACAAGGGCTGGCGGACGTTCAGCCACCAGCCGCGCTTCATGACCAACTACGTCGGCCTCCGCAATCGGCTGTCGATCCTCGACGAGAATTACAATTACGCCGACTTCAAGACGCGCGTCCTGGGCAACTACAACCTGCTCAAGGCAATCCTGGACTACTGCGAGACAAACGCCGCGGAGCTCGCCCGCCTCGTCGCCGACGCCGACTCGCGGACGGTCCTCCGCGGCGTCGCGCCCAAGGAAACCGACACCTTCGGCCTCGACATCGAGGCCCAGGCCCTCCCCGAGAAGGTCACCGTCCGCGGCTACGAAGTGGAGGTCATTCCCCGTGAGGGCAGCCCCTTTCCCCAGATGAAGAGGACGG
>MEYF01000130.1:15348-16468 GCA_001775755.1 Candidatus Aminicenantes bacterium RBG_19FT_COMBO_65_30 | reverse complement strand
GACGTAGAGGACGTCGTCCCGCGTGGCGTAGACATAGCCCGCGACCGACGGCAGGAACCGGCTGACGTTGCCGGGACAGCAGGCGACGCCGAACCACGGCGCGCGCCCGGCCCGGCCCTTGTTGAACCTGTACTTGCCGTCCGACTCGAGCGGGTTGGGATAGAAGAAGAGCGTCCCGTCGAGCGACACCCCCGCGAGGACGCCGTTATACATCACGCGTTCCATGACGTCGAGATAGGCGGCGTCGCCGGTCAGCAGGAACATCCGATGGTTCCAGAAGGCCATCCCGATCGACGCGCACGTCTCGAGGTAGCCGGTGAGGTTGGGAAGCTCGTAGCTTTCGCCGAACCGCTCCCGGTCGTGCCGCGAGCCGATGCCGCCCGTCAGGTACATCTTCCTCCCGACGACGTTCTCCCAGAGGCCGCGCACGGCCGCAAGATAGGCCGGATCACCCATCAGAGCGGCGACATCGGCCATGCCCGAGGCCATGTAGGTCAGGCGCACCGCGTGCCCGACAGCCTCGTCCTGCTCGAGGACGGGCTTGTGGGCCTGGATCTGGGTCGCGTCGTTGTAGATGGCGAAACGGTTGCCGGGCGGATACTGCTTCAAGGTCACGCCCCGGCCGCGCTGGTCGAGGAAATATCTGGCCAGGTCGAGGTAAGCGCGCTTGCCGGTCAGCCGGAAGAGCTTGACCAGGGCCAGCTCGATCTCCTGATGCCCGGGGAATCCCTGCCGCTTCCCCGGCTCCGGCCCGAAGGTCCGGGCGACCAGGTCGGCGTTCTTGAGGGCGACATCGAGGAGCGTCCTCTTCCCCGTGGCCAGGAAATGGGCCGCCGCCGCCTCGTAAAGGTGCCCGGCGTTGTAGAGCTCGTGGCTTATGGCCAGCTCCGACCAGCGCTCCTCGCCCGTGCCGGGCTGGACCTTGCCGGGGCTGGCCGTCCGCGGCGTGTAGAGATAGCCGTCCGGCTCCTGGGCCGCCGCGATCTTGGCGATGACGCCGTCGAGGTATCGGTCGAGCTCCGGGTCGGGATGGACCATGAGCGAATACGAGGCGCCTTCGATCGTCTTGTAGACGTCCGTGTCGTTGTAGCGCTCGCCCTTGTATTCGCCCTTTATGAGC
>MEYF01000130.1:14136-15260 GCA_001775755.1 Candidatus Aminicenantes bacterium RBG_19FT_COMBO_65_30 | reverse complement strand
TCCGCGGCGCCCAGAACCCGTCCGTGACTCTGACCGCGGTGAACGGGACCGGCGTGATGGGATAGTCTTTCTTCGCGGTCTGACCGGCCGATGCTGGCAATACAAGAAGGGCGACGGAAACCGGGAGAAGAACCTTAAGGAATTGGGAAATAGGAATTGTGTCCCCCTATTTAGTGGATGACTACGGGCGTCGGGCCGACCGTCCAGCCCTGGCGGTAACGGATCACCGCCTTCTTCACGATCTTCTTCCCGTCGGCCTCCAAGGTCACGACATACTCTCCCGGCCCGACCAGGCCGCCGCCCATGCCCGCGAACCTTGCCGGCTTCGCTCCCGGTCTCTGGGCCCGCATTCCCCAGAGAACGGTGTTCAGCCCGGCCTCGCCCTTGCCCGTGAGCTCGGCCAGGACCGTCCCGTACGGATCGGCCACGGAGACCTTGACCGCCCCTTCGGCCTTGGCCTTGAGGTGGTAACTGATGACGACGGCGTTCAGCTCGTTGGGCGTGAACAGGTGGCCGTCGCCGAGGAGCTGATAGTTGCCGATGCCTCCGGTCACGCGCTGGGTCCTCGGCTCGACGTCGAACAGATGGACGTCCTCCTCGAGGACGGCGGCCGTCATTTCCTGGAGCGCCGATATATCGACGACGTAGGCGCCCCGGCCGTAGGTCGCGACGACGAGGTCGTTCTCGCGGGGGTGGACGACCATGTCTGTGACCTTGACGGACGGCATGCCCGCCTTGAAGGGCAGCCAGCTCTTCCCACCGTCCAGGGTCACGTAGACGCCCCACTCGGTCCCGACGAAGAGGAGATCGGCGTTCTTGCGGTCCTGGACGACGACGTTGATTGGCTTTCCGGCCGGCAGGTTCCCCGCGATCGACGTCCAGGTCTCGCCGAAGTCGGTCGTCTTGTGGATCGAGGCCCGGTAGTCATCCAGGCGCCAACCGGTCTTGGTCACGAACGCCGTCCCCGCCGCGTGGGGCGAAGGGAAAACACGGCTGACCCAGAAATTAGCCGGCCCGCCGGCCGCGGCGAGCTTCGACGTCCGGTCGAGCCAGGTCGCCCCGCCGTCCTTGGTCACCTGGACCTTGCCGTCGTCCGAGCCCGTCCAGATGACGCCCGGCGCGAC
>MEYF01000130.1:13718-14024 GCA_001775755.1 Candidatus Aminicenantes bacterium RBG_19FT_COMBO_65_30 | reverse complement strand
CGATCGAGGGAGCGGAAGACGACCTGGGCCCCGGTGTAGACGATGGCCGGATTGTGCGGCGACAGCGCGATCGGCGGCGTCCAATTGAAGCGCAGCGGCTTTTGCCCCTTCTCCCTCCGGGGCGTGATGGGCGTCTGGATGCCTGTTTTCTGGTCGAACCGCCACATCGTGCCCATCTCGCGGCCATTATAGACCCAGCGCGAGTCCGTGGGGTCGACGCAGTTGTACATGCCGTCGCCGCCGCCGACCGTCACCCAGTCGGCGAGCGAGATCTCGCCGGCCCAGCCGTTCGAAGGGCCCTTCCAC
>MEYF01000130.1:13132-13578 GCA_001775755.1 Candidatus Aminicenantes bacterium RBG_19FT_COMBO_65_30 | reverse complement strand
CGAGCCGAAGATGAGGCGGTTCGAGTCGAGCGGATCGACCCACATCGTCCGCCAGTCGCCGAAGGCCCGGGGCATGACCCCGTCGGACGGCCAGCTTAGCCCCTTCCAGGTCTTGCCGCCGTCGTTCGTCGAGGCTACGGAGACTCCCGTGATGTAGATGGTCTCCGTGTCGTTCTGGTCGAGGCGGAGCTGGTTGAAGGAATAGGGGGCCTTGTTGAGGGCCGCTTCATGGCCGGCGTTGACTTTGCGCCAGGACTTGCCGCCGTCGTCCGTGCGATAGACTTCGTTGCCGGCGGTCCGCTGGGCGGGCTCGACGCCGCGGCGTTTGTCCTGCTCGGCTTCCTCGCTCGTCGGCGGCCGGCGGTTGCCGTTCTCGACGACGGCATAGAGGATATCGGGGTTTTTCTGATAGACGTCCAGGCCGATCCGGCCGATGCGGCCCGTCG
>MEYF01000130.1:0-13124 GCA_001775755.1 Candidatus Aminicenantes bacterium RBG_19FT_COMBO_65_30 | reverse complement strand
CCGCCGAGCCGCGCCCAG
The DNA here is from genome assembly GCA_001775755.1 of Candidatus Aminicenantes bacterium RBG_19FT_COMBO_65_30. GTDB lineage: Bacteria > Acidobacteriota > Aminicenantia > Aminicenantales > Saccharicenantaceae > RBG-16-66-30. The sequence continues at coordinate 13,106 of MEYF01000130.1, read as the reverse complement.
GTCTTTCCGGCGTCGGCCGTCTTGTAGATCGCGCTTTCCGGCCCGCCGAGCTCGTAATGCCAGGGCAGGCGGACTTTGTCGTACATCGCCGCATAGAGGACGTCGGGCGCCGACAGGACCATGACCAGGTCCACGGCCCCGATCTTGTCATTGACATAGAGGATCTTCTGCCAGCTCCTGCCGCCGTCCGTCGTCTTGAAGACGCCCCGCTCGGCGTTCGCCGAAAAAAGCCGTCCCATGACCGCGACGTAAACCGTGTCCGCGTCCTTGGGGTGGATGACGATCCGGGCGATATGGTGAGAATCCGGGAGGCCCATGTTCGTCCAGGTCTTGCCCGCGTCGACCGATTTCCAGACGCCGTCTCCGGAGCTCGAGCTCCGGGCACAGTAGGGTTCGCCCGTGCCGACCCAGACGACGTTCGGGTCCGACGGGGCCACGGCGACGTCGCCGATCGAAAGCTTGGGTTGGGCGTCGAAGACGGGCTCGAAGGTCGTGCCGTTGTTCACCGTCTTCCAGACGCCGCCGTTCCGCGTCCCGACGTAGAGCGTGTAGAGGTGGTCGCGGACTGGTGAGTCCGGCACGGCGAAGCTCGTCACCCACGACCCGGCCCGGTAGGGGCCGAGGGCGCGGCTTGTGAAGCCCTTCAGCAGGTCTTCGGTGAAGCGGCTTGGGGCCTGCTGGGCCTCGCCGGCCGCGAGGATTAATAAGAGCGCGGCCGCGATGGCGGCGGGCGCGCAGAGACGAGTTTTCATGGCTCCTCCTCTGTCCGGAACTTGTTTTGCCTGAAATATTATATTTCAACCGCACGCCGGAATTAAAGCAAAAGCGCAAACGCCCCCTCTATGAAGCGGGAGTTGCCCCCGGCGCCCTGGTGGGTATAATAAGGGCTGACGGCATCAGGCAAGCTCGTCCCGACGGAGGTCCACGGTCATGAAAACCGCCAAGTACGCCCTCGGCCTCGATTTCGGCACCAATTCCATCCGGGCCCTCGTCGTCGACGTCGGCAACGGCGCCGAGGTCGGCACGGCCATTTTCAACTATCCGGGCGGCGACGCCGGCATCCTCCTCGATGCGAAGGACGCGAACCTGGCCCGCCAGAACCCGGCCGACTGGATCCTGGGCATCGAGAGCGCCGTGCCCGCCGCCCTGGCCGAAGCGAAAGCGAAAAACAAGGCGTTCGACCCCTCGGACATCGTCGGGATCGGCGTCGACACGACGGGCTCAACTCCCCTGCCGGTCGACCGGGCCGGCAAGGCCCTGGCCCTCTACAAGGAATTCAAGAAGAACCCCAACGCCCACGCCTGGCTCTGGAAGGACCACACCGGATACGCCGAGGCCGCGGAGATCACCGCCCTGGCCGCCGCCGAGCACCCCGAATACCTGGCCAAGTGCGGCGGGACCTATTCCTCCGAGTGGTTCTGGAGCAAGATCCTACACTGCCTGAGGACGGACCCGAAGGTCGGCGCGGCCGCCTATTCCTGGGTCGAGTGCGCCGATTACATCCCCGGCCTGCTCACCGGGATCGCCGACCCCTTGAGAATGAAGAGGAGCCGCTGCGCGGCCGGCCACAAAGCGATGTTCAACGACCGCTGGGGCGGCCTGCCGGCCAAGTCGTTCCTGGCCGGGCTCGACCCGGGGCTGGGCGAGCTCCGCGACCGCCTCTACCAAAAGACCTATACTTCCGACGTCGCCGCCGGCGGCCTGACGAAAGAGTGGGCCAAGAAGCTCGGACTGCGGCCGGGGATCGCCGTCGCCGTCGGCGCCTTCGACGCCCACCTCGGCGGCGTCGGTTCGGGCGTCGAGACCGGTCGCTTCGTCAAGATCATCGGCACGAGCACTTGCGACATCTGCGTCTGGCCGACCTCGAAAAAGCTCCCCGATGTGCCCGGCCTTTGCGGCATCGTCGACGGCTCGGTCCTGCCGGGCTACCTCGGGCTCGAGGCCGGACAGTCCGCAGTCGGCGACATCTTCAACTGGTTCGTCAATTCGATCGAGCCCGGGGGGCCGAAGAAAGGCTCCCACGCCGCCCTGACCCGAAAAGCCGCCGCGCTCAAACCCGGCGAATCAGGACTCCTCGCCCTCGACTGGCACAACGGCAACCGGACCGTACTCGTCGACCAGCGCCTGACCGGCCTTCTCATCGGGATGACCCTGCACACCAAGCCCGAGGAGATCTACCGGGCCCTCATCGAAGCCACCGCCTTCGGCGCGCTGACGATCATCCGGCGCTTCGAGGAGTACGGGGTCAAGATCCGCGACGTCGTCAACTGCGGCGGCATTGCCGAAAAGAATCCCCTCGTCATGCAGATCTACGCCGACGTCACCGGCCTCGAGATGAAGATCGCCCGCTCGGGCCAGACCTGCGCCCTGGGTGCGGCCATGGCCGGAGCGGTGGCCGCCGGCCGCAAGGGGGGCGGCCACGAGACGTTCGCCGAAGCGCAGGCGGCCATGGGCGGGATCAGGAGAACGAGCTATAAGCCGAACGCCGCGAACCACAAGGTCTACCTCGAGCTCTACGGCCTCTACCGCGAGCTCCACGACGCCTTCGGCACGAAGGAATGGACGGGCGGCCTCCACAACGTCATGAAGGACCTCCTGGTCCTCAAGGACCGCCAGAGGAGCCGGAAGCCATGTTGATCGAACTCAAAGAAGCCGTTTGGAAAGCCAACTTAGAATTGGTGAAGTCCGGGCTGGTCATCCTGACCTTCGGCAACGTCAGCGGCATCGACCGGCGCCGCGGCATCGTCGCCATCAAGCCGAGCGGCGTCCCCTACGACAGCCTGAAGGCGGACGACATCGTCCTCGTCGACCTCGAGGGGCACGTCGTCGAGGGCTGGCTCAGCCCGTCCTCGGACACGCCGACCCACCTCGAGCTCTATAAGGCCTTTCCCCAGGTCGGCGGCGTCGCCCACGCCCACAGCGTGTACGCCACGATGTTCGCCCAGGCGAGGCGGGAGATCCCTTGTTTCGGGACAACGCACGCCGACCAGTTCCACGGACCCGTCCCGCTGACCCGGCTCCTCGTCGAAGCCGAGGTCGCCGGGGATTACGAGCTGAACACGGGGAAGATCATCGTCGAACGGTTCGCCGGGATCGACCCGCTCGGGCTTCCCGCCGTCCTCGTCGCCGGGCACGGGCCGTTCGCCTGGGGCAGGACCCCGGAGGAAGCGGTCGAGACCGCCCTCGTCCTCGAGCACGTGGCCAAGATGGCCTACGGCTCGACCATCCTCGATCGAAACCTCGCGCCTCTTGACGGCTACATCCTGGAGAAGCACTTCCGGAGAAAGCACGGACCTCAGGCTTACTACGGACAGAAGAAGGAGAAGGACCATGCATAACATCCCCAAGGTGCGCCTTGGCATCATCGCCGTAAGCCGCGACTGTTTCCCGATCGAGCTCTCCCGCAAGCGGTCGCTCCGCGTCGCCGCGGAGTGCCGCAAGGCCGGCCTGGCCGTCGTCCGGATCCCGACCATCGTCGAGAACGAAAAGGACGCCCTCCAGGCCCTCGAGGAACTCCGGGGGAAGGGCGTCAACGCCCTGGTCATCTACCTCGGCAACTTCGGACCCGAGGGCCCGACGACCATCCTGGCCCAGAAGTTCGGCGGGCCGGTCATGGTCGCGGCGGCCGCCGAGGAGTCCGGCAAGGACCTCATCAACGGGCGGGGCGACGCCTACTGCGGCATGCTCAATAACTCCTACAACATGGGCCTGCGGAAACTCCGGCCCCATGTCCCCGAGTATCCCGTCGGAACCCCCGAAGAAGTGGCCAAGATGGTCGTCGGCTTCGTGCCCGTCGCCCGCATCATTCTCGGTCTGGCCAAGCTCAAGATCTTCTCTTTCGGCCCGAGGCCGCAGGACTTCCTGGCCTGCAACGCGCCGATCAAGCCGCTCTACGACATCGGCGTCGAGGTCATGGAGAACAGCGAGCTCGACCTCTACGATATCTTCCGCAAGGCCGAGGGCGACGCCAAGGTGAAGGCCGTCGCCGCGGACATGGGCCGCGAGCTTGGCGCCGGCAACACCTATCCCGACATTCTCCTCAAGTTGGCCCAATTCGAGGTCGCCCTGCTCAGGTTCATGGAGAAAAACCTGGGCGCCTCGAAGTACGGCGTCTTCGCCGACAAGTGCTGGCCGGCCTTCGAAAGCTATTTCGGCTTCGTCCCCTGTTACGTCAACTCACGGCTGGCCGCGCGCGGCATCCCGGTCGCCTGCGAAGTCGACATTTACGGCGCGCTCAGCGAGTACATCTGCACTTGCGCGACGGAGCTGCCGGCGACGCTCCTCGACATCAACAACACCGTCCCCTACGACATGATCGCCGGGGCCAAGAAGGCCCTGAAAGGCCACAAGCCCACCGACCTATTCATGGGCTTCCACTGCGGCAACACGCCGGCGCCGTGCATGCTCGACCCGGCGATGCGCTACCAGCTCATCATGCACCGGCTGATGGAGCCCGGGAAGGACCCGAACGTGACCCGGGGGACGCTCGAGGGCCGGATCCGGACCGGGGAAGTGACGATCTTCCGGCTCCAATCGACGGCCGACGCGGTCCTTCGATCCTACATGGCCGAAGGCGAGGTCCTCGACATCGATCCCAAGTCGTTCGGCGGCATCGGCGTCATCGGTATCCTGGAGATGGGGCGGTTCTACCGGCACGTCCTCATCGAGAAGCGCTTCCCCCACCACACGGCCATGGCCTTCAAGCATGCGGGCCGGACCTTCTGGGCGGCGATGCGCATGCTCGGCGTCGAGGACATCTCCTTCAACCGGCCGGCCGGCATGCTCTACCCGACCGAGAACCCGTTCTAACGGATCTCCTCCCGAGATAGGAGAAGTCCCTCCGCTTTCGTTCAGCTCAGGATATCACCCCTAGCCCCATCCATCGCTACGTCGCGAGGGACTTCTCTAATTTTAGAGAATAGCCGTGTTAATTCCTTCCGCGCGCGGGCGCGGGCGCGTTCGGGTCGAAATATTTTCTCGGCAGTTTCTCCTCGCTCATCGCCGCGTTGTAGACGAACCAGGCCATGACCGTCGCCGCCTGCATCAGGTCCCCGCGGGACAGGTGGTCGTAGACGTCCATGTTCGAGTGGTGGGTGAGCGTGTCGTATTCGAGGTCGTCCTGGATGAACTGGAAGCCGGGAAGGCCGACCGCGTCGAAGGACAGGTGGTCCGTGCCGCCGGTGTTGCGGAGGGTCACGGTCGCCGCCCCGAGGTCCGCGACCGGCTTGAGCCAATCTTCGAATATCGGCGCCGCGGCGCTGTTGCTTTGGGCGTAGATGCCGCGGATCTTGCCGCTGCCGTTGTCGAAGTTGAAATAGGCGGCGAGCTTGTCGTAGTCCGGCTTCTTCTCCTTCTTCGCCCTATCGAAGAAATGGTTCGTGACGTAGCCGCGCGAGCCGACGAAGCCCTGTTCCTCGGCGTCCCACATGGCCAGGCGGATCGTTCGGCGGGGCTGGACGCCCAGCGCCTTCAGGATCCTCACGGCCTCGAAGGCCACAGCGCAGCCGGCGCCGTTGTCCGTGGCCCCTGTGCCGGCGTGCCAGGTGTCGAAATGGCCGCCGAGCATGACGACCTCGGTCTTGAGCTTCTTGTCTACGCCCGGGAGTTCGGCGACGACGTTGTAGCCAGGCTGGTCGTCGTCCGTGAACCGGGCCTGGACCTCGACCTCTATCTCCACCGGGATGTCCTTTTGCAGGATGCGGGCGATCCGATTGTAGTGTTCGACCGCGACGACGACCGATGGGAGCGGCATCACGGCCCCCTTCATACGGGAGCCGCCGCTCCCGACGAAGACCGTCCCGTCCTTGCCGCGGCTCGGCTCGAGGACGACCCCGGCGCCCTCGGCCAGGAGGAACTTGCCCACGGCCTGCTGGAGTTGTTGTTGAGCGGCCATCTCCGCCATCCGGGCGGCGTAGGGCGAGCGCGCGCCGGGCTCGGGGGCCAGAACGAGTTTCTTGAGGTCCTCGTCCGAGAGCCGCGACGCGGCCGGATCGAAGGAGATCGGGAGATCGAGCGGGCCCTGCGTCAGGACGATGGCGTCCTTGAGCTTGCCCTTGTACTTATCGAGATCGGCGGCGTTCCGGACGTTGAGCAGGACCGCGTTCCCCTTGAGCACGCCCTTCGTCCCGGGCGTCCAGGCCTTCGGATAGCCGATAATGGGCATGTACTGGGGAGTGGTCATCGCGGCGTAGAACTTTTGGAGCTCCCAGCTGCGGCCGAACGTGCCGTAGGACTCCATCTGCGCGTTCTCCAGGCCGAGCTCCTTGGCCTTGGCGACGACCCATTCACCCGCTTTGATGTATTGCGGGGAGTCCGCCAGCCGCGGGCCATAGACGTCGCAGAGGTAGATGAGGAAATCCGTGATCTTGGAATTCACGAGCCCCTCGTCGCGGATGCGCTGGACCATCTGGAAATCGAGCTTTTCCTGAGCGCCGATCTGGACGGCGAAAAGGACGAGCAGGATGACGATGGCGAACGAACGCCCCGAGAGATGCTGTTTCATGCGTGCCTCCTCGAAGACGCCGGAAATATATCAGCCTGCCGGGCCGGTGTCAAAGGCGCGAGCCGGCCCGGGGGACCGGCGCCGGGCCGCGACCCAGCTTTCCCTTCCCGTATCCGGCCTATCTGCTCTATAATAAGAAAGCCATGAAAGCCGCCTTCCTGACCGGAGTCCGGACGATCGAGATCCGCGAGATCCCGGCGCCGCGCCTCGTCCGGGACGACGACGTCCTCGTCCGGAGCAAAGCCGTGGGCGTCTGCGGCAGCGACCTCCACTACTACCTCTCCGATTCCGTCGGCATGGACCGCGTGTCTTACCCCTTCATTCCCGGTCACGAGTGCGCGGGAGTCGTCGAGGAAGTCGGGGGGGCTGTCACCCGGGTCAAACCGGGGGACGCGGTCGTCGTCGAGCCGGCCGTCTCCTGCGGGACCTGCGATCAGTGCCGGACGGGGCGGCCCCACACCTGCCGCAAGCTCCTCTTCCTGGGGCACTACGGCGAGCTAACGGGGGGGATGGCCGAGTTCGCCCTGGCTCCGGAGAGGAATTGCGTACCCCTGCCGGCGAAAATGAGCGTCGTCCAGGGGGCGCTGGCGGAGCCTCTGTCGATCGCCCTCTACGCGGCCGGGTTGGCCGGGTCGGTGAGGGGAAAAACGGCGGCCATTCTCGGGGCTGGGCCGATCGGGCTGTGCGCGGCCATGGTTCTCAAGGCCGAGGGCGCCGGGGCCCTTTTCATGACGGACAAGGTCGAGGCCCGGGTCAAGGCGGCCGGGACGGCCGGGGCCGAATGGGCCGGCAATCCCGACCGCGAGGACATCGCCGCCGAGATCCTCGGCCGCGAGTCCATCGGCCTCGACCTCGTCTTCGAGTGCTGCGGCGACCAGGCCGCCCTCGACCAGGCCGTCGCCGTGCTCAAGCCCGGCGGCACGCTCGTCGTCGTCGGCATCCCCCTCGAGCCGCGGGTGTCCTTCGACAGTGGCAGGATCCGCAGGAAGGAGATCCGCGTCCAGAGCGTCCGCCGCCAGAACAAGTGCCTGGAGAAGGCCGTGGGCATGATCCATGCCGGCCGGGTCAAGGTCGATTTTCTGGCCACTCACGTCTACAAGCTCGAGGAAGCCCGCGAAGCCTACGAAACCGCCGCCGCCCGCCGCGACGGCGTCCTCAAGGCCATCGTCACGCCCTGAGGCACCGGGGCGCCTTACCAGGTCATTTCATCTTCGCGCGCATCTTGGCTTCGGCCTCCGGGCCCCAGCAGCCGCAGTCGAACTCCTGGAAGACCGAAGTGTAGGGGACGGTGAGTATCGTCCGCTTATCGATTTCAGCCGGCGATGAGCCGGTACTTGGCCATGATGGGCACGCTCGTCTTGAGCATGACCCAGACGGGGCAAAAGCGTTCTTCGGAGAGGGCCAGGGCCTTTTCGACCGAGGCGCCGTCGAACTTCCCGCCGCGGAACTCGAATTCGAGCTCGATCGAAGTGAGCACGGTCGGGTGGATCTCCTTCTTGACCCCGCGGGCGTGGACGGTCAGCTCCTTGACCTCCCGGCCCATCCGCTTGAGGAGCCCGACCATGACCTGCCCGCTGCAGCCGGCCAGGCTCGCGAGCAGCAGCTCGAGGGGCGAGAAGCCGTCGATCGCCTCCCCTTCCGGCGTGAAATCGATGGCCACGGACTTCCCGGCCCGTCCAGATATACCGTCGAACTTCATCCCCTCTTTGAAAACGACGTTCGCCTTGACCTCTTTGGCCATCTCCTCTTACTCCTCTCGATTCCTGGATGTCCTTGATGCCGTTCTTTTCTTTTTATTTTGACCGAGTGTTTTCAACGTATCGCGCAGTACGGGCAGGATCAGCAGGTCCTTGGGCCGACGCACGGCTTCCTTGCTGGCAATGATCCGGTCCAGCGCCAGTACTCTGACACATGCCGATCCGAGCCGCAAACAGAACGAGTTTTTTTTCTCATCGGCGAAGCTCTCGAGACCGTGCATTGTCAGGACGATATCGAAGAGCTTGACGGCGTCTCCGGCGAACGTGGGCGGATTCTGCCCGAATGAGGGCACCATGATCCCGCCCGACTTTCGGAGGGCCTTTTGGATGCCCGGATCTTTCAGGTCTTCGAACCACAGATCCACGTCCTGCGTCACCACGGGCGCCCCTTGGAGCGCCGCGGCGGCCGCGCCGACGAGCATGAATTCGACGTTCTGCCGCGCGAGCTCCCGGAGGAACTCGATTTCCCTACGGCTGAAGATCAGGTCTTCGGGCACGGAGAAGACTCCTTCGCAGGCGGTCGATCGGTTTCTCCTCAAGGAGAAGGAGAGTATGACGGACGTTGTCCCGGTCCATCGACGGATCGCCCGCGACGATCCGATCGGCCGCTTCGAGAAGCCGGATCGCCCGGCGCGATTCCCGGTCGGCTTCTTCGAGAAGGACCGAAGGCCTGACATCAAGGGCGGCGGCCAGGGCGCCGATGGAACGAGGAAAGACGGACTCTTTAGCGATCAGATGATAATATGCGGTCTTACTGACTCCCGCGTTCTTCAGGAGGGCGTTGAGGGATATCATGCGCTCGCCGCAGAGTCTCCTGATGTTCTTCCCCGAGAGCCTCATGTCCGAATGGTACTAAATATTAGTACCGATGTCAAGTTTCCGATTCTCAGAGCTCCTGGTGTTCGGTGCGGTGGATGATCTCGTCCTGGAGCTCGGTGCTGCAGTCGACGAAGTAGTCGCTGTAGCCGGCGACGCGGACGATGAGGTCACGGTACTTCTCCGGCTGGGCCTGGGCTTCTCTCAAAAGGTCGGCCGTGACGACGTTGAACTGGATGTGGTGACCCATCAGACGGAAGTAGGACCGGACCAAATCTTTGACCGCAGCCAGGCCCGTGTCATCGGCCAGGAGCTGGGGCGTGAACTTCTGATTGAGGAGCGTGCCGCCCGTCCGGATGTGGTCCATCTTGCCGAGCGACTTGATGACGGCCGTCGGGCCCTTGCGGTCGGCCCCCTGCACCGGTGAAACGCCTTCCGAGACCGCGTCGCCCGCCAGCCTGCCGTCGGCCGTGGCCCCGGTCATCTTCCCGAAGTAGATGTGGGCCGTCGTCGGCAGGAGGTTGATCCGGTAGGAGCCGCCGCGCGGCGTCGGCCGTCCGTCGATCGCTTCGAAATAAGCCTCGAAGATCCGCTTCATCAGGCCGTCGGCGTAGTCGTCGTCGTTGCCGAACTTGGGCGTCCGGTTGAGGACGCGCTGGCGGAGCGCTTCGTAGCCCACGAAATTGCTTTTGAGCGCCTCCAGCAGCTCCTTCATCGTGAAGTGGCCGTTGTCATAAACGTTATAGCGGACGGAGCTGAGGATATCGGTGATCGTGCCCACGCCGACGCCCTGGATGTAATTCGTGTTGTAGCGGGCGCCTCCGGCGTGGTAGTCCTTGCCGCTCTTGACGCAGTCATCGACGAGCACCGAGAGGAACGGCGCCGGCAGGTAGATCGCGTAAAGTCTTTCGATGACGTTGCTGCCGCGGACCTTGATGTCGACGAAGTGGCGGACCTGCTTGCGGAAGGCCTCGAAGAGCTCGTCGAAGGTCTTGAACGCAGTCGGGTCGCCGGTCTCGAGGCCGATCTTTCTCCCCGTCCGCGGGTCGATGCCGTTATTCAGCGTGATCTCGAAGACCTTGGGCAGGTTGAAATAGCCGGTCAGGATGTAGGCCTCTTTGCCGAACGCTCCGGACTCGACGCAGCCGCTGGCGCCGCCGTTCCGGGCGTCGACGACGGACTTGCCCTGGCGGACGAGCTCCTGGACGATGGCGTCGGTGTTGAAGATCGAGGGCTGGCCGAAGCCGGTCTTGACGATCTTGAGGGCCCGCAGGAGGAAAGAGTCCGGCCCCTTGGCGCTGACCTGGACCATCGAGCTCGGCTGGAGGATGCGCATCTCCTCGATGACGTCGAGGAGGAGGAAGGATAGCTCGTTGACGCCGTCGGTCCCGTCTTCTTTCAAGCCGCCGACATTGATCAAGGCGAAGTCGGTGTAGGTGCCGCTCTCCTCGGCCGTGACACCGACCTTGGGAGGGGCAGGCTGGTTGTTGAACTTGACCCAGAAGGCCTGGAGGAGCTCCCGGGCGCTTTCCTTCGTCAGCGTGCCGTCGGCCAGCCCCGTTTGGTAGAACGGCCAGAGGTGCTGGTCGAGCCGCCCCGGGTTGAACGAATCCCAGGTGTTGTATTCGGTGATGACGCCGAGATGGACGAACCAGTAGGCCTGGAGGGCCTCCCAGAAGTCGCGCGGCGCGCGGGCCGGCACCCGGTCGCAGACCTCGGCGATCCGCTCGAGCTCTTTTTTTCGGGCGGGGTCCTTCTCCCCTTTCGCCAGCTCCCTCGCCTTCTCGGCGTGCCGCCGGGCGAAGGCGACCATGGCCTCGACGCTCACGGCCATGGCCTTGAGCTCTTCCTGCTTGTCGTAAGCCGCCGGGTCGTTCATGAAATCGAGTGCCGCCAGGGCCGCTTCGATATCCTTCTTGAAGTCGAGCATGCCCTTCCGGTAGATCTTGCCGTCGAGGACGGTGTGGCCCGGGGCGCGCTGCTCCATGAACTCGGTGAAGACGCCGGCTTCATAGGCGTCGATCCATTCCTTCGTCATCTCGGCGAAGATGCGGTCCCTCTGGGAACGCCCCCGCCAGAAGGGGATGATCTCCTCGGCGTAGACGCGGCGCGCTTCGTCGTCCGAGGCGAAAGCGGTCTTTTTCCGGTCGTTGAGGTAGCGGAGGTCCTGGAGGGAGTGGATGCAGACCTCGGGGTAGGTCGGCGTCGCCTTGGGCGCCGGGCCGCGTTCCCCGACGATGAGTTCGCTGTCGTTGAAGACGATGCTCTTTTTCTCCATGATGTGCTTGAAGGCCAGGGCGCGCTGCATGGGAGTCGACAGGCCGCGCGTTTCCGGCTTTTTGTAGAACTCGGTGACGAGCTTGGCCCGCTCGGCGCTGATCGTCGGCTTGGCTTCGAGCGTCTGTCGCCTCAGCTTCTTGATGCGTTCGTTCATGGTCATCCTCCGCGCCGGACCTCGAAACCCGCCTCCCGGAAGGCGGCCTCAACGGCGGCGATCCGCCCTTCGGAAGGGGTCTCGAATTTCCGGAAGTGTGATTCCCGGCCGATCCTGCGGGCCTTTTCCAGGCCGCCGGAATGGTAGGGCAGGATGCCGACCCGCCGGATGGTTTTGAGTGAAGAGAGAAAGGCGATCGTCCGCCGGATGTTGTCGTCGTCGTCGTTGACGCCGAGGACGAGCGGGATGCGGGCCCAGATTTCTGTCCGGCCCGCGGCCAGGCGTCTCAGATTGTCGAGGATGGGCGCGTTCGAGACGCCGGTGAATTCCCTGTGCCGTGTGTCATCCATGCATTTCAGGTCATAGAGGATGAGGTCGGCCTTTGCCGCCAGCCTGTCAAGGACGCCGTTCTGCGAAAGCCCGGCCGTGTCGACGGCCGTCCGCATGCCGCGCTCCCGGCAGCCGTCGAGGAGCGCTTCGGCGAACGCGGCCTGGACGAACGGGTCGCCGCCGGAGAGCGTGATCCCGCCGCCGGATTGCTCGTAAAAAACCCGGTCCTTTTCGACCTCCGACAGGACGTCCTCGACGCTCATGTCACGGCCGACCATCTGCATGGCGTCGTAAAGGCAGGCCTCGGCGCACTCGCCGCAGAGATCGCAGGTTCTTCTGTCGATGACGACGGCGCCGGCGGCGTCCTTGGAAATGGCGGCCTTCGGACAGGCCTTGATGCAGGCGTAACACCGCGAACAGCGCGCCGGCCAGTGCATGAGCTCGGGTCCGGCCTCGACGCTTTCGGGGTTGTGGCACCAGAGACAGCGCAGGGCACAGCCCTTGAGGAAGACGGTCGTCCGGATGCCCGGCCCGTCGTGGATCGAGTAGCGCTTGATGTCGAAAACCCTGCCTGTCACGCTGAATCCTCTGCAGTTCAAGTCAAACGGAGTCTTTCGACCCTCTATTTAGTCGTAATATATCACATATCAGACCACAAATCAAGCACTTTTTTAGACGAAACTCCTACACTTTTCCCCTGATTTGTTATAAAAAGCCCTCTTCGGGGTCATCCGGCCGCCCTGAGCTTGCTGCCCCCCGCGCCGGACGCTAGGAGACGCCATGGACGAACGCCCCGCCTTCAACATGCGCTACATCTGGCTGACGACGCTTGTCTCGGCCATGGGCGGACTCCTCTTCGGCTACGACTGGGTCGTCATCGGCGGGGCCAAACCCTTTTACGAAAAATTCTTCAATCTGACGACGCCGTCCCAGGTCGGCTGGGCCATGTCGAGCGCCCTCGTCGGGTGTCTCGTCGGATCGCTTGTCTCCGGCGGCCTCAGCGACCGTTTCGGCCGGAAGAAGCTCCTCATCCTGGCCGGGTTCCTTTTCACCATCTCGGCCGTCTGGACCGGACTGGCGCCAGATTTCTCCGTTTTCGTGGTCTTCCGCCTCCTCGGCGGCGTCGCCATCGGCCTGGCCTCCAACCTCTCCCCGATGTACATCGCCGAGATCTCGCCGGCTTCGATGCGCGGCAAGTTCGTTTCCGTCAACCAGTTGACCATCGTCATCGGCATCCTGGCCGCCCAGCTCGTCAACTGGCTCATCG
>MEYF01000129.1:7184-8060 GCA_001775755.1 Candidatus Aminicenantes bacterium RBG_19FT_COMBO_65_30 | reverse complement strand
TGAAACGCGCAAAATACTTATCGTGGGTAGGGATCGAATATTCGGGACCAACGTGGCAAAGCAACGGGAGTTTATGAGCTGCCAATGAATCGTAAAACGGCATGCACTTCGGATGCGTGGGATCTATGCACTGCGATGACGGGAGCCATTTGCAAAGAACGGCCTTATGAGCTAGGCAATAATCAAGGGCGTCAGGCCAGTTGGGACGATAGGGATGGACAGAAGCGCCAAAAAGTACGCGAGGATTCGAATTTGCCAACTCGACGATCGCACTATTGTCAACGTAAAGATTGGTCCACTCTGTTATATTGTTTTGGCCCTGTTCATTGTAGACTTGGTCAAGCGCAAGCAGCACACATTGGTCCACCTTTTTTGAAGAGTCGATGGTCTTGAATATCCGATTCTTGACACGATCGAAGTCTACCGCTCCCAGAATCGACCCGGTAATAACACGCATCGCCCAGTATGCGGGGGATGTTTCGAATTTTTCTGACCAGTAACATCCCCTTATGGGAGCGCCGTTTTTTCCTGGAGCGCCGAAATGAACATGGATATCGATGACCTTGGCCATGGCAATACCTCACCCTCCAAATAATTTATCATTAGAAATCGGGCTAATACTCTTACTTGCATATTTGCTTAATCCTCTTGACCTGCCCCCGCCCAATGTAGCACCTCTGATGTGAGATTTTCAAGCAAGGCGATTATTGACGCCCCTGGCGGAAAAACCTATAATTCGGCCCTGCCATGGCAAATCGGGAATTCGACCAGATTATCGACGCGGCGCTCCGGGAGGACATGCCGGAGGGAGACATCACTTCGGAAAGCATCATCCCGGCTGACGCCCGTTCCGAGGCCGTTCTCCTGGCCAAAGAA
>MEYF01000129.1:2815-7153 GCA_001775755.1 Candidatus Aminicenantes bacterium RBG_19FT_COMBO_65_30 | reverse complement strand
GTCGCGTCTTCGAGAAGATCGACCCGTCGGTCGAGTTCACCGAGAAGCTCCAGGACGGCGCCGCCTTCAAGAAATCCGACATCCTCGCCCGTCTGAAAGGGCCGACCATCGCCCTGCTCAAGGGCGAGCGGACCGCCCTCAACTTCCTCCAGCGGCTCTCCGGCATCGCCACGATCACGCGTCGCTTCGTCGACGCCGCAGCCGGGACCAAAGCCAAGATCCTCGACACGCGCAAGACGACCCCCGGCCTGCGCCTTCTCGAGAAGCACGCCGTCAAGATGGGCGGCGGGACGAACCACCGCATCAGCCTCTCCGACATGGTCCTGATCAAGGATAATCACCTGCGTCACGTCGGGAGCGTCGCCGAGGCCGTCCGCCGGGCCCGCGCCGTCATCCGCCCCGGCGTCCGCGTCGAAGTCGAGGCCGCCGACCTGGCCCAGGTCCGCGACGCCCTGGCCGCCGGCGCAGACATCATCATGCTCGACAACATGACCCTCGAGGCGATGCGCGAAGCCGTTGCCCTCTCTGCCGGCCGCGTCCCCCTCGAAGCCTCCGGGAACATGAGCCTCGAGCGCGTCCGGGCCGTCGCCGAGACGGGCGTCGATTTCATTTCGGTGGGCGCCCTGACCCATTCGGCCCGGGCCGTCGACATCAGCCTGGATTTCCTGAATTGAGGCGAACATGAGCGAACGCGACATCCGGGCCGACGTCCTGGTCATCGGCTGCGGCATCGCCGGCGCCGCGGCCGCCCTCGAAGCGGCCAAGGCCGGCCTCAAAACCGTGGCCGTCACCAAAGCCGAGAAGTCCGAGGAATCGAACACCTTCTACGCCCAGGGCGGCATCGTCTCCTTCGCCCCCGACGACCAGCCCGAGCTCCTCAAAAGGGACATCCTCGAGGCCGGGGACGACGTCGGCGACCCCGCGGCCGTCGACGTCCTGGTCAAGGACGGCCCGGAACTGGTCCGCAAGACGCTCATCGAGGAGCTCAAGATCCCCTTCACGAGGAGCTCGCCCGACGCCCTCGACTTCGCCCAGGAGGCGGGGCACTCCCGCCGCCGCATCCTCCACGTCGAGGACGCCACCGGCCGGACGATCGAGCAGCGCTTCCTCCGGGCCCTCAAGAGGCACCCGCGCGTCACGCTCCTCGCCGGGCACACGGCCGTCGACCTCCTGACCGTGCCCCACCACTCGAAGAATCCCGTCGCTTACTACCACGAGCCGCGGACGATCGGCGCCTATGTCCTCGACAACAAATCGGGCCAGATCAGCCGCGTCTTCGCGCCCTTTACCGTCCTGGCCACGGGCGGTTGCGGCGCCGTCTTCCTCCACACCTCGAATCCCGACGGGGCCGACGGCTCCGGCTACGCCATGGCCCTGCGCGCCGACGCCCGGATCGGCAATATGGAGTATATCCAGTTCCACCCGACGGTCTTCATGCGCGAAAACGGCGACGGCTTTCTCATCTCGGAGGCCGTCCGCGGCGAAGGGGCGCGCCTGAAAACCCGCGACGGCAAGACGTTCATGGAAAAGTACTCGCCGAAGCGCGACCTGGCCCCTCGTGACGAGGTCGCCCGGGCCATCTACGAAGAGATGATCGTCACCAACACCAACTATGTCCTCCTCGACCTGGCCTCCTATTCCAAGGTCGCGGACATCCGCCGCAGGTTTCCGACGATCTACAAGACCTGCCTCGAGGACGGCATCGACATCACGCGCACGCCCATCCCGGTCGTTCCGGCCGCCCATTACTGCTGCGGCGGAGTGCTCGCGGACGGCTGGGGCCGGACCTCGCTCGCCGGGTTGTACGCCGTCGGGGAGGTCTCCTGCACGGGCGTCCACGGCGCCAACCGCCTGGCCTCGACCTCGCTCCTCGAAGGCCTCGTCTGGGGAACGCGGGCGGCCCGCGACATCGCCGCGCGTTTCGAAAGCTCGCGGCCATACAAGGCCTCCGAGATCCACCGCTGGTACCACCCGAAGAAGGAAGAGGCGGTCGACCCGGCCCTGATCAACCAGGACTGGCTGACCATCCGCTCGACGATGTGGAATTATGCCGGAATCATCCGGACGCTCAAGCGCCTCGAGCGGGCCAAGTCCGACCTCGAGTACCTCAGCCACCGCATCGAGAAGTTCTACCGGGAGGCGCGCGTCGACCCGGCCCTCGTCGGCCTGCGCCACGGCATCCTGGTCGCCCTGATGATCACCCGGGCCGCCCTGACCAATCCGACCTCCCGCGGCGCGCATTTTATTAAGAAATAAAGAATCACCGCAGCGGACGGAGACGACCCCCGAGGCCCCTCCGCGGCCGACGGACTAGCGGGATACCCCAACTTGGCCTATAATAACCCATTAGATTCCGACGATTGGAGCCCCAGATGGCCGACAAGTCCGACGTGAAGAGCACGCTGAACCTGCCCCAGACCTCTTTCGCCATGAAGGCCTCCCTGGCCCAGAAGGAGCCGGAAGCCATCAAGAAGTGGGAAGCCGACCGCCTCTACGAGAAGATCCTCGAGAAGCGCGCCGCCGCCCGACGTACGCCCTTCATCCTCCACGACGGGCCGCCCTACGCCAACGGCCACATCCACATGGGCACGGCCCTCAACAAGATCCTCAAGGACTTCATCGTCAAGTCGCGCTCCATGCTCGGCTACTACGCCCCGTACGTCCCCGGCTGGGACTGCCACGGCCTGCCCATCGAGATCCATGTCGACAAGCACCTCGGCGACAAGAAAAAGGCCATGTCCGTGACGGCCGTCCGCGAGGAATGCCGCAAGTACGCCGAGAAGTTCATCGCCATCCAGCGCGACGAGTTCAAGCGCCTCGGCGTCCTGGGCGCTTGGGCCGCGCCCTACCTGACCATGCACCCGGCTTACGAGGCCAAGGTCCTCGAATATTTGGGCGCCTTCTTCGAGAACGGCGAGGTCTACAAGGGCAAGCGCCCCGTCCACTGGTGCATCAATTGCCGGACCGCCCTGGCCGAGGCCGAGATCGAGTACAAGGACAAGACGTCGCCCTCGATCTACGTCCGCTTCCCGGTCGTCTCCGACCTGGGCGCCAAGTTCCCGGCCCTGGCCGGGCGCCGCGCCTTTGTCCTCATCTGGACGACGACCCCCTGGACGCTCCCGGCCAACATGGCCATCGCTTTTCATCCCGAGCACGAGTACGTCGCGGCCGACGTTAACGGCGAGGTTTACATCCTGGCCAAGCGGCTTCTGCCGGTCGTCGCCGAGGAACTCGGCTGGCCGACTCCCAAGGTTCTGGCCACGTTCAGCGGCCGCCAGCTCGAGGGCTTCAAGGCCCGCCACCCGTTCGTCGACCGCGAATCGCTCTTCGTCCTGGGCGAGTACGTCACGCTCGAAGACGGGACGGGCGCCGTCCACACCGCGCCCGGACACGGCCACGACGACTATCTGACGGGCGTCGCCTACGGCATCGACATCTACACGCCCGTCGACGACGACGGCCGCTTCACCCCCGAAGTGCCGCGCTACGCCGGGCTCCAGGTCTTCGAGGCCAACCCGCGCATCACCGCCGACATGAAGAACGACGGAACCCTGCTCAAGGAAGCCGAGATCGCCCACTCCTACCCGCACTGCTGGCGCTGCAAGAAACCGGTCATCTTCCGGGCCACCGAGCAGTGGTTCATCTCCATGGACAAGAACGGGCTCCGGGCCAAATCCCGCCAGGCCCTCGGCCGCGTCTGCTGGATCCCCGAGTGGGGCAAAGAGCGGATCGACGGCATGGTCGCCGGCCGCCCCGACTGGTGCATCTCGCGCCAGCGGTCCTGGGGCGTGCCCATCCCGGCCTTCAAGTGCATGGCCTGCGGCGCGCCGCTCGCCGGCGCCGGCGTCTGCCGCCACGTCGCCGGGATCTTCGCCGCCGAGGGCTCGGGCGCCTGGTTCGTCCGCGACGCGGCCGCGCTCGTGCCGCCCGGAGCGGTCTGCGCCGCCTGCGGCGGAAAAGAGTTCGAGAAAGAGTTCAATATTCTCGACGTCTGGTTCGAATCCGGCGCCTCCCAGAACGTCCTCGAGCGGGAGAGCGGCCACTCCTGGCCTTCCGACGTCTACATCGAGGGTCACGACCAGCACCGCGGCTGGTTCCAGAGCTCCCTCCTCATCGGCGTCGGAGCCAAGGGCGGAAGCCCCTTCCGCACCTGCATCACGCACGGCTTCATCCTCGACGAGCAGGGGAGGGCGATGTCGAAGTCCCTGGGCAACGTCATCGAGCCCGGCGAGGTCATCAAGCGCAGCGGCGCCGAGATCGTCCGGCTCTGGGCGGCCATGCTCAACTACAAGGAGGACGCCCGCTTCGGCCCGGAGATCGAGCAGAGGCTCGTCGAGG
>MEYF01000129.1:0-2637 GCA_001775755.1 Candidatus Aminicenantes bacterium RBG_19FT_COMBO_65_30 | reverse complement strand
CGACTTCTTCACCGTCGACCTGAGCGCTTTCTACCTCGACGTGGTCAAGGACCGGGCCTACTGCTCGGCCAAGGGTTCGCCCGAAAGACGCTCGGCCCAGACGGCCATGTTCACGATCCTGCGCGACAGCCTCCTGCTCATGGCGCCCATCCTGTCGTTCACCGCGGACGAAGCCTGGGCCCACGTCCCCGCGTTCGAGGGCAAGGACCAGTCTGTCCACTTGGGCGAATTCCCGGAGAGCCGGGACTGGCTGGGGACGAAGCGGGCCGGGTTCGTCGAGGACATGGAACGGCTCCTGGCCGTCCGCGAGAAGGTCCTCAAGGGGCTCGAGAAGGCCCGCGAATCGAAGCTCATAGGCAATTCGCTCGAAGCCCGGGTCACGCTCAAGGCCCCGGCCGCCGACGCCGCCTTCCTCGAAGCCCGTAAGGACGACCTGGCCGCGCTTTTCATCGTCTCCCAGGTTTCGATCGAGAAGGATACGGGCGAGGAGCTCGCGATCGAGGTCGGCCCGGCCGCCGGGGAGAAGTGCGAACGCTGCTGGAACTGGTCGATCGACGTCGGCCGGAGCGCCGAGCACCCGACCTTCTGCGCCCGGTGCGAAAAGGCCGTCAAGGCGGCCAAGCCGTGAAGAAAAACGGCCCTTACTTCCTGATGATGCTCGCCCTCGTCGCCCTGGACCAGGTGACGAAGGCCATCGTCGCCCGGACGGTCACCCTCTACGAGTCCGTCCCCGTCATCCCCGGCTTCTTCAACATCACCCGCATCCACAACCGGGGCGCCATCTTCGGGACTTTCTCCCAGACGAACAACAAGCTCGTCTTCGCCCTGCTGACGGCGGCTTCGATCGCCGTGCTGGCCCTCGTCGTCGCCTACTTCTTCAAGACGCCGGCCTCCGACAAGCTCATGAAGGTCTCCCTGACCCTGATCATGGCCGGCGCCCTGGGGAACCAGTTCGACCGTCTCGTCCGCGGCCACGTCATCGACTTCCTCGACTTCTACGTCGGCCGGGCCCACTGGCCCTTCTTCAACGCGGCGGATTCCTGCATCACCATCGGCGCCTGCCTGATGCTCGTCATCCTGTTCAGGAGGAAACCCGAATGTTCCCCATCCTCGTGAAGATCGGCCCCCTGACCATCCACACCTACGGCTTCATGATGGCCGTCGGCGTCGCCTTCGGTCTCTGGTTCATCTACGTTCAGGCCAAAAAAGCCGGCCTGGACGCCAACCGGATCATGGACGCCGCGTTCTACACCATCATCGTCTCGCTCGTCGGCGCCAAGCTCATCCTCTTCCTGAGCGACGCCGGCTACTACATCGAATATCCCAAGGAGCTCTTCGCGCTGGCCCGGTCGGGCGGCGTCTTCCAGGGCGGCCTGACCTTCGGCACGATCTTCGCCCTGTGGTATTTCCACCGCAAGAAAATTCCGACCTGGAA
Organism: Candidatus Aminicenantes bacterium RBG_19FT_COMBO_65_30; assembly: GCA_001775755.1. Classification (GTDB taxonomy): domain Bacteria; phylum Acidobacteriota; class Aminicenantia; order Aminicenantales; family Saccharicenantaceae; genus RBG-16-66-30. Next base: position 1,202 of record MEYF01000129.1, on the reverse strand, counting down.
GGCGGCCGACCTCATCGCGCCGGCCCTGGCCTTGGGCCACGGCTTCGGCCGGATCGGCTGTTTCAGCGCCGGCTGCTGCTACGGCAGCGAATGCGCGGCCCCTTGGGCGGCGGTCTTCAAGAACGAGTACGCCTCCGAGCTGACCGGGGTCCACCTGCACACGCCCCTCCATCCCGTCCAGCTCTACGAAGCGGCCCTCAACTTCCTCAACTTCGGCGTCCTCTTCCTCATCCTGAAAAAGAAGAAGTTCGACGGCCAGGTCTTCGCTTTCTACATCATCAACTACTCGGTCATCCGGTTCTTCACGGAGTATTTCCGCGGCGACCACCCGGACAAGGTCTATTTCATCCGCGGAGCTTCGGCTTTTTCCAGCCTGTCCTACCCGCAGCTGTTCTGCGTGTTGGGCCTCGTCGGGGGAGCCGTCCTGGCCTTCATCCTGAAGCGGCGTAAACGTGCCCAAAGCTGATTTCGTCGTCACGCCCGAAGCGGGCGGCGGGACGAGGCTCGACGTCTTTCTCGCCGATAAGATCCCCGGTCTGAGCCGGGCCCAGGTCCGCAAGGTCATCGACGGCGGGGGCGTGCGCGTCGGCTCGTACGCCCGGAAAGCGGGCTACAAGCTCAGGGCGGGCGACCGCGTCGCCGTCGAATACGAGATCCCGGAGCCGGAAGGCGTGCTCGTTCCCCAGAACATCCCCATCAAGGTCATCTACATGGACGCCGACGTCATCGTCATCGACAAGCCCTCGAACCTCGTCGTCCACCCGGGGGTGGGACACGCCTCGGGCACGTTGGCCAACGCCCTCATCTACCACTTCCCCGAGGTCGCCCTCATCGGCGCCGAGGAGCGGCCGGGCATCGTCCACCGGCTCGACCGCGACACCTCGGGCGTCATGGTCGTGGCCCGGACGCCGCGGGCCTTCGACTCGCTCGTCGAGCAGTTCAAGCGGCGCGTCGTCTGGAAGACCTACCTCGGCCTGGCCTGGGGGCGCGTCTCGGCAACGGAAGGCAAGCTCAGCTGGCCGCTCGGCCGTCACCCCAAAGAAGGGTCAAAGATCTCGATCCGGGCCCGGAGCCCCAAGAAAGCCGAGACCTTCTTCCAGGTCCAGCGGATGTTCAAGGACACGACCCTTCTCGAGATCAAGCCGGTCACGGGCCGGACCCACCAGATCCGGGTCCACATGGCCGCGGCCGGCCACCCCATC
>MEYF01000128.1 GCA_001775755.1 Candidatus Aminicenantes bacterium RBG_19FT_COMBO_65_30 | reverse complement strand
GCAAAATTCCTCACTGCTGCCTCCCGTAGGAGTCTGGGCCGTGTCTCAGTCCCAGTGTGGCCGATCACCCTCTCAGGCCGGCTACCCATCATAGCCTTGGTAGGCCATTACCCTACCAACTAGCTAATAGGACGCAGGCTCATCCCCAAGCGCCTTACGGCTTTAACTCCGAGGACTTATGTCCCGGAGCGTCATGCGGTATTAGACCCGCTTTCGCAGACTTATTCCTCACTCGGGGGAAGATTACCCACGTGTTACTCACCCGTTCGCCACTGATCCAGGAGTTGCCCCCCGGATCCGTTTGACTTGCATGTGTTAAGCACGCCGCCAGCGTTCGCTCTGAGCCAGGATCAAACTCTTCAATTATAAGAACTCTTGCGAGTTCCTAGCGAGTTTGATGTGGCAAAAAAGATCAACAACTGGTCGCTCCGCTTTTTATTTCAAAGAACCAAATTCTCTCTAACCCGAGAGAGAAACCTCGGTATCTATCCAACTCTGACGATTATTTCAACCAGTGACGGTTGTCAGAATGATAGCCTTGAAGGCCCCTATAGTATAGGAGTTCCCTGGGGGCTTGTCAAGGGTTGGGAGAAATATTTCCCTTGTTTTACGGGTGTCGCCGGCGGTTGACGCAAAACCCCATATTTTTCAGCTGATTAGCCCTACTTTTTCAGACGCTCGGCCTGAGCCCTGTAGTACTTAGCGAGATCGGGCTGGGCCGAGCCGGCCTTCTCCGCGGCCTTTTCGTAGTAGGCCGCGGCCTGTTTCCAATCCCTGATGCGCTCATAAAGAAAGGCCAGATTCTGAAAGGCCGCGTGCGAATCGGGATAGGCGCGGGCATTGAGCATGAACAGGGCGGCCGCATCGTCGAACCGCTGCTCCCGGACGAGCTGAAGGCCGCGTCCGGCGAGGGTTTTCTCCGTGACCGGGATGTCATAGCCGAATTTTTCAGACAGGCCCGCGTAATAGGCGCGTACGGCGTCCAGGCCCTTGGCCGCAGCCTCGACAGGGATCCGCCAGGCCCGGAAGATCCACTTCAGGCCCTTGAAAAAGACCGGGACCGCGGCGGTCCCCTGGTCTTCGTCCCGCTCGACCTCGAGCGTCCACTCCAGGCCCGGATAGGCCCTCCTCTCGAGAAGGCGGGCGAGCGCCTGGAGCCCGGGGATGGTTTCCGCCTCGTTCCCCGCCCCAAGATAAACAGAGCCCCGCACCCGGGGATCGGCCAGTTTCGCCTCGGCGAGCTTGAGGATCGCGGAACCGTTATATGTCAGCGAGGCGCCGTCGGTGATGACCCCGCCGAAGGAGCCCGGAGACTCGAGCAGGGTGTAGACCGCGAAAAGCCCCGACAGGCCGTGGCCGCAGAGGATCCGATACGGCTGAGTACGGTAGTTCGCTTCGAGGTGGGGGATCAACTCCTCGTTCAGGAACCTCAGGAATCGAGGCGCCCCGCCGCTTCCCGGCAGGTAGTCGACGGCCGTCGGCGTCGTATCCCGATAATGGTGCCTCGGCGTCGGGTCGGGCAGCGCGACGACGATCATGGCCGGAATGTGGTCGTTCCCGGCGAGGACGTCGACGACGGGGACGCTGTAGCGGAGATGGGAGAGGTCCCCCAACTGGATGAGCACGGGATACCGCTCCTGGCCGTTCTCGTAACCGGCAGGGAGGGCGACCCAGACATCACGCGTTTCGGCGAGGGCCTTGGAAACCATCTGGAGCTTCCGGCCGACCGTAAGGGAATCCAACTTCTCCTGGGCCTGAGCGGCCCCGGCAGGCAAGCCGGCGGAAGCCAACAGAACGATCCAAACGAGCAGGCCGGCCGCGCCCACGGCCCGAATCGGAAGGATATGACTTTTCTTCTTCATCTCCTCGGTCTCCTAGCCAATATGGTCCATTATATAGGACAACCTCATCCAAGAGAAAGGTTGCATCGGCCGCGGCGCGCCCGCCAACACCGATTGACAAAAAGAAGCCCGCCATTCCGCCCAACGGCCATAGGAGTTGACGCTCCGCGGCCGTAAATTTCTCACTCACCCGAGGATTTTTTTCCGGCGCGCTGGCACGCCGCCCGCTTGAAGGGAGGCGAAGGAGAGCGAAGCATGACGGCCGCAAAGAGGGTTGCGAAGTGGGCCGCGAAGCGGCGCGGATTCAGCCTGATCGAGGTCCTCGTGGCCATGTCCCTGGCCCTGCTCCTCATCGTCGGCGCCGGGGAACTTCTGACCTATGCGCTCAGGGCGAAGCGAAAGGGCGACGTCACGGCCGCGCTCACCCACGCGCTCACGGACAGGCTCGAGTCCTTGAAATCCCTGCCCTTCGAAGACGCGGCCCTCGCGGCCGGCGAATACGCGGACACCGTCCGCGTCGAGCCGGGGGACTGCCTCGTCGTCGAGGAGTGGGAGGTCGCCGACGACGGGGACGGCATGAAGAGGATCAGGCTCAAGGTCAGGCCGGCCGGGCGGCCGGGCCCGGAGACGAAGGCGGTCGCTTTCATATCGCGGGACCTGGGGTTCGAGCCATGAGAAAGGGCGGCTTCACCCTCGTCGAATGCCTGATAGGGATGGCTCTGTCCCTGTTCATCATCTCGTCCGGCCTGGAGTTTTTCGGCCTGGCGCAGAAGGTCTTTTTCCGGCTCAAGGAAAGGGAGGAGACGAGCCAAGCGGCGCTCGCGGCCCTGGACAGGATGAGGATCGACCTCCTCCATGCCGGTTGGGGGCTCGCCGGGGAGATGGGCCTCGGGCTCGTCGAGGCCGCTCGGGCGACTGAGGCGGAGCTGCGGACGACCGCGCTCGAGAAAGCTCTGAGGCTCGCCGGCGAGGCGCGCGCCGGGGACACTCGGCTCCCGCTCGTCTCGACCGTGGACGTCGCCGCGGGACAGCGGATCTCGTTGCGGGACGGCCCGGCCGGCGAGGTCCGGACGGTCGCCCGGGTTGAGCCGGGCGCGGTCGTCCTCGACGGGCCGCTCGAGGGCGGTTACGCGGCGGCGACGGCCGCCATCTCTCTGCTCGAGAGCGTTGCTTATTATCTGGACGAGTCCGCGCGCATCCTGCGGCGGCGAGTGAACGCCGGTTCGGCCCAGCCTCTTCTCGAAAACGCTGCGTCGGCGACGTGGCTTTACGACCCGGGAGCCCGCCTCGTCCGCATCCGCCTCGAACTCGACGTCGAAGGAGCTCATCCCCATGAAGCGACCGTATTCCTCAAGAACCCGGCCCTCGCCCGTCAATGAGCGGGGCTCAGCCAGCGTCACCGTCCTCCTGCTCTTCGTCGTCTTTTCGGGGCTCGGCCTGGCCATGCTCCACGCCTCGGGGGTCCACATGAAGATCAACGCCTTCCGTAAAGTCTCGGCCCTCCTCGACTGCGCCTCGGAGAACGGCCTCAAGCGAGGCCTCCGCGACTTCACGGCCTGGCTGGAGGCCGCGGGCCTTCTGGCCGCCGTGCCGGCCGAACGGGTGGAAGGCTTGCGCGAAAACCCTAACGCCGCGTTCCCCTTGCTCCTCAATGACGCCCTGGGCGCCGCTTTTCCCCGGGTCCTCGAGGAATCCTTCGACGGCATGACCTGGGAAAGCCGCGCCGAGTGCGGCCTCGGAAGTCTCACCGACATGGGCGGCTATTTCCGGATCGCGGCCGGCCTGCGGATCGAGGCCTCCGGAGGGCTTCTCCAGGTCAGCCCGAAGCGGCTCTCGGTCCTCGAGGGTTCGCTCGGGCTTTTGGCCGGCCGCCTGCCCCTTCCGGCCATCCCTCTCTATATAAGGAAGAACATGACCGACGGCGAAAAGGCCGCTTTTCTAAGGGAAAACGGCATTAGTTTCATCCCGAAACCCGGCCGGCTCATCCGGCCGGGACTCACGGCGGCGGACGACGGCGTCATTCCGGACGACCCGGGCCCTATCGTCGCCAAGGCCCTGAACATCGGGATCTTCAGCCCAGGGGACCTCTCCCCCGCCCGGCTTCGGGAGGCGCTCGGGCTCGAGCCGTCCATGGACCCGGTTCCCGACGGCGTCTATCTCATCCGGAACGACCTCGGGCTCGGCGGCGTCTTCGTCCAGGGCGACCTCGATGAAATGGTCCTGGCCATCAACGGCGACGCCCAGGTCATCGTCTTCCGCGCGGCCGGCGCGGAATGGTCCCTCGAGTTCAGCCCGGCCCGGAGCCGGACGGACTTCCGGACGCCGGACGGGAGCGGCGCGTACGACCTCGTGCCCCTGCCCATCGTCCTCGTCAACGGCAGGATCGAGTCGCTCGGCGGAGGGTACGTCGATGCGGACGGCCGGGTCGAGATGAGCTTCGACGGGGAGACGCCCGCCGTGCTCGACGGCGTCGACCTGACCATCGTTTCGTCGGACAAGGTGGCGATCTCATCGCACCTCGTTCTCGAAGGCGTCCGTTGGCAGGACGGCATCCCCTACGTCAAGGATTCGCAAGCCCAGCTCGTCGTCTATTCGTCGGGAAGAGACCTCGCCTCCGGGGAATCGGTCGAGGGCGGCATCGCCGTCGCCGAAGGGGCGCCTTCCGATCTGAAACTCCAGGCCTCGCTGACCGCGGCCTCGGGAGGATTCACCGTCGAAGGAACGGGAAAGGCCGTCGAGCTCCTCGGCGCTCTCCACGCCGACGCCTATGCCGGGAACGGGAACGCGCTGGCCATCGTCCGGGACGACAGGGCCGCGACCGGAGAGTTCCCGAAGAACGCCCCGCTCACGGCCTCGCCTCAGCTCGCTTTCTATTCGCTCCGGGTCCTGTCGTGGAAGGAGTATTGAATGGGCGCCGGCCGGAGGGGTTTCACGCTGGTCGAGGCCGTCCTGGCCCTCGCCCTCACCGGCCTCTTCGTCTTCGGCGGCGCGTACACGGTCCAGAGACTCGTCCCGAAATTCCATCTCCAATCGGGCATCTGGGAAGTGACCTCGGGCCTCAGCCAGGCCCGGTTCCGGGCCATCATGTCCGGCGAGCCGGTCCGGGTGCGGTTCGTCCCTTCGGGATTCGTCTTCGAGCGCTACGACGAGGACGCGAGAGCCTGGCGGACGGCCCGGACCGCTTCCTTGCCCGGCGTCGCCGTCCAGGCCAACAACGCTCCGGTGTTCCATCCGCAGGGGACCGTCTCCGACCTGGCCTCGATAGTCGTCTCCAACTCACGCGGAGCGTACAGGATCACGGTCGCGATAACGGGGAGGGTCAAAGCGACCCGGGTGACTTGAATCCGGTCTCCCCGGGCTCAAGCCATCGGGCGGATCAGTGCTGTCCGTTGTGGAGGTTCTTCATCAGGCTCATGACCGTATGAGACGTGGTGTGATGGAATTCGACGCCTATTTCGAAGATGTTCTCGGCGTCGTTGCGCTTGAGCCATTTGACCCGGCCCTCGAGGCTGACGGTTTCCCGGGTCCGGGCGAGCTCGATGTGGAGCCGGAGAAGGGTCCCCACCTCGAAGGGCTCAACCGAGTAGATCCGGGCCCCTCCCAGCGAAAGGTCGTAGGTGAAGGCATTGGTTTCGGCTTGGCCAAGGGGATCTTGGCCCTGCGGCAGAGCCTTGATCACGGTCCTGCTCCACTGCTTGAAACGCCGGTCTTTGCGCTGTTGCATGTCGGTTGTCACGGGATCTATCGGCCGCCCCGGCCGCGTTACAAGGGGGGCTTGTCCAGATTGACGCGGGGCTGCCTATCCTTCGTTTTGCGGTCGGTGTCGTGGTAGAGATTCCTCATGATGGCTTGGAGCGTGGCCTCCGTGCATTCCTGGAACTCCACGCCGGACTCGTGGACCTTCTCGTTCTCGTTCCACCGGTTCCAGCGGACGGTGCCGTCGATGCCGATGAACTCCCGGGACCTGACCAGCTCGAGGTGGATGCGCAGGACGGCGCCGACGGGAAAGCTCTCCTCGCTCTGGATCCGCGCCCCGCCGAGGGACAGGTCCCAGGCGTAGGCGTCGGTGGGGCAGCGGGGCAGGTTCCCCTGCCCGCCGGACGCGGACTTGATGATGGCCTTGTTCCATTGCTGGAACCGGCGGTTTTTGCGTCTCTCCATATCGGTGCTCCCGTCCGAGATGATGGCGCTTAGTTCTCCCCCATTTTGAAAGGGCGCCGGGACGGGGGCAATCCCCCTTAGGGGTGATTCCCACGATGAATTCCCCCCCCCGCGAGGCGCTCCCGGCCGGATGGTCGCCGCCTTTCCGGATTGACTTTTCGGCGCCCTCGGACATATAAAGGTATTTCCAAGGACGGGGAATCATGGATCAACCCGGATTGATCGGCCAAGCGCTCCTCCATTACCGGATCATCGAGAAGATCGGCGAGGGAGGCATGGGCGCCGTCTATAAGGCCGTCGACACCCACCTCGACCGGCCCGTCGCCATAAAGATCCTGCCTCCCGACAAGGTCGCCGACGCCGAGCGCAGGAGCCGCTTTGTCCAGGAGGCCAAGGCGGCCTCGGCCCTCCGCCACCCGAATATCGTCGTCATCCACGACATCGCTTCCGACCGAGGCCGGGATTTTATCGTCATGGAGCTCGTCGAAGGGCAGCCGCTCGACCAGCTCATCGGCCGCAAGGGCTTGAAGCTCAACGACGCCCTCGGCGTCGCCGTCCAGATCGCCGACGGTCTGGCCAAAGCCCACGGCGCCGGCATCGTCCACCGCGACCTCAAGCCGACGAACGTCATGGTCACGGCCGACGGCCTGGTCAAGATCCTCGACTTCGGCCTGGCCAAGCTCACGGAGGACGTCCCCGGCGCCGTCGCCGGACCGACGATGACTTTGGACGCGGGCGGACGGCCCCGGACCGAGGAGGGGTACATCGTCGGCACCGCGGCCTACATGTCTCCCGAGCAGGCGGAGGGGCAAATAATCGACGCGCGATCGGACATTTTCTCCTTCGGGGCGGTCCTCTACGAGACGCTCACCGGCCACAAGGCCTTCGACCGGGCCAGCCGGATCAAGACCCTGGCCGCCGTCCTCAACGAGGAGCCGAAGCCTTCCTCCGCCGTCAACGAAGCCGTACCACCCGAGCTCGAGCGCGTCCTCGCCCGCTGCCTCCGCAAAGACCCCCAAAGGCGGTGGCAGACGATGTCCGACCTCAAGGTCGCCCTCCAGGAGCTCAAGGAGGATTCGGAGTCGGGGAAGCTCAAGGCGGCGGCGGGCTTGCCCCGCTCGAAGAAGAGAATGCCGGCCCTTGTCGCCGCGGCGGCCGTCGTTCTTCTCGTCGCCACGGCGGCCCTCGTTTTGAAATTCGTCGTTCTCAAGCCCGCGGGAGCCGTCGAATACGAGACCATCCCCTTGACCTTCGACTCCGGGTTCACTAGTTCGCCGACGCTCTCCCCCGACGGCAGCCTGATGGCTTATACCTCCGACCGGGAGGGAAACGGGAACCTCGACATCTGGGTCCAGCAGGTCTCGGGCGGCAGGCCTCTCCGCTTGACGGACCACCCGGCCGATGACTGGTTCCCTTCGTTCTCACCAGACGGGTCCCAGATCGCCTTCCGCTCCGAGCGCGACGGCGGCGGGATCTACCTCATCGACGCCCTGGCCGTTGTCGGCGAACCGAGGAGGATCGCCGACAAGGGCTTCATACCCAAGTTCTCCCCCGACGGCCGGTGGATCGCTTTCGTCGTCCTCCCCGCATCTCTGGAACTCGGCCAGTACAAAACGTACCTGGTCTCGCCGAAGGGAGGAGAGCCCCGGCAGATCCTCGACGGTTTCCTCTTCAACTTCATGATGCAAGGAGCCTCGCTCGTCTGGTCTCCCGACAGCAAACACTTCCTGTTCCGGGGCCGGCGGGCCGACGATCCGAAGTCCACGGACTGGTGGGTCGCTCCGATCGACAAAGGAGAGCCGGTCCGAACGCACGCTATAGAGAATCTCGGCCTGACCACCATCGTTCAGTTCCCTGTCGGATGGGCCGGGACGAGCGTCTATTTCGTTTCGGGGACGACGATCGAAGGCGTCAACCTCTTCGAGGCCAAAATCGATCCGGAAGACCGGAAGGTCACAGGACCCGCCGAAGCCATCACGACCGGGCCGGGCATGAAGATCTACCCGTGCGTCATGCGCGACGGCCGGGTATTCTACAGCAATATGACGGTCGCGATGAACGCCTGGAGTGTCTCGGCGCGGCCCGACGAAGCCGTGGTTTCAGCCAAGCCCCAAAAGCTCACCCAGGACGTCATGCAGAATTTCAACCCGACCATCTCCCGCGACGGAGCCAGAGCCGCGTTCACCGCGTTCGGCGGGGCCCAGGCGGCCAGGATCGAGGTCCGGGTCAAGGACTTGAGGACCGGGGAGGAGACGAAGATCCCCGTCCAAGGAATAAACATGGGCCAGTATCCGAGGCTGAGCCCCGACGGCTCGCTCCTGGCTTACCGCGACGTCGTCGAAGGAAAAACGAAGACGTTCGTCGTCGCTCCGGGGGGCGCGGCCGCCCGGGCGCTCTGCGAGGGCTGCTTCGTTCTCGGATTCTTCCCCGGCAACGATTTCGCCCTGGTTCGGATCAAACCCAACGAGCTGGAACAAATGGACCTCCGGACCGGGGAGAGTAAGGTCATCCTATCGTTTCCGCAGGATATCGTCGAAGACGCCTGCGTCTCGCCGGACGGAAAATGGATCGCCTGGCTGGCCGGCGAACCGGACGGGCGCGCGGCCATCAGGATCTCGCCGGCCGCAACGCCTCAGGTGGGCGTTCAGGACACGATCACGGTCGCCGAAGCCGATCATTTTCTCGGCCGGCCCGACTGGTCTCCCAACGGCCGCTGGTTCTACTATCTGTCCGAAAAGAACGGCCGCTGCTCGATTTTCGCGCGGCAGCTCGATCCCCGGACGCAGCTTCCCATCGGCGAGGAGCGCGAGGTCTTCGTATCGACGGAGAGCCGGATCATGCTGAATTTCCCCAAGGGCAACGGCGCGATGGGGGTCGCCGCGGACAGGATCATCTTCGAGGCGACCAGCATGACCGGGAATATTTATCTGGCCAAGCCCAAGAAGCGCTAAGCCCGCCCGCGCCTGAGATCCTTCTAATCCCGGGCGAAAACGACCTTCCCGCCGACGATCGTGTGCTTCACCTCGGTCTTGAGGATGTCCGCGGGCGCGATCGCCGTCATGTTCCTGTCGAACACGGTGATGTCGGCCAGCTTCCCGGCCTCGAGCGAGCCGCGCAGGTCGCCCTCGAAGGCGGCCCGAGCGTTGTTGATGGTGTAAGCGCGCAGGGCCTCCTCGACCGAGATGCGCTCCTCCGGGAACCAGCCGCCCTCGGGTGTCCCGTTCAGCGTCTGGCGCGCGACGGCGGCATAGATCAGGTATTTCGGGTGCATATGGTACAGGGCGGCGCTCGTCCCCGGCCAGTCCGAGCCGAAGCTCAGGGTCGCTCCGTTCGCGAGCAGGGTCTTGAAGGCGTAGGCCCCCTTGCACCGCTCGTGCCCGATCCTCTCCTCCATCCAGCGCATGTCGTCCGAGACGTGGTAGGGATTGACCTCGGCGATGACGCCGAGCGCCTTGAAGCGCGTGAAATCCCGGGGCCGGATGACCTGGGCGTGGATGACCCGGAAGCCGGCGAGGTCGACGCCCTCGCCCCCGAGCCGCTCGTAGAGGTCGAGCATCTCGGCGACGCCGCGGTCGCCGATGGCGTGGACGTTCGGGACGAACCCGTATTCGAGGCCCTTCTTGATCAGGCCGTACATCTTCTCCATGTTCCGGACCTGGAGCCCCGGGTCGTCCGAGGTGTGCGGCCGCCAGTGGCCGTAATTCCCCGGCTCGTCGTCGTAGGGCTCGAAGAACAGCGCCCCGTGCGTGCCCATGATGCCGTCGATGTAGCCCTTGAGCGCGCCGTAGCGAAGCCAGCCGCTCTTCTGTTTCGTTTTCGGATGAAGGCCCATCGTGAATCCGGCCCGGCCGAGCTCCTCGCCCCGCGAAAGGTCCGGCCTGAGCCAGACGCGGCAGGTGAGCTCGCCCCGCTCCTCGAGCTCGACGAAGCGGTCGGTCTGGTCCGGCCTCTCGATGTCGTGGACCTCGACGATCCCGGCCTCGCGCAGGGCCTTGAGCGCCGCCCGGTTCTCCTCGAGCAGCCGGGCCGGGGACTTGGGCTTCCGGGCTTCCCGCAGCTTCTGGAAAGCCGGCGTCCCGGCAAAGACGATGCCGGTGGGCTTGCCGTCCCCGCCGATCTCCAGGCCCTCGAGAGGCGCCCGGTCGAGCCCCGCGGCGGCGAGGGCGGGCGTGTTGGCCAGCCATTCCTTGGTGTCGAAGCGGCTCAGGAAGCAGGGATTGGCCGGGCTCAGGTCGTCGATCATGGACCGGTTGGGGCGCCACGGTTCGGCCTTTTGCGATCCCGCGGCGCCGGCGTCACCCAGGGCCCACTGCTCGTAGGCGCCGTAGAGCCCGCCCATGATCCACTCGCCGTCGTCGAGGATGCCCGCGACTCGGGCGATCTCCGCCCGCAACCCGGCCTCGTCCGAGACCGTCATCAGGTTGGCGTCCAGGATCAGGGCCCCGGCCTGGTTGAAATGGACGTGGCCGTCGATGATGCCGGGCACGACCCAGGCGCCGCCGAGGTCGACGACCTTCGTCGCCGGCCCGACGTAGGCCTCGGCCTCCTTGTCGCTCGCGCAGACGGCCATGATCGTGTCGCCCTTGACGGCGAGGGCCCGGGCCTTCGGCGCCGCGGCGTCGAGCGTCGTGACGTCGCCGTTGACGAGCACCAGGTCGGCCGGCTCCTTGCGCCCCGCGCAGGACGCGAGCGTCAGCCCCAGGACCAGGACCGCGGCCGCGGTCCGGGCGCTTCTCCGGGATACTCCGCGTCGTTCTTTCATGTCTCCCTCCTCTTCCGGGCTTCGCGCCGGGCCCGCCTCCGGATGCGCCACAGTTCCTTGAGCATCCCCAGGGAGCCGCCGACGAGCCTGAGGCGGCTCGGCCGGGAATCGCTCCAGACGACCGGGACCTCGGCGACGCGGTAGCCGAGCTCCCGGCAGAGGACCAGGGCCTCGACGTCGAAGCCGAAGCCGGCGGTTTGAAGGCGCGAAAAGACGTCCAGCGCCGCCGCCCGCCGAAAGGCCTTGAAGCCGCACTGGGTGTCGCGGTACCCCTTGAGGACAAAGAGCCTGACGAGGAGGTTGAAGGTCTTTCCCATCCACTCGCGCGGCCGGCGCTGGCGGACCCGGATGACCGAATCCGGCAGGGCCCGCGAGCCGATGGCGATGTCGGCGCCCGCGTCGAGCGCGGCCAGGAGCTTATCGCACTCCCCGATGGGCGTCGACAGGTCGTCGTCCGAGAAAAGGACGATCGCGCCCGACGAGGCCAGGACCCCTTCCCGGACCGAGGCGCCCTTGCCCAGGTTCCGCTCCCTCCGGATGACCTTCGACGGAACGCGGCCGGCGAGCGTTTCCCGGGCGACCTCGGCCGTTCTGTCCATGCTCCCGTCGTCGACGACGACGATCTCGGCGGCGAACGGCTTGCCGGCGAGATACGCGACCGTCGCGGCGAGCGTCGCGGCGATGCGCTTCTCGGCGTTATAGACGGGGAAGACGACGGACAGGTGGATATCGTTCGATCGGCGGTCGCTCATCGGGACGCTCCAGGAACGCGGCAGGGGCATTATAAAAGAATGGTATGGAAAAAACGAGTTTTGGAATAAAATGTGCCCATGAAAAAAACAGCCGTCCGTCTGGCCGTTCTCTGCGCGGCGTTTCTCGCGTTCGTTCCCATCGTTTCCGCCCAGGAGCCCTACAAGCTGCCGCCGAAGGAGGTCGTCGACATCGTCGACGCGCCGCCGACGCCCACGGTTTTGATGAGCCCGGCCGGAGACGTCATGGCTCTCGTCGAGAGCGAGTCGATGCCGTCGATCGCCTACCTCTCCGAGCCCATCCTGCGGATCGCCGGGATGCGCATCACGCCCTCTTTCAATAGCAGGCAGGTCCTGAGCTTCTCGACCGGCCTTTCTCTCAAGGACATGAAAACGGGCCTCGTCCGCAAGGTCACCCTGCCCGAAAGCGTCAAGTTCACCTCCCTCTCCTTCTCTCCCGACGGACAGGCCGTCGCTTTTCTGCGCTACGTCGCGGGGGGCGTCGAGCTCTGGGCCGTCGACGCCAAAACGGGCCAGGCCAAGGCCCTGACGCCGGCCGTCGTCAACGCCCTCCTCGGCGGGATCGAATGGGTGCCGGACAGCCGGCGCCTGGTCGTCCCACTCGTCCCCGAAGGCCGCGGCCCGGCCCCCGCCGCGCCGCGCGTCCCCGTCGGTCCGGAGATCCAGGTCTCCGGAGGCGAGGAGACTAAGGTCGCCACCTACCAGGACCTGCTCAAGAACGCGTTCGACGAGGTCCTCTTCGACTACTACGCGACGTCCCAGACGGCCATCGTCGACGTCGCCACGGGCGCCGCCCGCAAGGTCGGAAAGCCCGGCATCTTCGATTCGATCTCGGTCTCCCCGGCTACGGACTACCTCCTCGTCGAGCGGATCAAGCGGCCCTACTCCTACGCCCTCCCCGCGTCCGGCTTCTCGCATTCCATCGAGGTCTGGGACATGGACGGCGGCCTGGTCAAAGTCCTGGCCGACCTGCCCCCGGACGAGAACGTTCCCATCAACGGCGTCCCCAAGGGCCCCCGCGGCGTCAACTGGATGACCCACAAGCCGGCGACGCTCATCTGGACCGAAGCCCTGGACGAGGGCGACCCGAAAAAGACCGTGCCCTTCCGCGACCACTACCTCGTTCTCGACGCGCCGTTCGCGGGCGAGTCGAAGGAGGTCCTCAAGCTCAAGGAGCGGGCCGCCGGCATCAGCTATTTCGCCGCGCCCGGCAAGGCCCTGGCCTCCCAAAGCGAATGGAAGCGGAGGCGGCGGACGACGTTCCTCGTCGACTTCGCCAACTCGGCCGCCGAGCCGGTCAAGATCTGGGACCTGAGCACCCAGGACCGCTACAACGATCCCGGCCGTCCGGTAACGGCGAGCCTCAAGACCGGCGAACGGGTCATCGTCCAGGACAAGGATTGGATATACCTCGCCGGGTCCGGCTCCTCGCCCAAGGGCGACCATCCCTTCCTTGACCGGATGAACCTCAAGACGATGAAGGTCGAGCGGCTCTGGCAATGCCAGGACCCCGCCTATGAATCCTTCGTCGAATTCGCCGGCGGGTCGCGTTCGAAGATCATCACCAGCCGCGAAACGAAGACCGATCCGCCCAACTACTATCTCTATGACTTCAAGACGAAAAAGCGGACGGCCCTGACCGATTTCAAGGACCCGGCGCCCCAGCTGACCGGGATCCGCAAGGAACGCATCACCTTCAAGCGGGCCGACGGCCTCGAGCTCGGCGGCACGCTCTATTTGCCTCCGGGCTACACGCCCGGGACGCGCCTGCCCGTCGTCGTCTGGGCCTACCCCAGGGAATATGACACCGCGGCCGTGGCCGGACAGGTCCGCGGCTCGGTCAACCGGTTCAGCTTCTTCCGCGGCACATCGCAGCTTTTCTTCGTCACCCAGGGATACGCCGTCCTAGACAACGCCGAGATGCCCGTCGTCGGCGACCGTCAGACGGTCAACGACACCTTCGTCCAGCAGATCGTCTCCAACGCCGAGGCGGCTATCCGCAAGCTCGACGAGATGGGCGTCGGGGACCCGAAGCGGGTCGGGGTCGGCGGCCACAGCTACGGCGCCTTCATGACGGCCAACCTCCTCGCCCATTGCGACCTTTTCGCCGCCGGCATCGCCAGGAGCGGCGCCTACAACCGGACCCTGACCCCGTTCGGCTTCCAGAGCGAGCGGCGGACCCTCTGGGAAGCCCCGGAGACCTATATCAAGATGTCGCCCTTCATGCACGCCAACAAGATCAACGAGCCCATCCTGCTCATCCACGGCATGGCCGACAACAACTCGGGCACCTTCCCCATCCAGTCCGAGCGCCTCTTCGCCGCGCTCAAAGGCTTCAAAGGGACGTCCCGCTTCGTCTTCATGCCCTACGAGAGCCACCGTTACTCGGCGCGTGAGTCGGTCCTCCACGTCCTCGCCGAGATGTTCGAATGGTTCGACCTCTACGTGAAAAATAAAAAATGAAAAGGACGAAGCGGAGGGATTTCCACAGACTTTGTGCATAACCCTGTGGAAAAACATGGTGAGTGCGATTCTAAAGAACTGTCAGACCCATACTTTTGATAAATTGCACACATAATGTGCAAGATGAGTCCCGAGGCGAAGGAGCGAGCGATGAGAAACCGGCGGCCCCCCTTTGAGATCGTCGTATTGGCCCTTGTTCTCGCGGCGGCGTGCGGCGGGACGGCCCCCGCTCCGACGTCGGCGCCGCTCAGCATTCTCGTTACGAACGACGACGGCATCGAGGCGCCGGGCATCGCGGCACTCGCCGAGGCCCTCCGTCCCCTGGGAACGGTGACCGTCGCCGCGCCCCGGGACCCCCGCAGCGGCGCGAGCCATGGCGTGACCTCCGACCGGCCGATCGCCGTCCTGGAAAGCGAGAGACAGGGCCTGACATGGTTCGCCATCGACGCCCTGCCGGCGACCTGCGTCCGGCTGGCCCTGGAGAAGCTTCTTCCAGAAAGGCCGGACCTCGTCGTCTCGGGGATCAACTGGGGCGAGAATCTCGGCACGGTGACGTTCTACTCGGCCACGGTCGGGGCCGCCCGCGAGGCGGCCTTCCTGGGCATTCCGGCCATCGCCGTCAACCTCGCCGGCAGGAAGGGTACAGGCTACGAGGCGGCCGCGGCGGTCACGGCCGACATCGTCCGGGCGCTCGGACCGAACGGGATCGCCAAGGGCACGTTCCTCAACGTCAACCTCCCGGACCTGCCCAAGGGAAGCATCCGGGGCGTCCGGATCACCAGGCAGGACACGCGGGCTCCGATCGACCTCTTCGAAAAAAGCGTCACCCCCGAGGGCACGACGGAATACAAGCCGTCCTGGAAGCACCTCGAGCCGGCCGGCGGGGACACGGACATCTGGGCCGTGCGCAACGGCTTTGTCTCGGTGTCCGTTTTCGGGATCGACCAGTCGGCCGCCGCGGCCCCCGCGGCCGCCCTCTCGCTCAAGCGCTTGGAAAAACTGTCTTGGCGATAGCCGCCGGTCCCGGACCGCTCGGCTTCAGCGGATGACTTCGGTCCAGACCCAGTAGAGGAAGGCGCCGAAGTAGACGGCGAGCAGGATCCAGACGAGGATATTGAGGGTGTCGTTGATCCGCTTCATCAGCGGGAAGTCGCGCCGGCGCCCGCCCGTGTTGAGCTTGGGCAAGGCGTAGAGGAGCGCGATCGCCAGGAGCATCACCAGCCACTTGCGCATCGACCGGCATTATCCCAGAAACGCCGCCCGATGCGCAACGGGGGCGCGTTGACATCGAGCCGCGGAGAGTGCTATCGTCGGCGGCGTCGGCACGCGCGCGTGATCGCCAAAGGAGGTCCGTCGTGAAAAAACTCGTCTCCATCCTCGCCGTCCTGGCCCTGGCCGTGCCCCTGGCCGCCCAGGACATCGTCGTTACGGTCAAGGACGTCGAGCCCTTCCCTTACTGCGCCATTGCCCACAAAGGCCCGTACTTGGACATGACCGTGGTCATCGGCGAGCTCATCGGCGCCATGCAGGCCCAGGGCCTGTTCCCCCTGATCCGCGGCCCCATGGTCGGCGTCTATTACAACTGGCCCGGCGACACCAAGCCCGAGGACCTCTCCTGGGAAGCCGGGTTCGTCATCGCGGCCCAGGCGACGCCCCAGCCGCCTCTCATGAAAAAAGTCTGGGAACACAAGACCGTGGCCGTCGCCCTGCACGTCGGACCCTACGAGAAGGGCGGCGCGACGGTGGAAAAGATC
>MEYF01000127.1:14668-16265 GCA_001775755.1 Candidatus Aminicenantes bacterium RBG_19FT_COMBO_65_30 | reverse complement strand
CCCGCTCGACACCCAGATCAGCGCCCATGCTCTCAGCCTGGGCGCCACTTTAGTGTCCCATAACACCCGCGAATTCCGCAGGATCCCCGGGCTCACCGTCGTGGACTGGCTCGCTTAATCCGGAAACGGGTATTGTGTCCCCGATTTATCATCCATATTCTATCAAAAGCCCCGGGCCAAACCTAGGCCGCCTGCCGGCCGCGGGCAAGCCCGCGTTGCCAGGGACGGACGCGCTGTGGTATAACTCCGGGCACCACATCCGGAATTCGCGCGATCGGCATGGAGGCGGCCATGAGATGGGTCCGGGCGATCGTTTCCCTTGTCCTCGCGGCGGCGGCGTTCTGGACGCTCGACAACCGTCACGGCACGTTCCCCGCTCTCGGCAAGCTCCTCAACCCCTTCTCCGGCTTCTGGCAGAACGGCAGCCGATCCGACGCTGTGCCGGAAAATCTCGCGGTCCCCGGCCTGCACGACGAGGTCCGGATCGTCTGGGATTCGCGGCACGTCCCCCACATCTTCGCCCGGAACGACCACGACCTCTACCTCGCCCAGGGCTACGTCGCCGCGTCCCTCCGCCTCTGGCAGATGGACTTCCAGGCTCTTTACACGGCCGGGCGCATCTCCGAGGTCGTCGGCACGATGGGCGTTAGGGCAGACATGATCTCCCGCCGCTTCGGCCTCCCCTGGGCCGCGGAAAACGCGGTCCGCGCTTTCCGCGACGACCCCAAGACAAGGGAGGTCGTCGACGCCTTCACCGCCGGCGTCAACGTCTATATCCGGATTCTCGGCCGAAAGCGCCTGCCCGTCGAATACAAGATCCTCGACTATCGGCCCGAGCCGTGGACGGATTACAAATGCGCCCTCCTCCTCAAGGCGATGTCCCTCACCCTCGCTTCCTACAACCGGGATGATGCCATGACGCGGATGAGGGCGGCGCTGGGAGAGAAGACCGTCGAGGCCTTGTTTCCCGACATCCCCCCCCTGGTCGAGCCGGTCATTCCGCCGGAAACGCCCCTCGACTTCACGCCGCTTCCGGTCCCGTCGCGAAGACCGGCTGCCGGGGGCGACTTGGCTGAAACCGGCGCGATGACGCTTCCGGCGTCTGCCGATCCCCCCGCGTCATCGGATCCCGGCGGTTTCCAATCGCCCGGCTTCCGGACGGGCCCCGGCATCGGCAGCAACAACTGGGCCGTTTCGGGCAAACTCACCCGGAATGGTTTTCCCATTCTGTCGAACGACATACACCTTGCACTCTCGCTCCCGGCGATCTGGTACGAGATCCAGCTCTCCGCCCCCGGCGTCAATGTCCGCGGCGTCGCCTTTCCGGCCGCGCCCCTGATCGTCGCAGGTTACAACGAGGACATCGCCTGGGGTTTCACCAACGGCGCCGACGACGTCCTCGACTGGTACGACGTGACTTTCAAGGACGGCACCCGGGCCGAATACCTCTACGGCGGCGAATGGCGGAAGACGAGCGTTCGTGAAGAAACGATCAAGGTCAGGGGCGGAGCGACGGTCATCGACCGGGTCGTCTACACTCACCACGGCCCGGTCGTCCGCTGGAAGGACGAACAACCCTCCTCCGGTGCCCCGCCGG
>MEYF01000127.1:0-14617 GCA_001775755.1 Candidatus Aminicenantes bacterium RBG_19FT_COMBO_65_30 | reverse complement strand
TCTATGCCCTGAACAGGGCGCGGAATTACGCGGATTACGTCCAGGCTCTCGAAACCTGGGATTGTCCGGCCCAGAACATCGTCTACGCCGACCGGGAGGGGACGATCGCCCTATGGCACAACGGAAAATTCCCCCTCCGGTGGAAGGGCCAGGGTCGCTACGTCCTCGACGGCGCCGACCCGGCGGATGAGTGGCAGGGCTGGATCCCGCACGGCCACGTCCCCCACGTCAAGAATCCGGAAAGGGGCTTTGTCAGCTCGGCCAACCAGCTGCCCGCCGGCGCGGCGTATCCTTATTACATCGGGTGGGATTTCGCCTCCTTCGAACGGGGGGCGCGGATCAACGAGATCCTCGCGGCGGCGCGAGACGTCACGCCGCCGGACATGGTTCGGATGCAGGCCGACGTCATGGACATCCAGGCCAGGGCGGTTCTGCCGGGCCTGCTCGACATCCTCCGGGAGAAGGCCGGGACGGACGCGGAAATAAGGAGCTACGAGGAGCTCCGGGCCTGGAACTTCGAAGCGCGGGCGGCTCTCGTCGCGCCGACGGTCTTCCGGGAATTCTGGATCACGCTCAACCGGCTGACCTGGGATGACGAGAAGAGGGGCGACCTCGAAAGAATGACCTGGCCGGCGAGCCAAATCTTGATCGACCTCATCACGAACAATGCTGACGCGGATTCCTTCGATGACAAGACGACACCCGGGCGAGAAACGCTTCTTGAGATAGCCCCCCGGGCTTTCCGCGAAGCCGTCGAGAACATGGAAAAGCGTTGGGGCCCGCCGGGCGAAGGATGGAGATGGGGCAAGGTCAAAGGGACCGAGATCGGTCATCTCGGCGAGATACCGGGCTTCGGCCGGGAGAAGATCGAAGCGGACGGCGTCGGCCACGCCATCAACGCCATCGGCGCCGGCTGGGCGCCTTCCTGGCGGATGGTCGTCGAGCTCGGGCCCGAGGTCAGGGCCTGGGGGAATTATCCGGGCGGGCAGTCGGGCAATCCGGGCTCGCGGTTTTATGACGACTTCGTCGACGACTGGGCTGCCGGAAAGCCCTGCGAGCTCGTCTTCCTCAAATCGGCCGACGAGGCGAATCCGGCCGTCGTGGGACGTACGGTGATGAGAGGTGGAAAATGACGGCGGTTCTCATATTCCTCCTGGCCACGCTGGGTCTCCAACTCCTGACGCCTTACTGGTGGTGGGTGATGATCGTTCCTTTCGCTTACGGCGCGGCGGCGGCGCGCTCGGGCTGGAAGGCCTTCCGGACGGGCTTTTTCGCGGCGGGGCTGTTGTGGCTGGGCTCGAGCCTTTTTCTCTATCTCACCGGGAGCGGGATTATCGCGACACGGATGGCCCGCATGTTCGGTCTGGGAAGATCGTGGTTGATGATCGCGGCGACCGCGCTCGTCGCGGCACTCGCGGCGGGCCTCTCCGGGTACGCCGGATATGCGGTCAGGGGATTGTTTAAAAAACCGGGAAAGAAGGAGTCGACATGAGCGGACAGGAGTGGGTGGAGGGATTCCCGGGAGCGGTGACCGTGTGCGACACGGAGGGCCGGATCCTCGAGATGAACGCCAAATCTCTCGAAGTGTTCGCGGCCGACGGCGGAGCCGGGCTCATCGGCACGAACGTCCTCGACTGCCATCCCGAGCCGAGCCGGTCCAAGCTCAAAAAGATGATGGACGAGCGCCGGGCGAACGTCTACACCATCCAGAAGAAAGGGAAGAAGAAGCTCATCTACCAGGCGCCGTGGTACAAGGACACGATTTACGCCGGCTTCGTCGAGCTGTCCCTGGAGATCCCCTGGGACCTGCCCCACTTCAACCGTGACAAGGAGGATTAAGAAGGGGTCAAACCTTAATTCTTATACTTTCTCTGGCGCGGCTACCCCGGAAGACCGATAATCGAAAAAAATTATAAGAATTAAGGTTTGACCCCTTCTTTATAGCAGCGCGGTTGTCAGGAGCGGCACGTAGGTGATGAGCAGGACCGCGGCCAGCCCCAGCGCCAGAAAGATCAACACATCCCTGTATACCCGGTGGATGGGTTCATTGAACCTGTAGGACGCCAGGTACAGGTTCATCCCGACGGGCGGCGTGAGATAGCCCAGCTCCAAGTTCGCTAAAAAGATGATGCCGAGATGGACGGGATGGATCCCGAAGATGTTCCCCAGCGGGATGATGAGCGGCACGACGACGAGGATGGCCGAGTAGATGTCCATGAAAGAGCCGACGACGAGAAGGGCCAGGTTGAGGATGAGCAGGAAGACGTACTTCGACGAGATCGTCGCCGCGACCCAGGCACTGAGCTTCTGCGGGATCTGGGCGTCGATGATGTAATACGACAGGCCGTTGGCCATGGCCAGGATGATCAGGACGCCGCCGATGATGGGCAAGGACCGGAGGAAGATCCGGGGCAGGTCGCGGATCTTCAGGTCCTTCTTGACGAAGGTCTCGACGACCCAGACGTAGAGCAGGGCGGCCGCGGCGCTCTCCTGCAGGCTGGCGATCCCGCCGAAGTAAAGGCCGAAAACGATGAGCGGCAAGAGGAGCTCCCAGAAGGACTCCCCGAGAGCCGTCACGGCCTCCCGGACCCTCAGCGCGTGCCGGGGCATGCCGCGCTTCCATGAATAGAGGATGCCGTAGGCCATGACGGAGACGACCAGGAACATGCCAGGCACGAGGCCGCCCACGAACATGTCCTTGATGCTCGTCTGGGCGGTCACGCCGTAGATGATGACGGGCAGGCTCGGCGGAAAAAGCAGTCCGATGCTCCCGGAGGCGGTCAGGAGCCCGACGGTGAACCTCTTGGGATAGCCGGCCTTCTCCAGGATGACGGCAAGGAGCCCGCCGAGGGCCAGGATGGTCACGCCCGAGGCGCCGGTGAAGGTGGTGAAAAAGGCGCAGACGATGACCGCCATGACCGTCAACCCGCCCGGGAACCAGCCGAACACGGCCTGGAAGAACCGGACCAGCCTCTCCCCCGCCTTGCTCTCGGAGAGGAAAAAGCCGACCGCGGCGAAGAGCGGGATGGCCGGTATGGCGTTTCCGGTGAGCACCGCGTAGGCCTGGTTGGGAATGATCTCCAACGGCTGGCCGGCCTTGGCGAAGAGGAGGAACGCGATCCCTCCGAGGACGACGAAGATGGGCAGCCCGAGAAACGCCGCGCCGACGAGGACGACGATCAACGGCCCGGCCGCCCCCGTGAGAGCGGGCCGCAGGAGCTCCTCGACCGACGTGAGCGCCGGCAGGGAGACGGCGCCGCCGCGGGTCAGCAGCTGGACGAGCGGCCCGAAGCCGAGGAAAAGCCCCAGGACGACGGCCGCGGCCGCCGCCGCGAACCGCGCCCTCTTCTTTTCGAGCCCGGTGATGAAGCGCACGCTCATGGCCAGAAAACCGGCGGCCATGATCAAGACCACGAGACGCTTCGGGAGAAAGCCGACCTTGTCCGTCGGAACGAAGGCGTTCCAGGCGAAGGACAGCGCGCTCAGTCCGAAGGCCAGGGTCAGCGCCGCCGACAGGACGGCCGTGACAGTCCCGGCGAACGCCTTCAGGGACCGGGGCAGGAAAAGACCGGTGGCCAGCGCGAGGTGCTTTTTCTCCCGGGAGGTGACGGCCCCGGCGATGAACGTGGCCACGAGCACCAGGTGCTCGACGTAAACGCCCGAATCCCGGATCCCCGTGTTGAACGCCTTGCGGGCGACGGCCTCGAACAGAAGGACCGCGGCCAGGAGGAAGATGGAGAAAAAGGCCAGTGAGTCTTCGACGGCGCGGACGAGCCTATTGGCCACGGGTCTTCCGGTACTCCTGGACGTACCCGAGGATCTGGTCGTAGATCTCCTTGGAGAAAACCGGCCCGATGAGCCCGTCAGCGGCCCGCGCGGCGGCCTCCCGCCACTTGGCCAGCGCGGCGGCCGGAGGATCGTGGACGACGAGCCCGTTGTCCTTCATCATCTTCACGGCGTCAGCCTCGAGGACCATCGTTTCGTCGTAAAGTCCCCTGGCCGCGACGGCTACGGCGTCGATGAGCGGCTGGCGCAGGTCGGCGGGGATCGCCGCCCAGGCTTTGTCGCTCAATAAGAGCCCGCCGACGAGTGGGGCCAGGGACGGCGAAAGCATGTGGGGGACGAGGGCGAAGAACTGCCCCGACCCGGCCACGAGGGCCGGCAAGTAGGCGGCGCTGACGGCCCCGCTCTGGAGCTGGATCATCAGGTCGTTGAGGCCTCCCGGGACGACCTCATAGCCCATCTTTCTCCAGAGTTGCTCGATCTCCGGGAAGTCCGCGGTCACGGCGATCTTGAGTTTTTTCAGGTCGTCGGGGTCGATGACCTCTTTCTTGGTGAAAAAGTTGACCCACCCGGCGAGCGTCCAAAGCATCACCTTGAAGCCTTTCCCTTCGATCATCTTCTCGAAGGAGGGCTTCATCCGGTCGAAGACGACATTGAATTCCTCCCTGGAATGGAAGAGGAAAGGGATGGTGATGGCCGTAACGGACCCATCGATTTTTGCCAGGCCCATATTTGAGAACACCCCGCCCTGGAGAGTCCCCAGCCGGATTTTTCGGATCATGTCCTGTTCGGAACCGGCGATGCCGCCGGGGTAGATCCTGACCTGGACGGTCCCGTTCGAGATCCGCTCCCAATCCCTGGCCACTCGTTCCAGGGCCTTGTCCCAGGGCGAACGGCTGGGGGCGATGCTGCCGATCTTGATGACGACCGGGCCGGAGGAAGCGGGAGCGGCCGGAGCGGCGTGTGCGGTGAGCGCGACAAGTATGAGGGCGAGGACGGCGGCGGTTTTCTTTATCATGGGCGTTCCATCTCGATGAAGAAGTCGTCGATGTGTTCGAGGAGCCAGCGGGCCTTCCGCTGGTTGAGGATGTTGACCAGGCGGTTCTGCGGGCTACTGTCCGGGTCGAATTCGAGAACCCGCCCGAGGAGCCGCTTGAACTCCGCGGCGTTCTGTTCCTTGACGCATACCGTCGTGGCTAGAGCCATCAAAGACGAGGTGTCCGACGTTCCGGCGACGGCCTGCGCTTTGGCGAAATGCTCCCGGGCCTTGGCCGCGTCACCCCCGAGGTACTCGGGGAGCGACCCGTAGTAGCTGACATAGAACGCATCGAGGGCGCCCCGTCCGAAGCCGGGCTCGAGCGCGGCGACCCTATCCATCATGGCCGTGGTCTGGGGCACCGTCTGGCCGAGCGCCATGTCGAAGGGGTTGACGGCGAAGGCGGCGACCCAGCCAACCGCCGTCCAGTAGAGCAGGGGCACGTCCTCCTTGGCGAAGGGCGCCATGGCTTCTTTGTATTTCCGTTCCTTGAGCTGCCGATGGATCAGGGGATTCTTTTTTTCCAGGGCCGCAAAGAGGATGTCCCGTCCCCGCAGGTAGAGGTTCTTGGCCCGCCCCAGGAGATAGTCCTTCGTCTCGGCCTCCCGGCGAGGCGTCATGTCGGCGGGCGTCTGGACGAAGGCGTTGGCGTACATGATGTAGAGGCTGCCGGTGCGGAGCCGGAGACCGGCGTGTTCAGGGAGCGAGGCGAGCAGGGATTCGTAGAGCTTGATGGCGAAGGGCAGGGCGTCCCCGACGAAGTCGGGATCGTTGTCCGAGCTGAATACATCGGCCGACGAGGAGCCGGAGAGCATCCCGGCGACCTTCTTCATGGCCAGCTTCTCGAGGGAGCAGGCGCCCAGGAAAAGAACCAGCGCGAGCGCCGTTCCCGCGGCGGCTCCGTTAATTCTCCGCATCGTCATCCTCGGACTCCGCGCGCATGACTCCGAAAATAAATCCGTCTTAGCCTCGACCCCGTTCCAACCTTATCAAGGATATTCCCAAGCCCGGGTTTAGTCAAATCGGCAGGACGCGGGACGCGGCCCGGGCGGGCTCAGCTCCCCTTCCCGGCGCTCCGCTTGAAGAAAAAGTACACGGGGATGCCGGCCAGGGCCGTGGCCACGGCGATGAGCGACTCGATCGGCCGTTCGAGGAAGGCTAGGACGAGGATCGTCGCCCCAACGAGGATGTAGCCGGCCGAGGCCACCGGGTAGCCGGGCAATTTGACGGCGCTCCGGCCCGTCCGCCTCAGCTTGAACACGCCCACTACGGCCAGGAGCGGGAAGATGCCCAGAGAGAAGCCCATGTAGGTCAGGAGCTGCTCGAAGGTCCCGAAGAGGACCATGATCGCGGCGATCCCCCCCTGGAGGACGATCGACCGCGTCGGCACGCAGCTTTTCGGGTCGACGTAGGCGATGGATTTAAAGAAGATGCCGTCCCGGGCCATCGAGTAGTAGACGCGCGGCCCGAGAATGAGATAGGCGCTGAGCGAGGAAAAAAGGGCGAAGGAGATGAGGACCGAGAGGACCATCTCCGCGGATTTCCCGAAGAGGTTGCCGGCGGCCAGGCCGCCGACGGATATGACGCCCTCCATCTGGGCCGGGGGAATGGCGTAGATGTAGAACAGGTTCAGGGCGATGTAGAGCAGCATGACGATGCCCGTCCCGAGCAGGAGCGAACGCGGCAGGTTGCGGGACGGCTCCTTGACCTCCGATCCGACGTACGCCGAGGCGTTCCAGCCGCTGTAGGCGAACATAATCCACATCAGCGAGAGCCCCAGAGTTTTGATGCCGCCGAAGTCGAAGCGGAATGGCGCCGCGGCCGTGAGGTGGCTCATGCTCCCCCGGCCGACGGCGAATCCCGCGGCGACCAGACCGACGATGAGGAGGATCTTCAGTCCGGTCAGGGCGTTCTGGACGCGGGCGCCGGCCTCGAGCCCGCGGGTGTGGAGGAAGGTGAAGGCGGCGATGATGATGATGGCGTAGAGCTTTTTCATGATGGCCGCTTCGGCGGGGCCGCCGACGAGGCCGGGAGTGAGCAGGCCGGGGAAAGCCCGGGTCAGGTATTCGGAGAAGCCGATGGCCGACGCGGCGATGGGCGCGGAGAAGCCGACGAAGAACGAGACCCAGCCGGAGAGGAAGCCGAGGACGGGGTGGTAGAGCCTCGACAGGAACGCGTATTCGCCGCCGGCGTGCGGGAAGGCGGCGCCGAGCTCGCCATAGCTCAGGGCGCCGCAGAGGGCGACCAGGCCGCCGACGAGCCACAGGGCGAGCATGACGACGGGATGGTGGAGGTCCTTCATCAGCAGGCCGGACGTCGTGAAGATGCCGGCGCCGATCATGTTGGCGATGACGATGTTGGTCAGCGGGAAGAGCCCAAGCTTGCGCTCGAGCCCGTTCCCGGGAGCCTCAGGGGTCATGTTTCAGCCCTTTCTTCACCGGTCTCGCCTATTCTAACGACGCGACAGCGGCTCCGATTCCTCGCCGTTGCCGGAAACTCCACTTTATCTGCCGCGGGAAACCCTGTCAAACGAGAGCTGGTTAAACAAGAAGGGGTCAAACCTTAAATCTTATAATTTCGTCTCTTGCCATTGAGAGAGCCCGTGAAATCAGGCCTTGCCAATATCGGAAATTATATGATTTAAGGTTTGACCCCTTCCTAGGTTCCGAGGGACTCCGGAGGGAAGAAAGTCCCCGGGCCAACGTCAAAATAATGCCGGTGAGGTATAATGTACCGCTAGCGGCAACGGCAGGAACGTCCTCAGGTGAAGAGGATGACAAAAGCCCATATAAAAAGGTGACAGACGATGAGAAAACAAACGGCCTTGCTACTGACCGTGATCTTAGCCCTGACCTGGGCGTGCGGAAAGTCGGGTAATGGCGACCCCGCCGCCAAAGCCGCGGCCAACGGCCAGACCCCCGCCACGAAATCCCAGCCGGGAAACCCGGCCGGCAAGGCCTCCCCTGGCGCGAAGGGGCCTGGCGGCGAGCCCCAGCTAGAAGCCCTGCCCGTGAACATCGAAACCGTCAGCCGCCAGAGCCTGAACGCCTATCTCGTTCTCAACGGCATCGTCGAGCCGGAACGGAAGGTCGAGGTCTTTTCGCGCTTGTCGGCCTACGTCAAGCAGATCGTCAAGGAGGAAGGCGCCTTCGTCAAGGAAAACGACGTACTGGCGATCCTTGACGACACGGAGATCCGGATCAGCCACGAGCAGGCCCGGATCGCCCTAGAGCAGGCCAAGCTCAGCCTGGACGAGGCGGAGAAGAACCTGGCCCGCAGCCAGGAACTCTTCAAGAAGGAGCTCATTTCGGAGCAGGAATACCAGACCGCGGAGGCCTCACACCAGCAGCGCCGCCTCGATTATCAGAACCGGGAGCAGGTCTCCAAGGACCTCGAGCTCCAGCTGAACTGGACGAAGATCCGGTCCCTTGCCGAGGGCTACGTCACCGAACGCCTCATCGAGGTCGGCGGCCGGGTCACCAGCAACCAGAAGGTCTACACGGTCGAGGACTTCAAGCCCCTGCTCATCCGCGTCTTCGTGCCCACGAGCGACGCGCTCCGGCTCAAGACGGGTCTTCCCGCCGAGGTTTCGACGGAGATCATCAAGGGCGAGGCCTTCAAGGGAACGGTGACCCTGATCAACCCGCGGATCGACGTCCAGACCGGGACGATCAAGGTCACCGTCGAAGCGTATGACGACACGCTCAGGCTGAAACCGGGCATGTTCGTCGAGGTCCGCATCGCCACAGGCAAGAAGGACAACGTCCTGGTCATCCCGCGCAAGGCCATCCTCTATAAGCAGGGCAAGACCTACGTCTTCATCCTCAAGGACGGTTTGGCCGGCCAGAGGGAGATCACCCTCGGCCTGACCGAGGAGGACCTGGCCGAGGTCGCCTCGGGTATCGCCGAGGGCGACGTCATCATCTCGGTCGGCGTCGAAAACCTCAAGGACGGCCAGCCCGTCACCGTGCTGAAATGAAGCTCGTCAAGTTCTCCATCAACCGGCCGGTCACCGTCTTCATGTTCACCGTGGCCGCGGTCATCTTCGGCTTCATCTCCTACTCACGGCTGAACCTCAACCTCCTGCCCAAGATCTCCTACCCCACCCTGACCGTCAAGACGGAATACCCGGGCACGGCGCCCTCCGAGATCGAGAACATCATCTCCAAGCCCATCGAGGAAACGTGCGGCGTCGTCGACAACGTCATGCGCATCTCCTCCGTGTCCCGGGCCGAGTTGTCCGAGGTCACGATCGAGTTCGCCTGGCACACGAACATGGACTTCGCCACGCTCAAGGTCCGGGAGAAGCTCGACCTCCTCCGCTTCCCGACCGGGGCGACGAAGCCCGTCATCCTCCGCTACGACCCCAACCAGGACCCGGTCATGAAGCTCGGCCTGACCGGCGACGCCGACCTCTCCCGCATCCGCTATGTCGCGGAGAAAGAGGTCAAGCAGGCCCTGGAGAGCATCGAAGGGGTCGCCGCCTGCTCCATCTCGGGCGGCCTCGAGGACGAGATCCACATCGATATCGACGAGCAGAAGCTCAGCCTCCTCAACATCCCCATCACCACGGTGGCCAGCCGCCTGAACCAGGAGAATGTCGACCTCTCGGCCGGCATCCTCAAGCAGAAGGACACCCAGTTCCTCGTCCGGACGGTCAACCAGTTCAAGGACGTCGAGGAGATCAAGGGCATCATCATTGAGAAGCGCGGCGACGTCCAGATCACCCTGGGCAGCATCGCCGAGGTCTTCCGCGGTTTCAAGGAACGCAAGGTCATCTCCCGTATCAACGGCCGGGAGTGCATCGAGGCGGCCATCTATCGGGCGGCCGACGCCAACACCGTCTCCGTCGTCGAGGCCGTCACGGAGCGGCTGAAGACCGTCCGGCAAAACATCCTCAAACCGCGCGGCATGGACTACCTCCTCATCACCAACCAGTCGAAATTCATCAAGAGCACGATCGAAGAGGTCAAGTCGACGGCCGTCATCGGCGGCATTCTGGCCGTCCTCGTCCTGCTCTACTTCCTGAAGAACGTCCGCAGCACCCTGATCATCGGAGCGGCCATCCCCATTTCCGTCATCGTCACCTTTTTCCTGATGTTCTCCTCCAAGATCTCGCTCAACATCATCTCGCTCGGAGGTCTGGCCTTGGGCATCGGCATGCTCGTCGACAACTCCATCGTCGTCCTGGAGGCCGTCCAACGCTTCCGGGACGCGGGACACAATGCCGCCGACGCCGCCTATAAAGGGACGACGGAGGTCGCCGGCGCCGTCACCGCCTCGACTTTGACCACGGTGGCCGTCTTTTTCCCCATCGTCTTCGTCGAGGGCATCGCCGGCCAGCTTTTCAAGGACATGGCCCTGACCGTCACCTACTCCCTCATGGCCTCCCTCCTCGTGTCGCTGACCCTCGTCCCCATGCTGGCCGGGGCCATGCAGCGCGAGAACTCGCGCGACCGGTTCGGAAACGCGTTGAAAGTCGTTTTCAAGCCCGTGGACAAAGTCCACGACGCGGTGTTCGCGGCCTACAAGAAGTTCCAGGGCGTATCGTTCCGTCGGCGAGGGCTCATCTTCGCCGCCGTCATCGTCCTCTTCCTCGGCTCGCTCTTCCTGACCCGCTTCATGGGAAAAGAGCTCATCCCGGTCATCTCCCAGGGCGAATTCCTGGTCAACGTCGAATTCGCGCCGGGGACCTCGCTCAAGGAAAACGCCTCCGTCGTCTCGGACATCTCGGACCTGCTGAAAAAGTACCCGGAGATCGACAGCGTCTACGAGCTCATAGGCAAGGGCTCGCGGGGCGGCATCTCCTTTCAGGAGGAGATGGAAAACCTTTCCGAGTTCACCCTTCGTCTCAAACCCGGCATCCTTGGAAAAAGCGAGGACCGGATCATGGAACGGGTCCGGGCCGACCTGGAGAAGTTCGAAACGGCGACGATCAAGGTCTACAAGCCGCGTCTCTTCTCCTTCAAGGCCCCGCTCGAGGTCGTCGTCTCGGGCACCGACATCGACCGGATCAAGTCTATCTCGGACGAGCTCCTGGCCAAGCTCAGGGGCTTCCCCGGCCTCATCGACTTGAAGTCGAGCATGGAGGAGGGCTATCCGGAGATCCAGATCATCTTCGACCGGGCCGTCCTGGCCTCGCAGAACATGACCATCAACCAAGTCGGCGCCCAGCTCCGGAACAAGATCCAGGGCGAGGTGGCCACCCGGTTCATCGAAAGCGACCGGGAAGTCGATATCCGTGTCCGCCTGTCCGAGGCCTCCCGGGACCGCGTGGACAAGATCAGCCGGATCACCATCCGCAACGGCCTGGGGGCCATCGTCCCCCTCAAGTCCCTAGCCGCGATCGAGATCAAGGAGGGGCCGGCCGAAATCCGCCGCATCCTCCAGCAGAAGTCGGCCGTCCTGACCGGGAACCTCTCGCGGATCTCTCTCGACGAAGCCCGGGACAAGGTCATGGCCGCGGCGGCCACGGTCCGCATGTCCCCCGACTACTCCGTCTCCATGGCCGGTCAGAGCATGGAGCAGGACGTCGCCTTCTCCTCGATGATCTTCGCCATCCTCCTGGCCGTGTTCCTCGTCTACCTGGTCATGGCCTCGGAGTTCGAGTCGTTCATCAAGCCCCTGATCATCATGATCACCATCCCGCTCGGCATCATCGGCGTCGTCCTCGTCGGCATCGCCGCCGGGATGTCCATCAACGTCATCGTCCTCATCGGCATCATCATCCTGGCCGGGGTCGTCGTCAACAACGCCATCGTCCTCGTCGATTACGTCGGTCAGCTCCAGAAGGAGGGCATGCGCAAGAGGGAGGCCCTCCAACGGGCCGGCCAGGTCCGCTGGCGGCCGATCCTGATGACGACCATCACCACCGTCCTGGGGCTCCTGCCGATGGCCCTCGACTATAAAGAAGGATTCGAGATCCGCATCCCCCTGGCCCTGACCCTCATCGGCGGGCTGACCTTCGGGACCTTCCTGACGCTGGTCTTCATCCCGCTCGTCTACGACAAGGTCATCCCGGAAACCGGAAACACGGAGGCCGCCGCGAGCCGTCTGATGGCCCTGCTGAAGAAAGCGAAAGGTTCCCCGGCCACGAAGAAGGCCAAGGAGGGGAGCGCGTGAACCTCTCCGAATTCTCCATCAAGAAGCCGGTCTCCATCCTCGTGGCCATGCTCGTCTTCATCACCATCGGGGTGATCTCCCTCCTCAAGCTCCCCCTCGAGATGATGCCCGACATTTCCTTCCCCGGCCTCATGGTCCAGGTCCCCTATCCCTCCTCGTCGCCCGAGGAAGTCGAGCGCGTCATCACCCGGCCGATCGAGGATATCCTGGCCACGGTCAACAATCTGGACACGCTCAGCTCCTCGTCCTCGGCCTCGAGCGCCTCGATCAACCTCCAGTTCAAGGCCGGGACGAACATGGACCTGGCCTCGATGCAGATCCGCGACAAGATCGACCAGATCCGCGGCAACCTCCCCCGGGACATCGAACAGATCCGCATCCGCCGCTTCTCCATGAACGACCGGCCGGTCATCAACTTCAGCATCACCATGCCCGGCGACCTCGACGACCTCTTCTACTGGTCGGAATACTACATCACCCAGCAGCTCGAACGGATCGAGGGTGTCGCCAACGTCGACCTCCGCGGCATCCGGGCCAAGGTCCTCAATGTCTACCTCAAGCCCGAGATCTTCTACTCCTCGTCTATCCGCATCAACGACCTCATCGACACGATCCGGAACAACAACGTCAACGTCTCGGCCGGATACGTCGAGGAGGGCTCGATGCGTTACGCGGCCCGCGTCCCCGGCGAACTGAAGGTCCTCGACCAGGTCAAGACGCTCCCGGTCAACGAGAAGG
Organism: Candidatus Aminicenantes bacterium RBG_19FT_COMBO_65_30; assembly: GCA_001775755.1. Taxonomy (GTDB): domain Bacteria; phylum Acidobacteriota; class Aminicenantia; order Aminicenantales; family Saccharicenantaceae; genus RBG-16-66-30. Next base: position 1,938 of record MEYF01000127.1, on the reverse strand, counting down.
GGCTGACCGTCGGCGACGTCGCCCGCGTGACCTACGACTACCCCATCAAAGAGGATTACAACCGGATGGACGGCCGGGAGACCGTCCGCTTCGAGATCTACCGGGCCTCGAACGCCAACATAGTCGACGTCTGCCGGAAGGTCAAGGAGGCCATGGCCCGGATCCAGGCGAACGAACCGAACCTTCGCGACATGTCCGTCGTCTACTACAGGGACCAGTCCGAGGACATCCTCAAGAGTCTGAACGACCTGACCTGGTCGGGCATCATCGGCGGCGTCCTGGCCGTCATCGTCCTCCTCTTTTTCCTCCGGAAGTTCCGGACGACCCTCATCATCGCCGCGGCCATCCCCATCGCCATGGTCTTCACCTTCAGCTTCATGTACCTCTACCGGACCATCTTCCGGGCCAACGTCTCCATCAACATCATCTCGCTCTCCGGGTTGATGATGGCCGTGGGCATGCTCGTCGACAACAGCGTCGTCGTCCTGGAGAACATCTTCCGGCTGAGGCAGGAAAAGGGCCTGAGCCCGCTCCAGGCGTCCCTCCAGGGGGCGAGCGAGGTTTCCGGGGCCGTGACGGCGTCGACGTTCTCGACCCTGGTCGTCTTCGTTTCGCTCGGCTTCATGTCGCAGTCGGGATTCGGCCGCTTCATGCAGGACTTCGCCCTGACCATCTCGCTGGCTCTTATCGCCTCGCTTCTTGTCTCCCTATCGTTCATCCCTCTCTCCGGCAGCCGTTTCCTGGCCGGCAAGACCAAGGAGAAGGCCCGCTGGCTGGTCAAGTTGACCTCGCTCTACGAGCGCATCATCCGGTTCACCATCAGTACCTGGAAAACGAAACTTCTCGTCGCCGGACTGGCCGTCCTGATCTTCGTTGCTTCCTACCTGCTGCTCAACAGCATCGAGAAAGAGATGATGTTCGGCGGCGAAGAACGCGAGGTCAGCCTGTCGGTCTACATGCCGCGCACTTTCTCGCTCGAACAGATGAACGCGCTGTTCACCGAATACGAGCAGATCGTGCTCAACCACAAGGACGACCTCGCCCTCGATCACCTGACCGTCGAATTCGGCGTCCGGGGCATGCGGCAGGGGCGTTACCGCGGCTCCCTCAACCTCGACCTTCGCGACGAGGGCCCGACCGTGGCCGAAGTCCGGGACAGGCTCAAAGCCCTGCTCCCGGTCAGGGCTGGCATCCTCTACGAGTACGGCCAGCGCTTCGGCCGGGGCGGCTTTGGCCGGGGCACGTCCGTCGACCTCATCGGCATGGACTTCACCAAGCTGACGGAGCTGGCCCCGGGCATCATCGAACGCCTGCGGGCCGTCCCCAACGTCGAGGACATCACCAGCGACCTCGAGGGCGGCGATACCCAGCTCCTCGTCCAGGTCGACAGGGCCAAGGCCGAAAACCTGGGCGTCAACAGCCGCCTCATCGCCCAGACCGTGTCCTCATCGCTCTCGGACCGGGCCATCGGCAAATTCAAGACCGAGAACCGCGAGATCGACATTATCATGAAGATCCAGTCGGAGGACGGCTTCAGCGAGGAAGACCTGCGCAATATCAGCCTCCGGACCCAGGACAAGTCCGTGCCCATCTCGGCTATCTCGAATCTCTCGTACCGGCTCGGCTCCTCGTCCATCCGCAAGGAGAACAAGAAGTCCAAGCTCAGCATCCAGGTCAACACCAAGACCCAAGGGATCATGGCCCTGACGGAGGAGATCCGGAAGGTCATGGGCTCCGTGGCTTTTCCCGAAGGCTACACCTGGAGCCTCGGCGAGGGCTTCCGCCGCTTCCAGGAATCGCAGGGGGAAACGACCCTGGCCATCGTCCTGGCCCTGCTCTTCATCTATATCATCATGGCCTCGCTCTTCGAGTCCTTCGTCCACCCCTTCACCATCCTCCTCATCGTGCCGCCGGCCATCTTCGGCGTCGCCGTCATGT
>MEYF01000126.1:6136-10792 GCA_001775755.1 Candidatus Aminicenantes bacterium RBG_19FT_COMBO_65_30 | reverse complement strand
TTCGGCAGGACCGGGATCTTGCCGCCGCCTCCGGGCGCGTCGATGCAGTAGTACGGGACGGCCAGCCCGGAGGTCCAGCCGCGCAGGTTCTCCATGACTTCGAGCCCCTTCTCGACCGTGGTCCGCAAATGCTCTGTACCCGAGACATAGTCCGCTTGGTAGATGTAGTAGGGCCGGACCCGGACGGCCAGGAGCTTCTGCATGAGGCGGCGCATGACAAGCGGATCGTCGTTGACGCCCTTGAGGAGCACGGTCTGGTTCCCGAGTGGGATCCCGGCGTCGGCCAGCAAATTCAGGGCCAGCGACGATTCCGGCGTGATCTCGTCGGGGTGGTTGAAATGGACGTTGACGTAGAGCGGATGGTATTTCTTGAGCATGCCCACGAGCTTTTCCGTGATCCGTTGCGGCAGGACGCAGGGCACGCGCGTGCCGATGCGGATGATCTCGACATGGGGGATGGCCCGGACGGCCTTGACGATCGCCTCGAGCTTGCGGTCGCCGAGCATCAGCGGGTCGCCGCCCGAGATGATGACATCCCGAATCTCGGCGTGATGCCGGATGTATTCGAGGCCGTCCTCGATGTACCGGGGGTGGATCTTCGACGGGTCTCCGACCATTCTCTTGCGCGTGCAGAAACGGCAGTACGAGGCGCAGCTGTGCGACACCAAAAAGAGACAGCGGTCGGGATAGCGGTGGACGATGCTCGGCACGGGGGAATCGCCGTCCTCCTCGAGAGGGTCGGCGACTCCCGTGCCTTCCTTCAGCTCGGCCGGGTCGGGCACCACCTGACGCCACATGGCGTCTCCCCGCTCCTTGATCAGGCCGGCGTAGTACGGCGTGATCTGGATCTTGAACACCTTGGAGATCCGGCGGACCTCCTCGACGTCAAGCCCAAAACGTTGGGCGATCTCTTCCGGTTTCCTGAGACTGCCCTGGAGTAAGCGTTGCCAATCATCCATCTCCAAAACTCCTCAACGAAAATACTTCGCGTAGATGACGCGGTCGTCCCCGGCCCGGTAGAAGTTCGGGACCTTGGCGACTTCTTTATAGTCCAAATCGATATAGAACTGCCTCGTGGCGTGGTACTTCGGCTGGGACGATGTCTCGATGATGATCATCCGGCCGTCGCGCCGCCGGACCTCGTCCTCGAGCCAGCGGACGAGCGCTTTGCCCCGCCCCTTGCCCTGCTCGGACGGCGCAACGGCCATCCAGTACATGTCGTAGGCGTCTTCGGCGAGAGGCGTCGGCCCCCAGGTCATGTAGCCCACCACGTCCTTTTGGCCGTTCTCGACGACGACGACGCGATAGTCTTTCTGGTCGGGCTTTTCAAGGTAGACGCCCATAAGCTCTTCGGCGACGTCGACCTCGGCGGCCGTGAAAAAGCCCGTCGCCCGGATAAGCCCGAGCACGGGTCCCTTATCTTGCGGTTCCATCGGTCGGATCATGGACGACTCTTCTTTCGAGGGCGTTCCGGATCATCGTGCCCCAGAACGCCGCGTATTCGACCCCGGCCGCCTTGAGGGCCCGGGCGTAGCCGGCATTGGTGCTGATGTCGGGGTTCGGATTGACCTCGAGGATGAACGGGCGGCCTTTGGCGTCCATCCGGAAATCCACCCGGGCGTAGTCCCGGCAGCCCATGGTCCGGAACGCGTCGGCGGCTAAACCCTGGAGCTTGGCCCGGAGATCATCGTCGATAGGCGCCGGGCAGATCGGGGGGGTCTTCTGGTAGAGCGGATTGTCCTCGAACCACTTGGCCTCGTAGCCGAGGATGCGGGGCATGTCCTTGGGCATGGCCGAGAAATCGATCTCGGAGACCGGCAGGGGCTTAACCGCGCCGTTCTCCATGACCGAGACGTTGAACTCCCGGCCGTCGATGAAGGCTTCGACAAGGACCGGCTGCTTGTAGCTGTCGATGCAGCGACGGACTTGCCGCCGCAAGGACTCCTCGTCCCGGACGACGGAGTCGGGGTAGATGCCCAGGCTGGCGTCCTCGGAATTGGGCTTGACGATGAGCGGGAACTTCAGCTCGAGGGGCTCGCCCCCCGTATGCATGAGCTGGGCCGGGGCGGTGGGCAGTCCGGCCGTCCGGAGGACCGCCTTGGCCTTGAACTTGTCCTGACAGAAGGCCAGGGTCTTGGCCGCGTTGCCGGTGAAGACGAGGCCCAGCAGCTCGAAGATGCCGGCGACGTTCGACTCCCACTGCGGCCGGCCGTAGTACCCTTCGCAGAGGTTGATCAGGGCGTCGGGGTTGAGCTCCCGGACCCGGCCCAGGAAATTGAGCAGGCTCCTCTGGAGCGGGATGAGCGTCGCGCCGATCCCGAGCGTGCGGACGGCGTCGTGCGCCTGCTGGGCCATTTCGGCCACGGACTCCTCGGACAGACGTTCGCCCGCCGCCGTCGGTCTCGGTTCGTAGGCGTTGAAGACGATGGCGATCGTAGGGGCAGGGTTCATGCACGATCCGCGAGGACCGCCGGCCGCTCGCTCGCCGCGGGCCGGGTGCGCGTTGGACGGAGGCCGTAGCGTTTGGAGGCCTCCTCCACGACCCTGTGGATCAGGTCCGAATAGGAATACCCGGCCGTCCGGGCCGCCTTGGGCAGGCAGGAATTATCCTCGGGGTTGGGCAGAATGCCCGGCAGCGGGTTGACCTCGAGGATGTTGGGCTCGCCCTTGTCGTCGAGCCGGACGTCGATCCGGGCCCAGTCCCGGATGCGGAGCACGGCGCAGGTCCTGGCGACGACGTTCCCGATCTTGGCCCTGAGCACCGCGGGAATGGGCGCCGGGCACTTGAAGATCTCGAGCGGCCGCGCCGGCGTATCCCAGAGCCACTTCGCTTCGTAGGAATAGATCGGGGCCGCCCCGGCGGGGAGCTGGCCGTGGTCGATCTCGACGATGGGCAGGATCTCGCAGTTCGGGGTGTTCCCCAGGACGCCGACGGTGAATTCGCGGCCGGCGAGGAAGCGCTCGACGATGACCGGCTGCTTGTAAGCCGCGACGACCTCCTCGACGCGCTCATAGAGCTCGCCCAGGCTGTGGACGAGGGAGTTGTTCTTGATGCCCTTGCTCGAACCCTCGAACAGGGGCTTGACGATGGCCGGCAGACGGACGCCGGCCGGGATGGCGGCCGCGGACTCGACGATCCAGAACGCCGGATTGGGGATCCTGTGGTAGGACAGGATCTCTTTGGCCCGCGACTTGACGAGGCAGAGACCGAGCGTCAGCGGGTCGGAGCCCGTGTAGGGGATGTCCAGCATCTCGCAGACCGTCGGGATGTGGGACTCGCGGTTCGGGCCGACGACGCGCTCGGCGATGTTGAATACGAGGTGCGGACGCTGACGCTTCAGCCGGCCGTAAGCTTTGTCGTCGGACTCGATGAAGACGACCTGGTGCCGTTCCCGGAGGGCCTGCCCGACCGCTGCGATCGTCTCATCCGAATCGCATTCGGCGAGCATATCATTGGGAAGTGGAGGCTCGTCCTCCTCGTCCCTTCGCTCGTCGGGGCGACGAATGAGCGTCGCTTCCATTCCCGTTTTCGAGCTATAAAGCAAAGCTACTTTCATCGCTCTATCCTTTTTTCTTTCAAGTCAAGCTCTCGTAAGTTCCAATCGCCGTAATCTTTTTTTCATTTTCATTTATAGACCATTCTAACCAATTGTCAAGTATTTTCTAAGAAACGACCACTTTTTTTTGTAGAACGGCGGTCGGCCCGCACCATTGGTAGTGTCGATTCGACCGGCCCAACTGCAACGCGTGAAAACGGCCGGCGCGACGCGCGGCCGATTCCGGCGAGCGGGTACGGGAGGGAGACGAACGGAAAGTTCATGGCGGGGTCCGGGTGATCCTTACCTGAAAAAGAGGAACGTGACGACGAAGTAGAGCGGGATGAGCATGGCGAACGAGTAGGCCATGTAGCCGAAGAACGAGGGCATCTTCAGCTTGTATTCCTCGGCGATGACCTTGACCATGAAGTTCGGGCCGTTGCCGATGTAGGAGTTCGCGCCCATGAAGACCGCGCCGACGCTGATCGCTTTCAGGAAGATCGAAGGGATGCCCAACACGTCGCCGTTGAGGCCGAGACCCTGCCCCATGGAGAAGAAGGCCAGGTAGGTCGGCGTATTGTCGAGGAAGGAGGAGAGGAAGCCCGTGCCCCAGAAGAACTGCCACGGCCGGGAGAAGCCGAGCTCCGCCGCGCGGGCGTTGAGGATGAGCAGGGCCGGGACCATGGTGATGAAGATGCCGGCGAAGAGGATGGCCACTTCGAGGATGGGATTGTAGGTGAACTTGTTGTCGGTCCGGCACTGGCGCCTCGTCGTCAGCAGGGACATGATGGACACGAGGATGAAGACGCCTTCGCGGCGCGGGAAGGGCAGGAACATGCCGGCGATGACCCCGGCGATCCAGAGGAAGTTGATCGTCCCGGTCATGCGCAGGGGGACGACGCGGCGCCGGTCGCGGATGAGGTCGCGGCACTCCTCCTTGCGGTACTGATAGCCGTCGTAGAGGTAGAACATCAGCAGCACGCCGCCGACCATGACCGCCCACACGGGGAAGAGGCGCAGTGTCCAGAAGAAGGGCACGCCCTTGATGAAGCCCATGAAGAGCGGCGGGTCGCCGAGCGGCGTCAGCAGGCCGCCGATGTTGGAGACGAGGAAGATGAAG
>MEYF01000126.1:5335-6120 GCA_001775755.1 Candidatus Aminicenantes bacterium RBG_19FT_COMBO_65_30 | reverse complement strand
GAGTATGCTTGCGCTCGGAGTTGGTCTGGAGGAGCGGCCGTATGAGGAGCATGCTCGCGCCGGTCGTGCCGATGAAATTGGCCAGGACGGCGCCGACGAGCAGGAACAGCGTGTTGACCTCGGGCGTCGCCTTGAGGTCGCCCTTGAGGACGATGCCGCCGGAGACGATGAACAGGGCCGTGAGGAGAAGAAGGAACGAGGCGTAATCTTTCATCGACAGGACGAGCTCGTGGGGGGCTTGGAAGAGGAGGAAGACGGCGATCGGCAGGGACCACAGAAACGCCACGAGGCCCTTGTTCTTGTGGTCCTCCCAGAAATGAGGCGCGCGGAGAGGCAGAAGGGCGATGGATAGAAGGAGCCCCGCGAACGGGACGACGGTCCACAGCGACAGCGTTTGTCCGAGGTCATGCGCGCTCATAAGATTCGTATTGTAGCGGAACAGCGCGTTTTTTCAAGGGGAATCGGGCCCATCGGGGAACTTTGCCGGCCGCGCGGGCCGGATCACGGAAGGAAAGCGGTGGAGATATGGAAGGCGCGCGTCGGGAGCTTCCGTCGCGCCGCCTTCCGTTCGACGGGGCGGAGAAGTGAGCGGTCGTCGCTCGGCGGCGTCAGGAAGATGAGCGCGGCGCCGATAGTCCAGAGCTCCTCGAGGAGTTCGAGCGGCAGGCCGCGCTCGACGTGGACCGCGGCCCTCGCGCCCGACGAGGCGGCCGCGCCGGCGATCTCGACGGCCAGCTCGGCCCAATTCCCGTCCGTCGAATCCCTGTCCGAGAAATGGACCCAGG
>MEYF01000126.1:0-5303 GCA_001775755.1 Candidatus Aminicenantes bacterium RBG_19FT_COMBO_65_30 | reverse complement strand
ACGAGCGGGCCGAGATGATAGATCACGAGATATCCCTTCCCCTTCTTCGCGGCGGCGGCCAGCCCGGCGAGCGTCCCGGCATCGCGGTTGTGCGTCCGGTTGGAGAGGTGAAGATCCATCCCTCGCCCGAGGAGATCTTCAAGCGTCTGGAGGGAAATCCCCGACGTTTGGTCCGCGACGGGAAGAGGCCCGTTCCAGAACACGGAGAGGTGCGTCCGCGAGGTCCGGCAGACCTCGAGGAGGATCTCCCACTCGTCGGCCCGGGGCCGGGCTTCGTCCGAAGTGAGGATGCGGGCGCCGCCCCGGGCGAGCGCTTCGACCTCCGTGAGGCCGAACCGGCCGGTGTCGAGGAGGCTCAGGCGGATGCGCCTCCGGCCGGCGTACCGGACGGCCTCGAGCAGGGCTTCGTAGTCGAACTGGTCGTCGCGGATGACGAGGTCCTGCCGCATCCGGACGCGGTCCAGGAGCTCGTAGGTCTTGACGACGCCGGCGATGCCTTTTTCGATCGCATGTTCGCTCATCGTCCGAATTTCAAGATATACCATCCCGCCTGCGGGCTGTCAAACGCGCCACGCCGGGTCTCAAGCACTCGATCCGGCCGCGGAGGGGTCTCGGGGATCGTCTCCGCTCGCTGCGGTGAATCTTCACGCCGTCCCGGTCCGGAGCCGACTTGGACGTCTCCGTCCCGATGCCGGCTAATTCACCGCTTTATGCTCGCTCCGACGACGCCCCTCAACCCCTTTTTCCGCGGCCTCATCAGCGTATATCCGGCCGCATCTCGGCTCATTCCTTGATATTCCCGCTGGCGTTCGTTATCATCCCCCCGGAGGCAAGCCGCCGTGAAATCCTGCGTCGTTCTGTTCTCGGGAGGGCTCGATTCGACGACGACCCTCGTCTGGGCCCTTGCCCGCTACGACCGGGTCCACACCCTGACCTTCGATTACGGCCAGAGGCATCGGGTCGAGATCGGCCTCGCCCGGAAGGCCGCCCGCCGGCTGGGCGTTCCCCACACCGTCCTCAAGGTCGACCTTCGGCAGATCGGTGGCTCGGCGTTGACCGATCCGTCCATCCCCCTCCCCCGCTCCGCGCGGCCGGCCGAACGCCGCTCCGGACCGCCGGCGACCTACGTCCCGTTCCGCAACGGCATCTTCCTCGCCCTGGCCGCCGCCTGGGCCGAGGCGCGGGGCCTCCGGGACCTCGTCTGCGGCTTCCACATCGCCGACTCTCCCGACTATCCCGACACGACAAAGAGTTTCGTCCAGGCCATGGAGAGGGCCATTCAAGCAGGCACGAAAGCCGCCATCAACGGACCGAAGGCCCGGGTCATCACGCCGCTCCTCGGACTGAGCAAGCCGGACATCATCCGGAAGGGCCTGGCCCTTGGCGCCGACTACTCCCACTCGGTCTCCTGTTATGCCGGGGGCGAGCGCCCCTGCGGGACGTGCTCGTCCTGCCGGTTCCGCTCCCGGGCCTGGAAGGCCGTCGGCCGCGAGGATCCCCTCCTCGCCCGTCTTCGAAAGGAAGGTCAACGATGAGCTGGACACTCAAAGTCCGGGACAAGTTCTCGGCCGCCCACTATCTCAAGGAATACAAAGGCAAGTGCGAGAAGGTCCACGGCCATACCTTCCAGGTCGAGGTCTCGATCGCCGTCCGCGAGCTCGACCGGACGGGCATCGGCTTCGATTTCACGGAAGTCAAGAAGGTCCTGGCCGCCTCCCTGCCCGACCACACCTTCCTCAACGAGGCCTTCCCCTTCAATCCCTCCGCCGAGAACATCGCCCGCCACCTCTACGGCGAGCTCAAGAAGTCCTACCCGGTAAAGTCGGTGACGGTCTGGGAATCCGAGGATGCGTCGGCCACCTACGCTGAAGACGACTGAGATCTTCGCCTCGGTCCAGGGCGAGGGTCTGCGCCAGGGCGAGCCGACGATCTTCGTCCGTCTCGCCGGCTGCAACCGCCGCTGCGGCTTCTGCGACACCAAGAAGGCCTGGCGGGGCGGCCGCGAGATGCCCGTCGAAAAGATCGTCGATGAGGTCGGCCGGCTCCGGCGCGGCGTCCCGGCGGCCTGGGTCTGTTTAACGGGGGGAGAGCCCCTGGCCCAGGACGTCCGGTCGCTCGTCCTCCGGCTCCACGAGGAAGGCCTCAAGGTCCAGATCGAGACGAACGGGACGTTCCCGCCCGACCCGCGCGCGGACTGGCACACCGTCTCGCCCAAGCCGCCGGACTTCGATGTCCACCCCGGCTTCGTGAGGCGGGCCCGGGAGGTCAAGCTCGTCGTCTGCCGCACCCTCACCCTCGACGACGTCAGGACGGTGAGGGCCGTGTTCCCCCGGGCGACCCCGCTCATCCTCCAGCCCCAGTCGAACGCTTCCTGGAGCAGGAAGAAAGCTCTTAAGATTCTCGAAGACTCGTATCGGTCGGGGCTCGGCGGGATCCGTCTGTCCGTCCAGCTCCACAGGGTCTATGGACTTCGCTAACTAGCCCCGCTAAGCGGCGTCCGCCGCGCCGCGTCCATCGCCCTTCCGCTCGAAGAACCGATAGCCGGACCTCGTGAGATAGACCCCGGCCAGGGTGATGGCCGCGCCGAAGGCCTGGATCGCGGTCAAACGCTCGCCGAGGACCAGGCCGGCGAAGAAAATGGACAGGATGGGGGTCAGGTTGCTGTAAACTCCGGTTTTGGCGCTGCCGACTTTCTTGACGGACTGGTACCAAAGGACGAAGCAGAGGAAGATGGACACGAGGCCCGCGTAGAGGATGGCCCCCCAGCCCTCCAAGGAGATCCGCGTCCAATCGATCCGGGCCACGTCCCCGGCCGCGAACGGCAGGTAGACCAGCGTCCCGGTGATCGTCCCCACGGCCGCCAATCGGAAGGCCGAATTCCGCTCGAGGACGGGTTTCGAAAAAACCGTGTAGCCGGCCCAGCAGGCGTTGGCCAGCAGGATCAGGACGGCCCCGCGCCAGGCCTCCCACGTGAAGACCAGGCCGCCGTTCTCTCCGGAAACGACGAGAAGGAACCCGGCGAAGGAAATGGCGATGCCGAACCAGCCGGCGAGAGATATCCGCTCTTCCCCGACCGCCGTGGCCAGCAGGGCGATGAAGATGGGGCTCGTGCCCATGACGATGGAGGCCGTCGAGGCGTTCATCGTGTCGATGGCCTTGATGAAGAAGACCTGATACCCCGTGATCCCCAGAAGGCCCAGCCCGAAGGCCTTCCACCCGTCGCCCTTCCGCCCGAGCCTGAGCTTCCCCGGCCGGGCGACAAGGACCGCCAGATAGGCCAGCGAAGCCAGACCCAGCCGGACGGCGTTGAAGCCGTGGGGCGAAAGCGTCCGCAGTCCGATCTTGATCACCGAGAGGTTGACGGCCCAGAGGATGATCACCAGGATGATCAGCAGATCGGTCCGGCCCATCCGTGAACCGTTGGTACGCTCGGCCATGCTGCTTTTTCTTCCGGGGTCAGGTTCTTTTTTTCGCGGAGACGCCGGTCCGTCCTCAGGACCGCCGCTTCCGCGGGCGGGGGTAGCGGGCCTCGACGACCGAGCTGAGGCCGCCGCGAGGATTGAATTCGCCCCTGACGACGGCGCCGGCCGGGCGGCAGGCGCGGACGACGTCCTCGAGGACGCGGTTGACGACGTTCTCGTAGAAAATGCCCAGGTTGCGGTAGGCCAGGAAATATTCCTTCAGGGATTTGAGCTCGAGGACTCTCCCCGCGGGGACGTAGCGCAGGGTGATCGTCCCGAAATCGGGCCGGCCCGTCTTGGGGCAGACGGAGGTGAACTCCGGGAATTCGATGGCGATCTCGTAGTCCGGGAACTGGTTGGGGAAGGTCTCGAGCGGCGGCAGCTTCGCCTCGAGGCCGGCCTTGGCCTCGCGGTCCGTGTATCGGGGCATGGATATCCTCATTAACCTCATGAAGAGGGCTATGATACACGAAAATGCCGACCTCCACAACGGAGGCCGCGGAGGGGCCTCGGGAATCGCCTCCGTCCGCTGGAGTGATGCTCCACTATGCTTGACTGGCAAGAGCCGCATCCCTCCTTTATGCTCCCTCCGGCGATCCCCTCGGCCCCGGGTATAGCGGTCGCCTCCGTCCGCTGGAGTGATGCTTAACGCCTTCCCGGGCTGGATCCGGGGACATACATTTCCAGTACGTGTCCCCCTTTTTTAAGATGTTTCCTAAAAGCGCGCCTCCGAGTTGCTCCGTCGCGCTTTTATCGGTCGCTTCTAAGAATTCGCTCCCTGCCGCTCCACTCCGACGACACGCCTCGGCCCCTTTTCCGCTGGCCTCCTCTGGGAATACTCCTGCTCGCGGCGGATTTGTGCGAGTTGTCTCTTAAGCCCAAGATGTGATTGCCAACATGGCTCCCAATTGGGCGTTTCTTCATCGGCGGATAAACATTATAATAGGGCATATCTATTCCTTAATTAAGAGCGACAAGAGAGCCCTCATGAGCGAATGCCAGAGCGCGAAGAACAAAGCCCGGTGCAATTGCAGCTATGAGCCCTGCGGCCGGAAGGGGGTCTGTTGCGACTGCCTGGCCTACCACTGGAGGAACAGGGAGCTGCCGGCCTGCCTGTTCCCGGACTCCATGGAGAAGACCTATGACCGGTCCCTCCGCAGGTTCCTCGAGGTCTACAAGGACGAGGCCTGATGGCCGGACATCGTTTCGTCTACGGCCCGGTCGCCTCGCGGCGCCTGGGCTTCTCCCTGGGCGTCGACATCATCCCCTTCAAGACCTGCACCCTCGACTGCATCTACTGTCAGCTCGGGTCGACCGGTAAAAAGTCCCTGCGCCGGGCGAGCTGGTTCCCGCCGAAGGACATCCTGGCCCAGGTCAAGGCGGCCGTGGACTCCGGTCAGAGGATCGACGTCATCACCTTCTCCGGCTCCGGAGAACCAACCCTCAGCCGGGATATCGGACACCTAATCCGGGCGATCAAGAGGATGACCCGCATCCCCGTCGCCGTCCTGACCAACGGGACGCTCCTCACCCGGAAGGACGTGCGGCGCGAACTCGGCGCCGCCGACATCGTCGTGCCCTCTCTCGACGCCGTCCCCGTGGCCCTCTTCCGGCGCGTCAACCGGCCCCACGCGTCGCTCGACAACGGGAAGATCGTCGACGGCCTGGCCCGCTTCCGCGAGGAATTCCGGGGCGAGATCCGGCTGGAGGTTATGCTGGTCAAGGGCGTCAACGATGCCCCGATCCATATCGAGGCCATCAAAGCGGCCGCGGCGCGCATCCGCCCGGATCGCATCGAGCTGAACACGGTCGTCCGGCCGCCCGCCGAACTCCGGGCCGGGG
>MEYF01000125.1:9675-9810 GCA_001775755.1 Candidatus Aminicenantes bacterium RBG_19FT_COMBO_65_30 | reverse complement strand
ATCATCTTCGCGCCTCCTCACCCATTATACGACGGGATACGTCAATAGGTTCACTCATATGGGGACATGTCCCCCGGCTTGGAGCGATATCCCTCGCAGCCTCGAGTATGGATTCCCGGAAACGGGAGATGATCC
>MEYF01000125.1:6046-9662 GCA_001775755.1 Candidatus Aminicenantes bacterium RBG_19FT_COMBO_65_30 | reverse complement strand
GTAGAATGACCGGGACTTTCCCGGCGCGACGGATGACCTTGGAAGTTCGGGAGAAAATGAATACAATAAGCGCGTGGTCCTCATCAGCGGCATCGCCGTCGTCGACCTGATCGCCAGCGGGCTCGAGCGGGTGGCCCGGCCGGGCGAGCTGGCGTTCTGCTCGGTCCGGACTTCGCTCGGGGGGCACGCCTGCAACGTCTCGGCCGACCTCGTCCGGCTGGGCTTTCCGAAGTCCAAGCTTCGCGTCGTTTTCCCGGCCGGCCGCGACCTTTTCGGGGATTTCCTCGTCCGCCGGCTCGGCGAGCAAGGCATTCGGGTCGAACCCGTCCTGACCGACAAGGCCCCGACCTCGCTCGACCTCATCCTCGTCGCCCGCGGCGAGGACCGGCGCTATCACGCCGACCCCGGGGCCAACGTCGAGATGGCGGCCGCCCCCGTTCTCGCCCTTCTCAAAAAACACAGGCCGCTCGTTTACTATGCCGGCGGCGTCGGCCTGCTCGGCCGCTTCGACGCGGACCTGGCCGGAGTCCTGCGGCGGGCGCGAAGCTTGGGCGCGCTGACTTTCGTCGACGTCGTCAGCCCTTACCGCAAGACGTGGGCCTTTCTCCGCAAGGCCCTGCCCTGGACGGACATTTTCCACTGCAACGCCGACGAAGCGGCCTCCCTCGTGGGCGAGCGCGAACCGGCCAAGTCCGCCCGTCTGATCCGCCGGCTGGGGGCCAAGAACGTCTTCGTCACCCTGGGCGGAGAGGGGACCGTGGCCGCCGTGCCGGGCGCCGTCCTCCGCGTCCCCGCCTTCTCCGTCCGGGTCATGGACCCGACGGGCGCCGGCGACGCCTTCTCGGCCGGGATCGTCATGCAAGTCCACCGGTTTCTCGGCCGCGGCCGCCGGCCCGAAGGATTCTCGACGGGGGACTGGAAAGACATCCTGCTCTACGCCTCGGCCTGCGGCGCGGTCTGCGCGACCGGCATCGGCACGACGACCGCGGTCGACGCTCGAAAGGTCGAAGCCCTCGTCCGGAGGCAGGGCCGCGCGCTCGCCACGGCCGCGATCGTCGAAGCGGCCGGCCCATGAAAGTCCGCTAGGATCCCGGTCCCCTCGGCGGGACGGCGAGCCGGCTAAGTCCCGGAGAGCTCGTCGCGGGCCTCGCGCAGGGCGAGAACGTTCCGCGGATCGCAGTCGTAGGCCACGACGCCGCATCCGAACAGGAATCCGGCCTCGCCCGCCGCCGCCCTGAGGATGCGCCCGGCCTCGTCCCGGATCTCTTCCGGCCTCCCCCTGTGGACGAGCCGGGCATCCACGCTGGCCCGCAGGGCCCGCCTCTCTTCCCGGCATCTCTTCAAGAAAAGCGCCAGGTCGGACCCCGCGTCGCACAGAAGCTGGCCGGCTCCGGTCTGGAGCAGGTCCTCGAGGATGGACGTCGTGTCGCCGCCGACGATGAGCGGCAGCGTGCGCGCCCCCGCCTCGCGCAGGGCGGGGATGACGACGTCGCGGTAGGCCGGAAGGACGAACTGCCGGAAAACCCGGGGCGAGGCCGCGGCCGGAGAGGCCTTGGAGTCGAAGAGGATGGGCTCGACGCCCTTCTCGAGGAAGGCCGTTCCGAAATCGACGGCCACCCGGGCCGAGAAGGCGAGGAGCGCTCGCACGAATCTCGGATCCTCCACGGTGGCGACCAGAACCTCCTCGGTCCCGGCCAGGGCGCAGGCGAGAGAAAAGGGCCCGGTCAGGGCGCCGCGGACGACGAGGTCCCGGCCCCTGTCTTTGTGGAGACGGGCGGCCGCCTCGACGAAAAGCGGCATCCGTCCATCCCGGGCCGGGTCGGGACGGCCGAGCTTGCCGAGGTCGCCCGGTCCCGCGAGGATCGGCGCGGCGATCGCGGGGACGTCGGGCTCGCGGCCGAAGTAGCGGACCTCGCAGCCGGCGGCCTCGGCTTCGACGTTGTAGACGTCGATGCCGACGGTGAGCATGTCGGGATCGTAGACCTCGATCTCTTTCTCCAGGGATTCGAGGAGGAGGTCGAGGCTGCGGCAGACTTCCGAAGGGGACCGGCCGACGAGGCGCGCCTTATGCTCGTAGACGGCGGGGACGAACGGGACCTTGTCGGCGGGCTCGAAGGCGTAAGTTCTCTCGACCCGCTCGCGCTTGGTCATAGGAGATCGAAAAGGGCCGTGCCGAGAATGACGATGGCGAAGGCCGCGAGCATGAGGCCCAGATAGAAGAGGAGCCTGCGGAACGTGACGGCCTTGATCTTGTGCTGGCGGCGGGAGACGAAACGGACGAGCGAGATGTACCAGCCGAAGGATCCGATGCCGACCGAAGCGGCGAAGGCCACCGCCGTCCAGCCCTCGAGCCGGCTGTGGAGGAATCCCGTCACCGCGCCGGCGACGGCGATCCAGAACATGTAGAGGGTCGGGTTCGAAAGGTAGAGGAGGATGACGCCGAGAATGGGTTTGGGCGTCGCCGCGGGGATCTTATCGCGATCCTGCGGGATCTCGAACGTCCGGGAATCGCGGACGAGCTTGCGGGCGAGGAGCAGGATGATGACGGCCGCGACGGCCTTGAGATAGGAGAGGGAGTGGGGCGGAAGGCCGACCTTGATCTTGAAGAAGCCGGCCAGGGCGATGAAACAGAACGAGACGTCGAGCGTCACCGCCGTCAGGCCGGCCATGAGCCCGTGGAGGGAATCGCGCTTGAGCGTCTGGGAGATGACGAAGATGTTGACCGGACCGACGGGGACGGCCGCCAACAGTCCCGCGACGATGCCGAGGAAAATGAACATCCCGAGGCGAGTTTATATCAGAACGTCCGGGGGCAGTCAATCGAAGGGTGTTCGGGCGGGGGGACGGCGGCCGGAGGTCCGGCCGGGAGGCAGGGGACCGGGAAGGCGCCTCACATCTTGGCGATGGAGGCGGTCTCGTCGCCGGCTTCCTCCTCGGACTCGAACTCGATGCCGAGGAGCTTGGCCGTTCCTTCGTAGACCATCTTCAGCGACTTCTTGGAATCCTGGAGCTCGGCCAGGCGCTTCCGGACCTTTTGGAGTTCCTTCTCGACTTCCTCGTCGAGGTGATCCAGCTGATTCTTCACCTCGGCCATCGTCTTCTTGTAGAGATCCTCTTGTTCCTTGCTCAGACCCATGCGAAACTCCTTATGGTCGGATTATGTCTTTCATTCCATCACGTTGGCCGAGTTTTTATCGGCCTTGAAGGAGATGACGAACGACTTCCAGACCTTGACGGCGACGCCGTTCTTCCGCGCCGGCTGGAATTTCCACTTCTTCACGGCGGTCTCGGCGGCCCGGCCGAGGCCCTTGTCGTCCTGGATCCCCTTGAGGATGCCTGTGTCGATGACGTCGCCTTTCTCATCGATGAGGGCGTTGACCGTGATCATCCCTTCGACGCCGATCCGCTGGGCCATCTGCGGATAGACGGGATCGACGGTTTTCAGCAGCTTGGGCAACTCGGTGACCGAGCCGAGGTCGACGAGATCGCCTTCGTTGACCTGGGGGACGGCCGGGGCCGGGGCGGCGGCCGCGGTCCCGGGATCCGCGGCGGTCCCGGATTCGGCCGCCGTGCCCGTCTCTTCCGTCTTGACGGGGGGCGGATCGGCCTGGACCGG
>MEYF01000125.1:4376-6009 GCA_001775755.1 Candidatus Aminicenantes bacterium RBG_19FT_COMBO_65_30 | reverse complement strand
CCGGCGGACTGGCTGCCGATCAGCGGCGGGGCGGCCGACGGCGCGACCGGGAGGATGATCGCCTCCGCGGTTGGACCTGGATCGGCCGGCTTGGCCTGGGGCTCGGCTTTCTGTTTGACCGGCTCGGGCTTGACCTCGGGCGGCGGAAGTTCCTCGACGGGCTCGGCGGGGACGTTCGCTTGGGTCATCGTCTGCGGGGCCTTCAGCCCGTCGTCGACAGGGGCGGCGGGTTTCGGCCGGAGGATGAAGAACCCGATAACGGCGACGACGGCGACGCCGACGCCGACCGCGACGAGCGGAGGAAAACCCTTCTTGGCCTTCGCTTCGCCGAGGTCCTTGAAAAGATCGGCCGACGGGCGCGCTTCGGCTTCCCGGACCTTCGGTTCGTGCTTGACCGGCTCGGGCTTTTTCTCCGCTTTTTCAGCGGCCTTGAAGGGCTTCGGCGCCGGGATGTAGGTGACCGGAGGCGCGGGCGGCGCCTGGACCTTCGGCTTTTCCGCCGGGACTTCCGGTTTCGCTTTTTCGGGCGTGAAGAAGGGCGAAGAGTCGGACCCGGGATCTCCCGGCGTCAGCGTGTTCAGCGGGACCGGCTCGGCCGGCTTTTCGACGACGGGCGGCGGAGGAGGCATAGACATCGGCTTGAAAGCGACCGTCGGAGGAGGCGTCGGGTTGGGCTTTTTCAGCGGCGGCGGAGGAGCGAGCGGCGCCGTCTTGGGGACCTTGACCTTGTCCTTGTCGAGGTCGAAGCCGGCCAGGGCGGACTTGAGGAACTTGTCGATGTCGACGTTTTCGTGTCCGTTGCCGTTTCCCCCCCGCGGCTTCTCTTCGCCCGTCTTGTGCGGAGTGGAATCGACGACGACCGTCTTGAGGAGCTCGTCGGCGAGCGACTCGAGGCTCGCTTCGGCGGGCGTCTCGCGGCGGGCCGGCCCGGGCTTCCGCATCTTCGGGATCTCCCGGCTCAGCCGATCGAGGTCGGCCGGAAGGGAGAACCCGTCATCGTCGGACTTGGGTTTCTCGCGTCTCCGGGGCGCGACCGGCAGAGGCTCCGGTTTGATCTCCCGGAGCGGCTTCATCTCGACGGGCTTGAACTCGGGCCTGACCTCGGGCTTGCCGAGGACGGCTTCGATCGAGGCCAGGAGCTCGGCCATCTTGAGGGGTTTCTCGAAGTACTCGGAGGCGCCGTAGGTCCGGAGGGCCTCGGTCCGGTAGACGCGGTCCTTATAGACTCCGGTCATGATGAAGACGGGCGCTTGGGAATTCCGTTCCGAAGTGATCCTCTGGCAGAGCTCGAAGCCGTGGACCTTGGGCAGCATGGCCTCCATGAGGACGAGGTCCGGGGACTCCTTGTTGTACTTGTCCCAGCCCGCCTGCCCGTCTGCCGCCGTGATGACCAGGTATCCCTCTTTGGCGAGGATCCCATGGAGGGAGGCCAGGGAGCTCTGGTCGTAATCGACGAGGAGGATTTTTTTCATACCCATGTCCAAACGCTTCTTAACTGCCGCCGGACCTCTCGTCCCGGCCGGAAAACACTCCGCCGCGAGACTCTTCGGACGGCGCTGTCGTTCGCATACCCTATTTTTTTCTCACCCCCCGTTAGGGTCAATCACCCCTATAGGTGAATCCGGGGATGATT
>MEYF01000125.1:229-4336 GCA_001775755.1 Candidatus Aminicenantes bacterium RBG_19FT_COMBO_65_30 | reverse complement strand
CCGTTAGGGTCAATCACCCCTATAGGTGAATCCGGGGATGATTTCCCACCCGCCCCTGGGGGAAGGGCCTCTCTCTCCTCTCGCTTCGCTCGAGGATCCGTGCCCGCTCCGCCCTCCCCCGGCCTCCTCCGGGCATCGCCCCTGCGGACCGTCCGTATATGCTCACTCTGACGATGCCCTCGGCCTTACGTTCAGCTGTCGCTCGTAAACCGGGCGGGACGGGCTGCGTAATCATTAAATAGAAACTTTAGAAAGGAGGGGACGGATGGACGAAACGAAAAAGCGCGGGCTGGGATGGATCCCGGATTTCCCCGATTTCCGGGACTACACCGAAGAGACGCGGGACATCCGCGACATCCTCGCTCCGACGGGGTTGCCCGCTTCGGCGGCCGGCCGCAAGCGCCGGCCCAAGCTCCCGGCCGCCGTCGACCTGCGTCCGTGGGCCTCGCCCGTCGAGGACCAGGGCGGCCTCGGCTCGTGCACGGCCCAGGCGGGCGCCGGCGTCATCGAGTACTACGACCGGAAATCGTTCGGGCGTCACATCGAATCCTCGCGCCTCTTCCTCTATAAAGTGACCCGCAATCTCATGAAGATGAAGGGGGACACGGGGGCCTACCTCAGGCTGACCATGGGGGCCATGGTCCTTTTCGGCGTCCCGCCCGAGGAGTATTGGCCTTACACCGACGCCGAGGAGGGATTCGACAAGGAGCCGCCCGCTTTCTGTTACGCCTTCGCCCAGAACTACAAGACTCTCCTCTACTACCGCCACGACCCGGCCGGGGTGACGCGGGCGGCGGTCCTGGAAAGGCTGAAAGCTTATCTCGCCGCCGGCCACCCGGCCATGTTCGGCTTCACCGTCTACAGCTCGGTCGCGCAGGCGGAGACGACGGGCCGCATCCCGATCCCGTTCGGCCGGGAGCGCATCGAGGGCGGCCACGCCGTCGTCGCCATGGGCTACGACGATGCCATGGCCATCGCCAATGCTTCCGGCGGCGAGGCGGCCCGAGGCGCCTTCCTCATCCGGAACTCCTGGGGCAAGGGCTGGGGCGAGAAGGGCTACGGCTGGCTGCCCTACGCCTACGTCCTGAAAGGACTGGCCGAGGATTTCTGGTCCGTTCTCAAAAAGGAGTGGATCGACACCGGAGAGTTCAAAATCTGAGCCGATTCCGCTATAATGATTTTTCGACCATATTCTCAGGAGGACCCAATGAAGCTCGACCGATACTTGGCCGTATGTCTGATCGTGCTCGCGGCGGCGGCCGTCCCCGCCCTCGCCCAGGAGACCGAAAGCGCCGTGCCCGAGCTGGCCGCTTTCCACGAAGTCATCTATCCCATCTGGCACACGGCCTACCCGGAGAAGGACATCGCCATGCTCAAGAGCCTGGCGCCCCAGGTCAACGACCTGGCGGCCAAGGTCTTCGAAGCCAAGCTGCCCGGCATCCTCCGCGACAAGCAGGCCAAGTACGACGCCGGCCTGGCCGAGTTCCGCGCGTCCGTCGAGGCCTACAACGCCGCGGCCAAGGGCACGGACGACAAAGCCATGCTCGATGCCGCGGAGCTCCTCCACGCCAAGTACGAGGCGCTCGTCCGCATCATCCGGCCCGTGCTCAAGGAGATGGACGAGTTCCACAAGGTCCTCTATGTCGTTTTCCACAAGGACCTGCCCGACAAGAAGTGGGACAACATCCGGGCCGCTGCGCCCGACCTCAAGGCCAAGGCCGAGGCCGTGACCCAGGCCAAGCTCTCGGCGCGCCTCGAACCCAAGGCCGAGCTGTTCAAGGCCGCGGCGGGCGAGCTTGTCAAGGCCGCCTCGACCCTGGCCGCCCTCGGCCCCGAAGCCGACGGCGCGGCCATCGAAGAGGCCGTCCTCAAGCTGCACAGCCGTTACCAGGAATTGGAAAAGATCTTCGACTGAGGCGGGTTTACGCCTTCGCCTTCCGGTCCTCGATGAGGATCTGGAGGATCTCGAGCTCGTCGCCGTCGAACCAGATCTTCGAGCAGGACAGGCACTTGTCCACCGGCACGAAATACTGGTAGTTGTACGGCCGGGCGACCATCCGGTAGCCGCAGCCCGGGCAGGGGATGTCCGCGCCGAGGGCGGCCTCGATCTTTTGACGTTTGAGGGGGTTGAGAACGGTCCGCTCCCGGAACCGCCGCGCCTTTTCGACGAGGGGTTCCGAGAAGGCGACCTCCCGCCGGGCGACGATCCTGTCGACGGAGGCCGCGTCCACCAGCCGGCCCCGGCAGCGCCCGCAGACGCGGATGCCGACGCCTTCGTAAAACGTTTCGGCCAGGGGGATCCGGCAGCGCGGACAGAGGTTCTCCCGTCCCGGAGACAAGGGCTTCTTGCGGGCCAGGTTGCGCAGGGCGATCCTGATCTGGGGGAATTCGCGGGCCCTGGCCTCGATCCCCTCCTGCGTGTTCTTGACCCGCATGATGGGCGAGAAGCGCGGCCGGCAGAGAAGCTCGGGGACGGTGAACGGTCCTTCCCATGTCCCTTCGGCCGCCGCGGCGAGGAGCCAGACGCGGGCTTCGTCGCCGGGGAGGGGAGAGCCGGGCGTGTCCGCCGAACGCGGAAAGAGCTCGAGCTGTTCCTTCCGCATCTCTTCGTAGGAGTGAAGGACGCCGCGGGCCTCGCCCCTCGCCCTCTCCTCGTCCCACACGGCGCTGATGACGGCCTCGGGCTTCTTCCGGACCATGGCCGCCAGGGCGCCGAGCCTCTTCATGAGGGGAGGATGAGAGCTGAAGATCCTCCCCGGGAGATTGTCCGGCGTGTCCCGCGAGTCCGGGCGGACGATGAAAAGGGGGGCGTAGCTCAGCGTGAAATCCCCCACGAACGAGTTCTTCATGTGGGCCTTGTAGACGATCCGGGCCAGGGCTTCGGGGGCGCGGCTGAGCTCGACGGCCGCGGCGTCGGCCAGGAGCTCCCGCTCCCGGCTGACGAGCATGCTGAGCAGGCGCATGACCAGGGCCGAGAGGGCCACCGCGGCGTAGAAGAAGATCGGCGGAAAGCCGCCGCCGCTCCGTCTCTCGCCGCAGGCCGCCCCGTCGTCCGCCTCGGGCTCGAGGGCGTCCTTGAACTTCTCGAAGAGGTTGGCCAGGGAGCAGACGAGCGTCAGATAGAACGCGTCCCCGCGGGCGATGTGGGCCAGCTCGTGGGCGGCGACGGCCTGGAGCTCGTCCCGCGTTCCCTCGGCGAGGAGCCCCTCGGTGACGGCGACGGCGGGCGTGCCGTCCTCTTCGATGACGGCCAGGGAGTTGACGGCGAAGGACGGCAGGACGTAGGCGTTGACGCGCGGCAGGCCGGCGGCGATGCGGATCTCGTCCACGGTGTTGAGGAGCTGCATGTGGTAGCGGTCCGCGGCGTCGGGTGTCGCGGCCTGGAGGCGCCGGAGGATGAAGCGGGGGCCGTTCTTCCGGGCGTCCTGGAAGTGAAGGATGGAAACGACGGACGAGGCCGCCAGGTCGAAGAGGAGGAAGCGCGGCCAGAAGGACGGTGAGCCGAGCAAGCCCGTGTTGAAGACGAGGCCGAAGCTGGCCAGGAAAGCCAGGCCGATGAGCCCTATGGCGGCGAAATAGAAGAGCAGGACGGCGGCGAAAAGGAAAAGGCTCCTCCGCCGTTGACGCTTCTGGACCTCGTAGAAGTCTCGCGGCTGTGTCGCCATGGTGTCTCGGACATCATACCGGAATCGCCGCGAAGCGGTCAATGCGGGCCTCAGGGATCGCCTCCGTTCGGCGACCCCCTCGGCCCTGATCATTAAGTGGAGACAGGGCCAATTCTCTTGGCCCTTGGTAGATATGTTGGCAGAATTCTTTTGACGTTTAAACGAGAGGGTCGTATAGTAAACGGTAATATCGATCGCGAGGAGGTCAACGTGAGAAAAACAATCGCCGCTCTAGCCTTCATTCTTGTCGTCGCGGCCGGCTCCGGCCTCATGGCCGTCGACACGACCGATACGAAGCTCCTGACCCGGCCGGCCGTCTCGGCCGAGCGCATCGCCTTCGTCTACGCCAACGACCTCTGGACGGCCGACCTCGAGGGCCGGGACGTCCGGCGGCTGACCTCGGACGTCGGCACGGAGACATACCCCGCCTTCTCGCCCGACG
>MEYF01000125.1:0-166 GCA_001775755.1 Candidatus Aminicenantes bacterium RBG_19FT_COMBO_65_30 | reverse complement strand
GCGGCGGCGTCCCCAAGCGCCTGACCTGGCACCCGGCGACCGACATCGTCCTGGGCTTCACGCCCGACGGCACGTCCGTCCTCTTCGCCTCGGGGCGATTCTCCAACAACCGCGCCTACTCCCAGCTCTTCACCGTGCCCGTCAAGGGCGGCGAGGCCGGGATGCT
>MEYF01000124.1:18391-27832 GCA_001775755.1 Candidatus Aminicenantes bacterium RBG_19FT_COMBO_65_30 | reverse complement strand
CAGCCCGGCGAGAAGGTCGAGCAGGTCCGGAATGTCCGCCGTTCCGGCGACCGTGCGGAGCGCGGCCGCCGCCCGGGCCTTGAGCGGGGGCGCGGACGTCTTGACCATGTCCATGAGCGCGGGCCTTGCGCCGGCGATGCGCCGGGAGCTCGCCGCACGGACGAGCTCGGCCCTGACCGCGTCGTCGGAGGTCTTGGCGAGGTGTGCCAGAACTTCGTCGTCGACGTCCTCTCCCTTGAGCCGGGCCAGCGCCTCCCGGGCGGCGTCCTGTTCGGCGCCGGAAGTCCGAGCCGCTTTAATCGCCAGGAAGGCGACGGACTTCCCGTCGCCGGCCGTAGCGATGGACCGGAGCGCGGCCAGCCTCACGTTGAGGGACGGGTTTTCCGCGGCCGACAGCAGAAACGGTCCAACGACGTCGGCGGGATAGCCGGCGAGGAGAGCCGTGAGCTGGATCCGGGCGTCTTCGGGCAGACGAACCAGGAAATCGGCGACCTGCCCGATGTCCCCCGGCCCGAAGTTCGCCGGGACCATGGCCAGCGCCGGAGAGTAGAGCAGGGCGTCCTTTCCGGCCAGGGCCTTGAGGATCATCCCTTTTCCGTCGGCCCCGGCGGCGATCTTTCCCTTGAACGCGGCCTGACGCGAGAGCGGCGAGATGTTGGCCGCGAAGACCTTGTCATAGACGGCCGCGGCGCCGGTCTTGTCTCCGGCTCTCATGATGCCCTCGGCCGCGAGAAGAAGAGCCGAGGAGATCTCGGGTTTGAGTCGAGGGCCGGCCTTGCCGAGCGCTGCGGTCAGGGCCCGGACGGCGTCAGGACCGCCGGCCTTGCCCAAAGCCTTGATGGCATCGGACGCCAAGTTGGCGTCCTTGCCGCCGGCCAGACGCGCCAGCGCCTGGACCGCCGCCGGCGATTTCCGTTCCCCGAGGGAAAAGACGATGCCGCGTCGGACGTCGCCCCGGGCTTTGTCCAGAGCCGCCAAAAGCGCCTGGTCCGCCTCGCCCGCCGGGATCCTCTCCAGGGCGTAGCGGGCGGCGTCCGACGTCTCCGGCTTGAGGACGAGCGCCGCGAGGACGGGGATGGAGTCCACGCCGCCGACGAGGCGGAGCGCGCGGCAAGCGGCCATCAGCCCACCCGGCGAGGGCGAGCCCTGGATGAACCGGACGAGACCGGCCTCGGTTTCTCTCCTGGCTTGCGGATCGTCCTTGTGCGAGTGGACATAAGCCCGGAGCCGTGTCAGAGCCCCGACGCCATGGGCGAAATCATAGGATTGGAGGTCCTTGAGGATATCCTCCAATGAATCATACGTCAGGGCGAATCCTTGCTGGGCCCGCGCCGGTATCTGGGCGGGCGCGGGCGTCACTCTCGCAACGGCGAGGAAAGCCAGTCCCATCAGGACGGCCGCTCCGAGCCGGGCGATCGTCCGGGTCGTGCCGCGAGGTCCATTTGGCGTATTTCTCATCGAGACTCTCCTCACTCCGGCATCTGCCAGGGTTTGCGGTAGGAGTGGCCGAGGAGCCGCTCCGCCTCGGGATCGCCGATGATGGTCTCG
The DNA here is from genome assembly GCA_001775755.1 of Candidatus Aminicenantes bacterium RBG_19FT_COMBO_65_30. Taxonomy (GTDB): domain Bacteria; phylum Acidobacteriota; class Aminicenantia; order Aminicenantales; family Saccharicenantaceae; genus RBG-16-66-30. The sequence continues at coordinate 26,284 of MEYF01000124.1, read as the reverse complement.
GTCGCCGGGTGCCACTTGATCTTCCGGCCGACCTCCATGGCGACGACGCCGAGATGTCCGACACTCGCCGAGCGGTGGGCCGTTTCGGCCGGGGCGATCGTCTTGGTCCGGCTGCGGACGCAGTCGAGGAAGTTCTGGTAATGGTCCCGGCTCTTGGTGAGCCGGATCTCTCCGGGGCCGATGACCTCGCGTTTCAGGCTCGCGGGCTCGGTCTCGAACTGGCCGCGGTCGACCCAGATCCAGCCGTATTCGCCGATCCACTTCGTGCCGCCCCAGATCTCGGAGTGGCCGCCGGCCAGGACCATGGGCGTCCCGTCGGCGTACTTGGCCTGGACATAGTAACGGGTCGGGCTGTTGTAGATCCCCGAGGTCGGGAACTCGCCCGTGGCCTCGATCTCGACGGGGCCGGTCCCGTCCCAGCCCATGCCCCAGTGGGCGATGTCGAGGTGATGGCCGATCCAGTCCATGTACTGGCCGCCGCCGAAGTCCATGTTCCAGCGCCAGTTCATGTGGACGCGGGCCTTGCAGTAGGGCCACCAGGGCGCCGGGCCGATCCAGAATTCGTAGTCGAGGTTCGGCGGCGGGGCGGCGAGCGCTTCCTGCCCGAAGGTCCCGGCGAAATCGTAGTGTCCGGAGGGCAGGCCGACCTCGATCCGCTTGACCTTGCCGATGCGGCCGTTGCGGACGAGCTCCGAGGCTTGGTGGAAGTTCTCGACCGAACGCTGCCACGACCCCGTCTGCCAGACGCGGCCGTAGCGCTCGACGGCGTCGCAGAGAGCCCGGCCCTCGCGCAGGTTGTGGGTCAGCGGCTTCTCGCCGTAGACGTCGAGCCCGGCGCGCAGGGCCGAGATGGACAGGATGGCGTGCCAGTGGTCGGGGACGGCGATGGAGACGGCGTCGAGGTCCTTGCGGAAGTAGAGCTCCCGGAAATCGTGGTAAGTCGCGCAGGCCTTGTTGCCGTACTTCTTGTTGACCATGTCCTGGGCCATGGCCAGCGGCTCCTTGTCGAGGTCGCAGACGGCGACCCACTGGACCTCGGGCTTCTCGAGGAAGCTCGACATGTTTCCCGGCCCCATCATGCCGAAGCCGATGCCGGCCATGACGATCCGGTTCGACGGCGCGACGGCGCCGTCCTTGCCCAGGGCCGAGGCCTTGACGATCGTCGGGAACCCGGCGACGGCGGCGGCGCCTGTGACGGCGGCTCGCTTGATGAATTGGCGGCGGTTCATTTTCGCGCGTTTTTCGCTCATGCGGCTTCCTCCTCTCTCTCTCAAACGAGCGGCGTTTTGCCCGGAATGGCGACCGGGTCGACCGGGTTCGGGCCGAACTCGAACTTGACAGGCGTCAGGTCGAGCTTGGAGGCGTTCATGGCCCAATCCCAGGAGATCGCCCGTCCGGTGTAGGCGCTCATGCGGCCCATGATGGCGCAGAGCGTGCTTTCGGCGATCCGCTTGCCTTCGTTGAGGGGCTTTCCGGCCCGGATACTGGCGATGAGGTCGGTGTGCTCGACGACGTAGGGATTGGACTCTTCGGCTTCGAATTTCCAGGCGTTCGGGCCGGAGATCTCGCCGTAGCCGAAGGCGTGGCCCTTTGTCCCGACGATCTTCTCCTCGACGCGGTCGGCGCACCCCGGCGTCTGGCGGCACATGCTCATGACGCGGGCGCCGTTCGGGTATTCGAACTCGACGGCGAAGTGATCGAAGATGTTGCCGTATTCGGGGGCCGTCCGGACCTGGCGCCCGCCCATGCCCATGACCTTGACGGGCATCGCGTTGAAGGCCCAGTTGATGACGTCGATGTTGTGGACGTGCTGCTCGACGATGTGGTCGCCCGAGGTCCAACTGAAATAGAGCCAGTTGCGGCACTGCCATTCCATGTCGCTCATCTCGGGCGTTTGCTTGATGACCCAAAGCTCGCCCTGGTTCCAGTAGCACTGGCCGCCGACGACGTCGCCGATGGCCCCGTCGTGGATGCGCTTCATAATCTCGAGGTATTTCTGCTGATGGCGGCGCTGGGTGCCGGCGACGATGGCCAGGCTTTTCCCCGCGGCGAGCTCCGAGCTGGCGATGACGGAGCGGACGCCGACCGGGTCCACGGCCACGGGCTTTTCCATGAAGACGTGCTTTCCGGCCTCGACGGCGGCCTTGAGGTGGATGGGACGGAACCCGGGCGGGGCGGCCGTGACGATATAGTTAATGTCCGTGATCTCCAGGAGCTTCTTGTAGCCGTCGAAGCCGGTGAAGCAGGTTTCGGGCCTGACCTTGACCGCGGCCGGGACCTTCTCGCGGAGCTTGGCCAGGCAGCTGTCGACGCGGTCCTGGAACGGGTCGAAGAGGGCCAGGATCTCCACGCCGGGCGAGGAATTCACGGCGTCGATGGCCGCGCCCGTGCCGCGTCCGCCGCAGCCGATGACGCCGATGCGGATCGTGTCCGAGCCGGCGGCGAAGAGCCCGCCCGAGCCCCCGCCCGAGACCGCGGCCGCCAGCGAGGCCATGGAGGCGACCGAGGCCGTCTTGATGAAGTCCCTTCGTGTCAGCCCGCAGTCTTGCTTTTCGTCCATTTTATTTTCTCCTTTTTTGCCACGATCAACACTTTCCCAATACTTCCCATCCGCCGCACTTTCAAGATGGGGTCAAACCTACTTTTTTCGAAAAAAAGTAGGTTTGACCCCATCTTCATTAGAAATTGTCGGCGAAGCGGTAGGCCTCGAGGAGGGTCTTTTCACCCTCTATGCCGGCCTTGCTCTTGCCGTGCTCGAGGCAAAGGACCCCTTGGTAACCCTTGCCGTGGATGTGTTTGAAGATATTCCGGTAGTTCATCTCGCCCGTGCCCGGCTCCTTCCGGCCCGGCGAATCGCCGACGTGGAAGGCGGCGATCTCGTCCCAGCAGGCGTCGATGTTGGGGATGATATTGCCTTCGGTGATCTGCTGGTGGTACATGTCGTCGAGGATCTTGACTGACGGGCTCTTGACGGCGCGGCAGATCTGGTAAGTCTGGGCCATCTTGGTCAGGAAGAGCCCCGGGTGGTCCTTGGGGTTGAGGGGCTCGAGGACGATGATGAGGCCCGAGGGCTCGCACAGCCCGGCGAAGGCCTTGAGGTTCTCGACGACGTTGGCCGTCTGGTAATCCCAGTCGAGGCTCTCGTCGAAGCGGCCGGGGACGGCGAGCGCCCACTTGCAGCCGGTCCGCCGGCTCGTTTCGACGGCCGTCTTGAACCGTCCGGCGAGCATGTCGCGGACGGCGACGTCCCGGGTGACGAAGGACTTGACCTTGAAGTCGGCGTAGACGACGAAAGGACCGATCGTCAGGCCGAGGCGGGCGGATTCCCTGGCCAGCGTTTCCTGCTCGGCGGCAGGCCTTCCCATCAGGCCGTTGTCGAACCAGGCCGCAAAGCCCTGGTCGGCAATGAACTTGAGCTGGTCGGCGGGGGCTTTCCCGGCGTGGGCCTCGAACATCCCCAGCCCGGGGGCGTATTTCAGCTTGAAGCTATCGCTCCCACCGGACTCGGACTTGGCCAGGCCGGATCCGCGAATCGGGGACAGGGACACGGCCGCCGTACCCAGGGCCGCCGACTTGAGGAAATCCCTTCGTGTCGATCGTCCGTTTCGATTCCCCATCGATACCCTCCTTCTCCGTGGTTGGGGCGGCTAAAGGACGGATTCCGAGAGCCTGCTCAAGCAGGATGGGGGCGATAGATCCCGGACGGGAGGAATAAGGATTCTCGGAGGGTTCTTTTCACGCCCACGACAATGAGATTCTATTAAAAGGAGGGAGCCATTTCAACCGCGAATAAACCGGGGAGGTTTGACCCGGGGCATGCGCAAGGCTTAAACTGGAGCGAAGATGAGCAGGGAGGCACCCATGAAACCTTGGATACTGATCCTGATTTTCATTATGGCCGCCGGCGCGGCCGCGAAAGCCCGGGCCGAGACGAAACCGCTCGAGGTCGTTCCCCGCGTCGACGTCCAGCGGTACCTCGGGACGTGGTACGAGATCGCCACCATCCCCCAGCGCTTCCAGAAAGGCTGCGTCGGCGTCACGGCCCACTACTCCCTCCGAGCCGACGGGGACATCGATGTCGTCAACGTCTGCCGCAAGGAGACGCTCGACGGCAAGGAACGCTCGGTCCGCGGCAAGGCCTGGATTGTCGACAGGACGACCAACGCCAAGCTCAAGGTCCGCTTCTTCTGGCCCTTCGCCGGCGCCTACTGGATCATCGAGCTCGATAAGGACTACGAGTGGGCCGTCGTCGGCCATCCCAACCGGAGCTACCTCTGGATCCTCAGCCGGACGCCGCAGATGGAATCGGGTCTCTACGACGAGCTCCTCCGCCGGATCGCGGCCAAGGGTTACGACCTGCGCAAGCTCAAGAAGACCCTACAGCCTGGCGGCTAAATCGGGGACACAATACTCGTTTCCGAATTTTTGGCCGGGCGGGAGTCCATCCGCGCAGGCTCTGGACGATCATAAGATCTTGCCAAAGAGGCCGTCCTCGACTGACGGCCGGGGGCTATCTCAGGGAATCGAGGAGTTCGGCGGCGGACATGACGGGGCGAAGGCAGGTGCCGTCCGAGCAAATGTAGGCCGCGGCCCGGCCGTCGCCCACGCCCATGTCCTTCGTGAAGGGGGCGAGGCGCTCGAGCCTGCCGGCAGTTTCCGGCTCGTCCGTCGGCTTGAAGAGGCCGACCACGCTAGGGAGGTAAGTCCCTCTCAGCGCCTTGAGAAGCTCCCGGGTATCCGGAGCTTCCCGTTTCCCGACGACGACGACCTCATGCGAAGGGCCAAGAGCGAAATCCAGCCCGCGGAGGAATTCCGTATACGCGCGAGGATGGCCGCAGACCTCAGCCGAGAAGGCTTCCGCCAGCCGCGATGCTTTTTCTTCGAGGTCTTGCCGCCCGGTGAGCCGGGCCAGTCGGAGGAGGTTCATCAGCATGACGGAATTGCCTGACGGCACGGCGCCGTCATAGATCTCCTTGTGCCGGGCGCCCACCTCCGGATCGGCGGCGAAGAAGAACCCATCCTCCTTTTCGTCCCATAGAAGCCCGATAACCCGACGCGCGAGCTCGATGGCCGACTCGAGATGGCCCGGCTCGAATCCCGCTTCGTAGAGCCCGATAAAGCTCTTGATGAGGAACGCATAGTCATCCAGAAACGCCGGGACACGGGCCTCGCCGTCGGCGAACATGTGCAAGAGCCGGCCGTCGGGGGCGCGCATCCATTCGAGGACAAAGTCGGCCGCCCTCTCCGCGGCGCGAAGGTAGCGGTCCTCACCCGTGACCCGAAAGACGGACGCCAGGGCGGCGATCATCAGGCCGTTTCCATCCGCGAGGACCTTGGTGTCCTTGAATGGCCGGACCCGTTCCTCGCGGGCGAAGAAGAGTTTTCGCCTGATCTTTTCGATCCGGACCCCCAGCTCTTCGGGGGGTAGCCCAGCCTCTGGGACCGGTCTTTCGGGCGTCCGGCTTTTATGAAGGATATTCCTTCCGTCCCTTGATCTCCCGGGTTCGGAGAAATTGCCACCGGCTTCGAGATGGTAGATCCTGGCCGCGAGCTCCGCCTCCTCCGGATCAAGGACATCTTGGAGCTGATCCGTTGTCCAAAGATAGAACTTCCCCTCCCCGCCCTCGCTATCGGCATCCTCGGCCGTCGCGAATCCGCCGTCGGGGGAGACGAGATCCCTGAGGACGTAATCCGCGATCTCCGCCGCCGTCCGCTTGAATTCGCCCTTCCCGGTCGCCGCAAACGCTTCCGCGCAGACCTCGGCCAGGAGGGCCTGGTCGTAGAGCATCTTCTCGAAGTGGGGGACGAGCCAGTCGGCGTCGGTCGAGTAGCGGTGGAAGCCGAAGCCGAGGTGGTCGAAGATCCCGCCGCTCCGCATGGCCTCGAGCGTTCTTTCGGCCATGGCCAGAGCCTCGCCGCGGCCGGTCCGCTTCCCGTATCTCAAGAGGAACCCGATGTGGTGAGGGATGGGGAACTTGGGCGGGCCGCCGAAGCCGCCGCGCGTTTTGTCGAAATCCGCGGCCAGCTCGCGGAAGGCCTCGTCGAGGGTCGCTTTGGACAGGGCATCTCCGGATCCGGGTTGCCCTCTTGGCCGGCCCCTGTCGACGGCCGCGGTGACCTCGTCGGCCGAGCGGAGGACTTCCTCCCGTCGCGTCCGCCAGGCCTGGCCGATCAGGGGAACGAGCTCGAGGAGGCCCGGCCGTCCCCAGCGCCGCGATTTGGGAAAATATGTCCCGGCGAAAAACGGACGCTTATCCGGCGTCATCACGATCGTCAAGGGCCAGCCGCCCGAACCCGTCAGCATCTGGCAGACGGCCATGTAGCGCTGATCGAGGTCGGGCCGCTCCTCCCTGTCGACCTTGACGCAGACGAAGGCGGCGTTGAGGACACGGGCGGCCTCTTCATCGGCGAAGGACTCCCGCTCCATGACGTGGCACCAGTGGCAGGTCGAGTAGCCGATGGACAGGAAGACGGGCCTGTCCTCGCGCCGGGCCCTCCCGAAGGCTTCGTCCCCCCAGGGGTACCAATCCACGGGATTGTGCGCGTGCTGCAGGAGGTAAGGACTCTTCTCGCGGGCCAGGCGGTTCATCGACGGGCTATTTCTTTTTTCCGATGTGCCGGTCGATGAATTCGAAGGTGCGCTCGTAGGCCTCCATCCGATTCGCGTGAAGAAGGAATTCGTGCGGCTCATCGGGGGCGATCATTAGCTCAACATGGACGTTCCCCTTGGCCCGGAGCTTCTGGACGATGTCCGTCGTCTGCTGGAAGGGCACGTTGCGGTCGTCGTCGCCGTGGATGAAAAGGACCGGCGACGTCCAGGTGGCTACGGAGGCGACGGGTGAGGACTCGCGGGCGACCTTTCGCCGGGGCTCGTCGAAACGCGTCCAGCGCATCTGCGACCAGTCGTGGACCCCGGCCATGTCCACGCCCACCTTGAAGATATCGGAGTTGCGGGCAAGCCCCATCGCCGTGAGCAGTCCGCCGTAGGACAGGCCCCAGGCGCCGATGCGCTCCGGGTCGACCTCGGGCCGGCTTTGGAGGTAGTCGACGCCGGCCAGAACGTCCTGGTACTCGGCCGCGCCCTCCAGGCCGCAGTTCGGTGCTTCCCGGAAGGACCGGCCGTAGCCGATGCCGCTCCGATAGTTGATGGAGATCACGACGTAGCCGCGGCTGGCGAAATACTGGTTGATGCCGTAGGCTTCCGAATAGAACTCCATGTAATGCCAGCCGAGGAGCATCTGCCGGATCGGCCCGCCGTGCGTGTAGACGACGGCCGGAAGCTTGTCGCCGGCCTTGGCCCCCTTGGGCAGGAAAAGCTGGCAGGGGACCTCGAGCCCGTCGGCGGCCTTGACGATGACGAGTCGCGGTGTCACGAGCTCCTTGAGGGGGAATTCGACCGGGAGCTCGAGCGGCGCGACGACCTCGACCTTCCCGCCGGCGGTCGGGACCATGGCGACGGACGTCGGATGGACGGCCGTGGCGTAGAGGAAGACCGCCCGGTTTCCCGAGGCCAGCGCGACGGGTAAGGTTCCGATGGCCTCCCCCTTGGTGAGCTGCAGGGCCTTACCCCCGGCCGTGCCGACCTTCCAGATTTGCCGTCCGTGGAGGTCGCCCAAGTTGCTCGAGAAATAGAGGGTCGCCCCATCGCTCGAGAGCCCCAGGTGCTCGACGAACGCCTCGCCGGGCGTGATGTCCTCGGGCGAGCCGCCGGTGCTGGGCATCGAGAACACGTGGTTCCATTCCTCGCGCTCCGCGGTGAAAAGGATCCGGTCGTTCGTTGCCAGCTCAAAATTCCTGAACGCGTGGAAACGGGCGGATTCCTTGGGGGTCCTCCACAATTCGCGGGCCCGGCCGGTTGCGGCTTCCGCCACCCAGATGGCCAGGTCGGCGGGC
>MEYF01000124.1:0-18353 GCA_001775755.1 Candidatus Aminicenantes bacterium RBG_19FT_COMBO_65_30 | reverse complement strand
GGCGAGACCGGGACGGCGGACGAAGGCGATCCTGGTCCCGTCCGCCGACCAGCGGGGGTCGCTGTCGCGGTCGACGCTCGGGGCGATCCAGGTGATCTTGCGGCGGGCGATGTCGAACACGCCCATCAGATTGTGGTCCTCCCGGTTGCTGACGAAGGCGATCCGGGTGCCGTCGGGGGACCAGCGAGGCGAACCGTTCCGGCCGCCCGCTCTGAACAGCAGCTCGGGCGCGGGAACCTGACCTGAGTCCCGGCGAGGGGTGAGCGGGATCCGATAAAGCAGGCCGTCTTTCGGCAGGAGCGCGGAGAGCCCGTCCGGGGCAAGGACCGGGTCGCTGCCGACGGCGACCTTCCAGGGCCTTCCTCCGTCGGTCCGGACGGCCCAGACGGCCTGTTCCCGTCCGTCCGGGTCGCTGTCGGAGTTCGTCACCCAGCCGGCAGCGTTGGGCGTACCGCCCTTGATGAAAACGGCGGTCCTGCCGTCGTCCGTGAGGAAGACCTCGTCGATCTCGAAGACCTCGTCCCGGCCGAAACCGGTCAGGTTCACCGGCCGGAAATCCGGGGCCGCCGCGGTCCAGACGTTCCGTGCGCCCCTGTCGTTCGAGATCCAGGCGATGCGGTCGACCGACTTCGCCGCGACCAGACCCGACGGATAGGCCGGCGACAGGACATCGGCGAGGGAGAACGTCCGGCCGGCCGCGGAACCTCCGGCCGTCCAAACGGCCAGCGCGACGGCGATGACGGAGACGCATAAAAGGATGGGTCGACGCCGGTTTCTCAAAGCTTCCTCTCTTTCTTCTTCTACTTCGCCGGAGCGAAGACGACCTTCTCGAGGTTCATGGCGTGGTTGTTGGTGAAGGCCGTGACGCGGCGGCGAAAATCGTCGAAAAGAAAAGACATAGAGCGAATATGATGGGTTTCCAGAACTTCATGCTCTGACCTCTCTCCCGATCTGACTGCTCCAAGATTATCCCCGGGCTCGAGGGCTGTCAACGCCGTCCGTGATTTTTTGCGGCGTTTCCACGACGCGGCCCCTTACCCGATGGCCAGGAAGACGATCCCGGCCAGGCCGACGAGGATCCCGACATAGCCCAGCGGCTTGATCTTCTCCCTGAAGTAGAGGAGCGACAGAAGGACAGCCCCGATGACGGGCCCGGCCAGCGAGATGGGGAAGACGACCGTTTCCGGGAGCCGGACGAGCGCCTTCAGCGTGAAGAGGTTTCCGGCGACGCTTCCGACCGCGGCCAGGGTCCCGTAGAACAGAACACCCCGGCCGGGCTTCGTCCCCTTGACGAGCAGGAATGACCAGAGCGCGACGGCCCCCGAAAGGAATGTCAGGAAGAGGAAGAACCAAAGGTTGATCGCGCCGAGTCGGGCGGCGGCGGCCTGGGCGACCTGGGGAATGCCGGTCAGGACGAAGGCAGCCCCGAGCAACACCAGCCATTTCGGCCAAGCCCCGTTTTCCCCGCCCTTGGCTGCCGCCGCGGCGGCGGTGATCAGGGTTATCCCGGCCACGATGAGCACGATGCCGGCCGCCGTGGAAGCGCCCAGGGGTCTGAACCAGACGACGATGGAAAAGGCGACAGGGATGAGGAAGGACATCGTGTAGATCGAGATGCTCAGGGCGTAAGGGCCGATCTTGAGGGCGCTGAGGAAGAAGAAATAGGCGATGGCGCCCCCGACCCCGCCGACGACGGCGAGAAGGACGACGGGAGTCGAGATGAAGAGCGGTTGCCCCGAGAGGATGAGGACGGCCAGACAGAAAAGTGCGGCGGCGGCGAACAGCGAAGCGGTCAAGGCGGGGGAGGAGTGGCCCTTGAGGCTCCCCAGCTTCATGACGAAGTTCATGGCCACGAATCCGACGACGACCAAACCCAGATAGATCCAACCCATGGGGATCCCCTCTCTTTTTTATAGCGCCCGCAAGGCCTTCCGGCTTGCCCCAAGGAACGTCCGTTCGACGCCCGGCACGAAGGGGAAGAGCTGGTAGAACATCGGCGCGCAATAGCAGGCGTAATCGGCCGCGTCCCGGAAGTCCTTGTCCGCGGGGATGTAGCCGATGTTGCCGTTGGCGTAGCCGACGGGCATGAGCGGCGCGTCCGTCTTCTGCAGCTTGAGCCCGATCTCGCAGAAGAATTCCCCGGGCAGGGCGACGATCTTCAGGCCCCCGACGGCCAGGGCCTGGACGGGCACGTTCCGGACGAAGGGAAATTTTCGCATGGCCGGGGCGGCCGCGAGGGCCCTGGCCTTCCATTCCTCCGCGAACCGCCCCGCGCCGGGGAACTGCGAATACTTTTTTCGAAAGTCGGCGGCTTCGCGCTCGATTGTCCGCTTGTCGTAAACGGCGAGGGGGATCTCGATCCGGCATTCGGCGGCGGCCAGGCGGACGTCCATTTGGGAGACGGCATAACGCTCGGCCTTCATGAGCCTTCGCAGGACGAGGTCGCCGATCATGAAGAGGTCTTCCGATGTCCCCTCGCCCCAGCGGTTCATCTGGAGGACCGGATCGATGTCGCCGCAGAAGCCCTGAAAAAAGAGGGCCTTGTCTCCGGCCTTTTCGATCTCCCGGACGACGGCGCCGGGCCAATCGGCGGAGATGTGGGTCTTGCGGCCGAAGACGACGGGGTGGCAGGCGTAATTCAGGAGGTAGATCTTGCCTTCCGGGGTCCGGAACGTGGCGGCCTTGAGGACCGGATCGACGCCGCAGAAATTCTTTTTCCGGCGGTTGAACCCCAGCGGCTCGATAGTCTCCAGGGCATAGGCGAATTCCGCCCGGCGCGGGGACGCCGCGGCTCCGGCGGCCGCCTCGACGATCCGGGTGCGGAGGCGTTTCATGTAGGCGGCGTCGACCTCGCCCAGGCCCGGCAGAGGCTGAGTGGCCGGCCCGGAGTGCGTGTGCGTCGCAGCCAGCAGGACGCTCGCTCGTGGGATCCCGTGCGCGGCGGCGATATCGACCCGGATAGCGTCCGCGTCCTCGACCGTGAAGCCGATGATGTCGGCGCTGACCAGGATGAGCGTCTGATCGTTTGATCTGAGAAAGACGGCCCGGGCCTTGAGCTCGTCGAGGACGGACTCCGCTTTGCGGTCGAGGTAGAAGCCGTAGCCGCAGAGGTCGATCCCGAGCGGCGGGGTGATGACTTTCTCGCCGTAGCCGACGCGAAGCCCGCTCATGGAATTCGTTTCCCCAGGGCTACGGCCGGCGCTTGAGATAGACCTTCGGGTCGAGCCCGGCGTCCGGCGGCAGGCGCCACATGAAATCCGGGTCGACGCGGGGCTCGTCGTTCCTGTGTTTTTCCATGAGGGCGACTTTCCGCCGGATGAGGTCGGGCAGGTTCGTACCGTACATGTTGAAGGTCTCGCCCGTGGGGTCGACGGGCATGAACCGCGTCTTCGACGCCTCGAACAGCGCGGCCAGCGCCCGGGCGTTTCTAACTTCATCGTCGACCATGGCCCGGACCATGGCCAGGCATCTTTGCTTCTCGGCCGGGTCCCTGGCCTCGATAAAGCCGTGGACGCCGGCCACCCAGGCCGCGGTGTTGCGCAGGGTCCGGAAGTAGCATCGCAGGGCCCGGAGCCGGTCGAGCTGGTCGACGAAGACCGCTCGCCCTTCGCCCTTTGCCGACCTGACCGCGTCGCCCAAGCCCCCGATCGCCTCGTCCAAGGGCGGCCACGTCGCCCGGTCGGCCTGGGCCACGGCGGCGTCCGCCTGCTCCCTGGTCATGAGCGTCCAGAGGATGTCCATGCCGAGGTCGACGAGATTGGGGTTGTTGAAGGTCACGGTCATGTACTTCTCGTAATAGGCCCGTTCGGCCTCGGGGATCTTTTCGATATCCGGGGCGAAGGGCCGGACGAGGAGCCGATACCAAGGAAAGCCCCAGTTGTTGTCGCCGTAGAGCATGATCGACGGGAAGCCGCGGACGGCCGCGTCGCAGAGCCGCCAAGCCTTGACCAGGGCCGGGGCGCCGCTTTTTCCGACGAGGCGGGAGGCCGCCGCCGCAACGACGGTGTCGACGTCCGCGCCCGCATCGAAGTTGAGCGCCCGCAGAACGTCCCTGTTGACGTCGTAGGGCGCGAGCGGCGACGGGTCCACCGTGACCTGGGCTTTGTCGAAGCCGGCCGCCTGGAGGCCGCGGACCTCTTCGGCCGCGAGCCAGGGCGAGGGGATACCCAGGAGGTAGTTGTTCTGGAGCCGCGTCGTCGTGAAGATCTCGCTGCCCTTCGTCGGCAGCGCCTTAAGCCGCCGGCCGCGCGGCGAGTCGTCGAGCTCTCTGGGAGCGACCCAGAGGTCGAGCCCCTCGGTCAGCCCGTCGAGAATAAACTCCTCCTCGTTCGAGAAGGAGAAGAGGTTGAAGAGGAGACGGAAGTCGGGCCGTGTCTCGGCGGCGGCGTCCTTCAACGTCCGGAAGTAGCGCAGGACGTTTTCCGCGGCGGCCTTGGCGACGGCTTCGTGGGACTTCCACTCGCGGACAAGATACGCTCCGCCGTTGCGGCCGGCGTAGAGGCTGGCCGTGTACTCGAAGCCCGAGCCGCTGTCGTTCGTCCAGAGGTAGATGTAGCCGAGCTCGGGGACCTCGCGCATCAGCCGTCGCATGAGCTCGGCGTAGTGCCAGCGGACGGCGGGATGGGACAGCGTCAGCGTGAACCGCGGCCGGTAGCTGCGGAAAGGGTGGTCGACGCGGGCCCCGCGGAGGTAGGGGTACTTCTCGAGGACGGCGTCGGGGACCGAGCGGGGCGAGCTGATGTTGAGGCCGGGCGTCAGGCCGTACTTGACGGCCAGGCGGGCGTTCTCCTTGAGAAGAGTCAGATTGGCCTCGAGGTATTCCGGAGAGTAAGCTCCCGCATTGAGGGGTGTTTCGACGAATTGGTCGAGGTCCGGACTGAAATAATAGAAGCGGTAGTAGATCTCCCCGGGCGGCCCCTGTTCGGCGGGCATGTCCTTGGCCAGGGCATTCACAGGGATGTGGCTGAAGCCGAGCCGGGCCAGCTCACGGACGGAGCGCTCGGCGTCGTAACCGGCGGCGACCCGCTTCGGATTAGCCAGGTAGTTGTCGCCGCCCTCGAGGCGCGAAAAACGGGGGATGACGATCTTCCCGGACTCGAAACCGGCTGCGTCGAGCGCGAGCCAGTCATCCTTGAGCAGGGAATAGAGGGCGTAGAGGAGGTGCGGGGCGGACGCCGTGAGTTCGCCCGTCCCATCCGGGGCGAGCTTCAGGAACATCCAGCTTTTCCCGCCGGTCTTTCGGAGAGCGTCGGGCGTCGGCCCGGCAGCGCTCTTCTCGTCGGCTACGGCGATGCGGAAGAGGCTCCTTCCGTCCCCCTTTCCCGGTCCGTCCGTCACGATTTCCGCCTGGGGCGTCAGGTCGCGGCGAAATTCCTCGGCTACGGTCTGTTCGACCGGGCGGCCGTTCTCGGGGACGACCAGGACACGGATGTTCTTCAGGGCGTCGGCCACGGTCGGCTTCCGCTCCGCGGCGAAACCAAAACCCAAAACGCCCAGGGCCCCCAGGATCGCGGCGATTTTTGTCATGGACGCCTCCTCGACGGGAAATCCGGCGGAACGGAGAATTCCGTAGGCTTATTCTAGGAGATTCCCGGGAGGGGACGCAAGGTTGAGAAAATAGGGCCGCGCCGAGCGTTGCTTTATTGAAGGGACGGAGAAAATTCCCATCGAGGGCCCATGACACAGCAATTCCTTTCGCGGATCGCCGACGTCGTCTTCGACCAGGTCGCGGCGGACCAGGCCCTTTTCCGGGCGCTTGACGGGAAAGGGAACCGGATTTTCGAGGCGTCAAGAGGCATGGACAGGACATCGGGCGCTGGCGGGGCCCGGCGGGACGCCGACGAAACCATCGTCGGACGCGTCCTCGAGATCGGCCGGCCGGTCCTTGTCCGGGACCTTCTCTCGGAGCCGCTCTTCGCCGACCTCGAGCTCGACGGCAACGGCCAGCCCCGGAGCGTCCTGTCCTACCCCTGGACGCTTCGGGGCCGCCCCGCGGGCGTCGTCTACCTGGCCCGAAACAGCGCCGGCCGGCCCTTCGACAGGGAGAACCTGGAGTTCCTGACCCTGGCCATGGCGCCCGTCCTCTACCTCCTGCGGGGGAACGGCGCCGGGGGTCCGGCGGAGGCGGCGTCACGGCCGTCCGATCTCTTGGCGGGGGGCGCCTTCATGGGAGAGGCGCCGCCGGTCCGCCGTGTCCGGGCCATGATAGAAAAAGTCCGGGATACCGACGCCCCCGTGTTCATTTCCGGGGAGAGCGGCACGGGCAAGGAGCTCGCCGCGCGGACCATCCACGAAACGGGACGGCGTCGGGGCGGGCCGTTCGTCGCCGTCAACTGCGCCGCCATCCCGGAAGCGCTCCTCGAAAGCGAGCTCTTCGGCCATGCCCGGGGCTCTTTCACGGGGGCGGTGCGGGACAAGTCCGGCCTCATCGAGGAGGCCTCGGGCGGGACGTTCTTTCTCGACGAGATCGGCGACCTGCCGCTCCCCCTGCAGTCCAAGCTTCTCCGCGTCCTCGAGGAAAAAAAGATCCGCCGGGTCGGAGAGACGCGCCATCGCGCCGTGGACGTCCGCTTCATCAGCGCCACGAATAAGGATCTCGACCACGAGGTCGAACGGGGCCGCTTCCGCCAGGACCTCTACTACCGGCTGAAGATCATCGCCATCGACCTGCCGCCCCTCCGCGAGCGTCCGGACGACGCGTTGCTCTTTCTCAACCATTTTCTGGACGAGTTCTCCCGGTCGATGGGCCGGCCGCGGCCTTTCCTTTCGCCCGTCGCGTTGGAGATGCTCCTGCGCTATCCCTGGCCGGGAAACGTCCGCGAGCTCCAGAACGAGATCCAGAGGTGTCTCGTCATGGCCGACGGCGGGCCCCTCATCCTCGAGGAGTACCTCTCACCCAGGATCAACCCGGCCGGGGAGACCTATTCGCGGGCCTCGCATCGTTTCTCCGAAGCCAAGGCCGACTTCGAGCGACGTTTCCTCAGGGAGGCCCTGGTCCGCTGCCGGTACCACCGGACGCGGACGGCGGCCGAGGTCGGGCTGACCCGGCAGGGCCTGTTCAAGCTACTGAAAAAACATAGGATAGAGGCAAAGGCCGGTCCCTCTGTGCCGGAGCCGGAGCAATAAAGGAGGGACAGTCCCCTCTGGCGGGGACTGTCCCTCTTGGTTGAAGCGGCGGGCGGGTTGTGCTACATTCACCCCATGGCCGGGACAAAAGATGAAGCCCATGTCTTCTCGCTGACCTGCCCCTGTTGCGAGGCGAACCTCTGGGTCGACGGCGAAACCCGGACCGTCCTGCGGTCCGAAAAGGCCAAGCGGAAGAAGGGTTCGCTCGACGACCTCCTGGTCAAGGAGCACAAGCGGCAGAGCGAGTTCGACCGCAAATTCGACGCCACGTTCGAGCTCCAGAAGGAGAAGCACATCAAGGCCGACGAGCTCTTCAAGAAGGCGCTAGAGAAGGCCGAGAAGGGCGACGACGAAGATTAATCAGCTGCCCGGTTGGGTCTCGTCCTCCCGCACGCGCGGCGACATCGTCCACTTTGTAAAGCCGAAGACGGCGAGCATCAAGACCGAGAGATAGTTCATGAAGGCCCAGGGCAGGTAGGAGAACGTCGAGACGCCCAGGGTCCCGGTGATGTAAACCCCGGCCATGCTCCAGGGGATGAGCGGGACGATGATGGCGCCGCTCTCCTCGATGATCCTCGAGAGATTCTTCGCGGCCAGGTTCTTCTTCTTGAAGACGGGCGCCAGGAGGTCGGCCGGCAGGATCATCGACAGATAGGAGCTGCCGGTGATCATGGCCGAGAGGACGGCCGCGCCGATCGTCGTCAGGACGAGGCTCCAGACGTGCTTGGTGAACTTCATGACCCGTTCCAGAATGACCGCGAGACAGCCGGTCCTCTGCATGATGCCGCCGAAGGCGAAGGCGGTGAAGGCGATGAGCTGGGTCTCCATCATGCTCATCATGCCGCCCTTGGCCAGGAGCTTGTCGACGACCTCGACGCCCGTCCGGGCCGGGAGCCCCGAGTTCATGGCCGTGGCCACGACCGTGAGCGGGATCTTCTGGACGGCGACGGCCAGGGCCGCGGCGACGAGGGACGACAGGATCATGGCCGGGATGGTCGGTTTCTTGGCCACGGCGAAATAGAAGATGACGGCCATGGGCAGGAGCAGAAGGATGTGGAAGCGGAAGCTCGATTTGAGCGTGCCGAGGATCAGGTCGAGGGTGTCCGACTGGACGGCGGCCGCGCCGTACTTCAAGCCGACGACGAAATAGATCACGAGGCCGGCCAGCCAGGCCGGCACCGCCGACCACATCATGTGCTTGATGTGATCGAAAAGATTCGACCCGGAGATGACCGTGGCCAGATTGGGGATATCGGAAAGAGGGGACATCTTGTCTCCGAAATAGGCCCCGGCGACGACCGCCCCGGCCGCAGGGCCGAGGGGGATGCCCAGGCCCATGGCGATGCCGATGAAGGCGACCCCGACCGTGCCGATCGTCCCCCACGACGTGCCCGAGGCGACGGCGACGACGGAGCAGACGAGACAGGCCGTGGCCAGGAAGAACTTGGGCGAGATGAGCTTCAGGCCGTAGTAAATGACCATGGGGATGGTGCCGCTGGCCATCCAGGCGCCGACGAGGATGCCGACCGAGAGCATGATCAGGATGGCCGGCATGGCCTTGTGGATGCTGTCGACGATGCCCCGCTCCATGTCCTTCCACTTGAAGCCGAGGAGGAGGCCCATGAACGCGGTGATCGAGGCGGCGGCGACGAGAAGGACCTGGGCCTTGATCTTGTAGACGCCGTAGCCGACGCCGAGGAGGAGGGCCATGGCGATGAGCGGGATGAGGGCGACCCCGAATTTCGGCGGCTTTCCGGAAACCGGGGCGGACGGCGCGGCTTGAGACGGATTCGGCGGCGCCGTCGGTTCGGCAGACGGATGCGCGGTCTTGTCGTCCATGGGCGTCTCTCTAAGCGCTGAACGTGCCGTGGGCGAGGAGCCGCCCGCCGGCCATCATCCACCGGCCCCGGGCGAAGACGTCGCTCAGCCCGAGATCCCCGTCGACGATGACGATGTCGGCGTCCCGGCCGGCCTCGACCCGTCCCTTTTTGCCGAGCTTGTAGAAATCGGCCGCGTTGGTTGAGAAAACCCGGACGGCCGTTTCGAGCGGCAGGAGGCCCTTGCGGAGGATGTCCCCGAATTTGCGGAAGAGGTCCTTCTCCGTGGCGATCGTCAGCCGGACGAGCCGGCCGCTCTCGTCGAAGACGGGCAGGCTGCCGTTGCTGTCCGAGCTGGCCATCATCCGGGTGAAGGGGAGGCCCATGCCGCGGAAGCCGGCGATGCAGTCCTCCAAGCTGACCTCGGGGTCGGGCGGAACGGGATCGGGTCCGACGGTGAGGTCGATGGAACCGCCGCCGGCGGCCCACTCGAGGCCCTGTTCGAACAGCTGCGGATTGCGGTTGACGTGAGTCGGGACGACCTGGGTCATGGGGATCTCCGTCTCGCGGACGAGCCGGAAGAGGAATTCGAGCCGGCGCCTGCCGTTGCCCAGATGGAGATGGAGGACGCCGGCCTTGCCGCCGAGCATGCCCCCGACCCGGCACTCGGCCGCGAGCCGTGCCACCTCGTCAAACGTCGGCTGGGAGGAGCGGTGATCGCTCACGGCGATCTCGCCGGCGCCGACGACCTTGTCGATGACGATGAGGTCGGAGCTGACGCTTCCCGTCAAGGTGCGGATCGGGATCTCATAGGACCCCGAGTAGATGAAGGCCGAAACGCCCTCGATCTCGAGGGCCCGGGCCTTGGCCAGAAGGGAGGTCATGTGGCGGGTGACGCCGTCGGTCCCCAGGCAGCCGATGACGGTCGTGACGCCGCTCGCGATGATGTCCTCGACCCGGATCTCGGGGGCGCGCGTCGCCGGACCCCCTTCGCCTCCCCCGCCCAGGATGTGGACGTGCGGATCGATGAGCCCGGGGAGGACGCTTTTCCCGGCCGCGTCCACGGTCTCGACTTCGAGGCCGTCGATCCGGATGCGGCCCGGTTCGGTCACGGCCTCGATCGCCCCTCCGGCGAGCAAGATGTCCTTCCGGCCGAGCGGCTCGGGCGCGAAGACCTCTCCTCCGCGGATCAGAGTGACCATGGGGGCCTCCTTGATTTGGTGACGGGCCCTAAATTAGCACGCTTGTCCGGCGTTCGCAAGAGGGCGCGCGTTCCGAAGGCGAGTTTTGAATTTCAGCTGCGGATTCGGTAGAATACCTCCACGGCCATGGGCACCTACGAAGAGGAATTCCAGCGTATCGAGAAATTCGTCGACGTCGTGACGCGGCTGTTCGTTCTGCCCAAGAAGATCGACCTCCGCGGCGGCGAGAATTTCGTCATGGACGGCCCGAACATCATCATCGGGAACCACATCGGAAGCTACAAGGACGTGGCCATCCTGCTCCGGACCGTGCCGCGGATGATCTATTTCACGGCCAACAAGATGATCTTCAACAGGAAGGACGCGAGCGAGCTCGTCCTCCGCCATCTCCACCGGCACATGGGGAAATTCGGCGGATTCGTCCATCTCATCCTCAATCCGTTCTATTCCTTCATGGTCGATTTCGTCTCCGGCCACATCGCCAAGATCGGGTCCATACCCGTCGACCTTTACGGCAGCAAGCGCGAGTCCATCCGCAAATGCCAGGACTACCTGAGGAAGGGGAGGGCGGTCATCGCCCTGCAGGGCCGCGGCCGGGTCCAGCCCAAGGACCCGAACCCCTACGTCGAGAGCTTCCGCCGGGGCGTATCGTTCATGGCCCACAACCTCTATAAAGAGAGCGGAATTTCCGTCCCCGTCACGCCCCTGTCCATTTTCGGAACGCACGTCATGTGGGGCGTGCCGGCGACGATCAAGGTCAACGTCGGCCGGCCCCTGTTGGTTCAGGATTACTGGACCGGCGAGGAAGTTTCGACCGTCGAGAGATTCCGCGCGGCCCTGGAGCGGACCGTCTCCGGCCTCTTTCGCGAGAGCCTGAGCTGGTAACCCGGCCGGAGAAAAAAGGGAGGGAACCATGGCACTCGAAGGCATGTTGATCGCCAGGAGGGAGAAGGACCTGCTGCTTCTTCCGAGGATGGCCAACCGTCACGGCCTGGTCGCCGGGGCGACGGGAACGGGGAAGACGGTTTCCCTTCAGGTCATGGCCGAGCACTTCAGCCGCATCGGCGTCCCCGTGTTCATGGCCGACGTCAAGGGCGATCTGGCCGGGATCAGCCGGCCGGGGACGGCCTCGCCGAAGATCCAGGAGCGCATCGGCCTCCTCAAACTCGGCGACTACGCCTTCGAAGGGAGCCCGGTGACCTTCTGGGACATCTTCGGCGAGCATGGCCATCCCGTGCGGACGACCGTCTCCGACATGGGCCCGCTCCTTTTCTCGCGCCTCCTCAACCTCAACGATGTCCAAAGCGGCGTCCTGAGCATCGCCTTCCGCATCGCCGACGACAACGGGCTCCACCTCCTCGACTTCAAGGACCTCCGGGCCATGGCCCAATACGCCGGCGACCACGCCGACGAATTCGAGACGGAATACGGCCGGGTGTCGCCGGCCAGCATCGGGGCCATCCAACGGGGCTTGCTGACGCTCGAGGACCAGGGGGCCGACAAGTTCTTCGGCGAGCCGGGCCTCGACCTCGACGACCTCATGCAGACGGACGGCGGCGGCCGCGGCATGATCAACATTCTGGCCGCCGACAAGCTCATGCTGACGCCCCGGGCCTATTCGACCTTCCTCCTCTGGCTGATGGCCGAGCTCTTCGAGCGCCTGCCCGAGGTCGGCGATGTGGACAAGCCGCGGCTCGTCTTCTTCTTCGACGAGGCCCACCTCCTGTTCACGGACGCGCCCCCGGTCCTGATGGAGAAGATCGAGCAGGTCGTCCGCCTCATCCGCTCGAAGGGCGTCGGGGTCTATTTCGTCACCCAGAACCCCCTCGACGTCCCCGACGTCATCCTCGGCCAGCTCGGCAACCGCGTCCAGCACGCCCTCCGGGCTTTCACCCCGAGGGACCAGAAGGCCGTCAGGTCCGCCGCCGAGACCTTCCGGCAGAATCCCAAGGTCGACGTCGAGACGGTCATCACCCAGCTCGGCACCGGCGAAGCCCTGGTCTCCTTCCTCGACGAAAAGGGCCAGCCGGGGATCGTGGAGCGGGCCTACGTCCTGCCGCCGCACAGCCGGATCGGACCGATCACGCCGCCGGAGCGGCAGGCGGTCATCCAGGGTTCGCTCGTTTTCGGGCACTACGAGAAGGCCGTCGACCGGGAGTCGGCCTACGAGATGCTCAAAGCGCGGGTCGAAAGGGAAGCGGCGGCACAGGCCCAGCCGTCGCCCTACGGCTATCCGCCTCCGCCCGGGCCCCAGCCGGGCCGGACCAGGGCCCCCCGGACTTATCCCGATTATCCCCAGGCGCCGCGGCGTCCCGCCGGCCGGTCTCGCGACACCCTGATCGAGGCCATGGCCAAGAGCGCCGCCCGGTCGGTAGGCAGCAACCTCGGCCGCTCGATCCTCCGGGGCGTCCTCGGCTCGATCCTGAGAGGAAAGTGAACCATGTTCAAAGGACATCCCAAAGGTCTGTTTGTCGCCTTCTTCGCCAACATGGGCGAACGCTTCGGCTTCTACACGATGATCAGCATCTTCGTCCTGTTCATGCAGGCGAAGTACGGCATGTCCGCGGCCACCGCAGGCTCCGTTTACTCGACTTTTTTAGTCGGCGTCTACATCTTCCCCCTGCTCGGCGGCTTCCTGGCCGACCGCTTCCTCGGCTACGGCCGGACGATCAAGCTGGGCATCGTCGTCATGTTCATCGGCTACGTCATGTTGACCCTGCCGACGGCCATGGACACGGGATTCCCGCTCATCGTCGCCGCCCTGGCCGTCATCGCCCTGGGCACGGGCCTGTTCAAAGGCAACCTCCAGGCCCTCGTCGGCAACCTCTACGACGACCCGAAATACTCGGCCATGCGCGACCGGGCCTTCAACATCTTCTACATGGGCATCAACGTCGGGGCCATGTTCGCCCCGTCGGCCTCCAAGGCCGTGTGCAATTGGATCCTGGGCCGAGCCGAATTCACGTATGACGCCCACATTCCGGCCCTGGCTAACGAATTCCTCAAAGGCGTTTCCGACAAAGCCTCATCCCTGCTCGGTTATGCCCAGGCCCAGGACCCATCCGTGACCTTGGATACTCTCAGGGCCTTTTCCGAAAAGTACATCAACGTCCTCAGCAAGTCCTACCACTTCGGCTTCGGCGTCGCCTGCGTCAGCCTCATCATCTCCATGGCCATTTTCTGGGCCTACCGCAAGCACTACAAGACGGCCGACCTCACGGAACGGCAGAAGGCCAAGTCCGAGACCCTCAAGGGCCAGGTCGTCGAGCTCACCCGCGAGCAGACGCGCGAGCGCCTGGTCGCCCTCGGCCTCGTCTTCGTCGTCGTCATCTTCTTCTGGATGGCCTTCCACCAGAGCGCCGTCACCCTGACCTATTTCGCCCGAGACTATACGGTCCCCAGCGTGGGCCAGGCGACCAACCTCTGGTTCGACCTGACCGGGCTCCTCTCGGTCTTTCTGTCCGTCCTCGGGCTCGTCTTCCTCCTGAGGAAGGCCTCGGGCAGCCTGGCCCGGATCCTGGGGGCGGCCGCGTTCATCGGCTTCGGCGTCCTGGCCTACCTCCGTTTCAGCGGGTACGCCGCGGTCAATCCGTTCCAGCCCCAGATGTTCCAGCACTTCAATCCGTTCTTCATCGTCGTCCTGACCCCGATCGTCGTCGGCCTCTTCGGCTGGCTGAACCGCAAGGGCAAGGAACCGTCGGCGCCGCGCAAGATCGGCATCGGTATGCTCACGACGGCCGCGGCCTACGCCATCCTGATCGTGGCCTCGATCGGCCTGTTGAGCCCGAAGGCCCTCGGCGGCCTCGTCGCCCCGGCCGAATCCCAGGTCTCCGTCTACTGGCTCATCTCGACCTATTTCATGCTGACGATCGCCGAGCTCTTCCTCAGCCCGATCGGCATCTCGTTCGTCTCCCGCGTCGCTCCCCCCAAGTACAAGGGCTCGATGCAGGGCGGCTGGTTCGCGGCGACGGCCGTCGGCAACTCCCTCGTCGGGGTCACCGCCTGGTTCTGGGAGCGCTTTCCGCTCTGGGCCGTGTGGGCCATCCTCGCCGGCGCCTGCATCCTGTCCGCCGCCTTCATCTTCTCGATCATGAAGCGGCTGGAGCGGGTGGCCAAGGCCTAGCCAGGGGACGGTCGAGTGGATCGAATTCCTGCAATTCGACCGCCCCGAGTACGAGATCTGGCCGCGCGAGGCGAAATCCAGGTTCTGAGCGTTAATAGAGGAGGAGAAGCCATGAAGACAGGATCCTTCCGGAAGTCCGCCGCAGCCGCGGCGGTCGTTCTTTTCTGTCTGACCGCCGTTCCGGGTCAAGCGCAAACTCCTTCGGACCAGGCGTCGCCCCCGCCGGCCGGTGATTTCGTCGCCGGGATCTATGGCCTCGTGAGTTCCGCCGGGGGCAGGCTCCCCGATTGGGACAAGGTGCGGGCCTGCTTCATGAAGGAGGCCGTCATTGTCCTGCGGACGAGCCGGACGGCCCTGACGGCCTTCACCCTGGACGGGTTCATCCAGGACTTCGTCGATTTCTACGAGAAGCCGTTCAAGAGGGGCGAGGCGACGGTCGTTCCGAAGGAGAGCGGATTCACCGAGAAGGTGGTCCGCATGAAGGCCTGGGAATACGGGGACATGGCCCATGTCCTTGTCCTTTATGAAGCCCAGATCTCGGGCTTCGCCATGGCTCCGCAACAGGGCGTCGACAGCTGGCTTCTCGTCCGGCGCGACGGCCGCTGGCTTATCGCCGCGGCCACGAACGAGATCGTGACGCCGGCGCGGCCCGTTCCCCCCGAGCTCAGCAAATAGGGGGACACAATACTCTGTCCCCGTTAAAGGATCGCTTTCTTCTTTTCGAGGTAATAGAGGTAATTCTCGAAGGTGACATCCGGCGGGACGCGGTGGTCGACGCAGGGCAGATAGCCGCCCCGCTCGACCAGAGGATGGAGTCTCTCGAGCTCCCTGTCGATGGCGTCCCGGCCGGCGATCAGGGCCATTTTGTCCACGCCGCCGAGCAACAGCACGTTTTCCCCGTATTCTTCCCTTAGCCGCAAGGGATCTGTGTGCAGGGCCTCGATGGGGAACATGCAGTTGATGCCGCCCCTGAGCCAGCCCGCGACGAGCTCGTAGATCCGGCCGTCACAGTCGAGGACGTTGACGCCGATGCCGTGCGTCTTGAGGGCGTCCGTGATCCGCTTGTAGCGGGGCACCATGAGCTCCTCGAAGAGCCGGGGCGACATGAGCGGGCCGTGGTTGTAGCACATGTCCTCCCACCACCAGGCGACGTCGACCCCGCTCGCCGGGATGTGCTTCCTGATGAACTCGAGATCCATCAACGTAACGTGTTCCATCATTTCCTCGACCCAGGCGCGGTCGGTCATGAGGGCGATGGACAGGTTCTCGAGGCCCATCCAGTCGCGCAGCCAGCCGTAGAGCGAGCCGCAGTGGAAGAGGATGGGCATGCCGGCGGCGTGGGCCGCGGCGACGGCCGCCGGGACGTCTCCGACCCGGCCGGGACGCCGGGCATTGAGGCGCTCGTCGCGCAGCAGCTCCCAATCGGCCCGGGTCTCGACGGCGAACTTGAGGAACTTGGGCATGGACGAATCGTAATCGAGCATCTCGGTCAGGGCCCCGTCCTTGGTCTGCACGATGCGCCGCTCGCCCCGGCTTTCGAGAGTCTTTTCCTCGAACTCCGGAAAAAGCCCCTTCCGGATGGGGACTTCGGGGATGATGGATATGCCCTCCAGTCCCAGGCGGCGCTCGACGTCCTCGTTCGTCCGGCAGTCGCGGGGCAGGCCCTGCTCGTGCCAAACGGCGATCGTCTTGTCCCAGTAGCCGAACTCCATGTCCGGGACGCGGTCCGGCTTTTCCCGGCGGAAGACCCTGTTGAATCGCTCTCGTGTGGTCATGGGCAAACGGATCATATCGCGGGCATTCGCCGTCCGTCAATCCGGATTCGGGCCCGCGTTGAAATGCGCCGGCGCCTGTAATAGAATGAGGGGCACAAGGACCAAGGAGCCCGGGATGAAACATCGATCGAAGGGCAAGCCCCTCTTCGTTCTCCTGGCCATTGCCCTCGTATCCCTGCCGGGCTGCGCCCGGAAAAGCCTGGCGCCCGCGGTCGTCATTGCCAAGGACGCCTCCTGGCACGAGCGCGCCGCGGCGGCCGAGATCCGCCGTTATCTCTACCTGAGGACAGGCGAACTCCCGGCCCTCAAGGAAGCCGGGTCTTTTTCCCGCATCCCGCCCGGAGCCGTGGCCGTCCTGGAAAAAGGCGGGACATTCGCCCGGGATTTGGATGACGCCGCAGCCGCATCGAAGATCGCCGCCCTCGGGCCCGAGGACTACTGGCTGAAAACGGCCAAGCGGGGATCAAAAAGCATCGTCCTGGTCGCCGGCGGCGGCGGCCCGGCCGTCCTCTACGGCGCCTACCAGCTCGCCGAGAAGCTTGGCGTCCGTTTCTTCCTCGAGGGCGACGTCGTCCCGGACGGAACGGCCAAGAGTATCTCCCTCGACATCGACGAGACGGGCCACCCGCTTTTCGCCGTCCGCGGCATCCAGCCCTTCCACGATTTTCCCGAGGGCCCGGACTGGTGGACCCTCGAGAACTACAAGGCCATCCTGGGGCAGCTGCCCAAGCTCCGGATGAACTTCTTCGGCCTCCATACTTATCCCGAAAACCCCGGCAAGGAAAAGGGCGCCACCCCCAACGCCGAGCCCACTGTCTGGATCGGCCGGGAGGGCGATTTCGGACCGGACGGAAGAGTCTCCGCGAGCTACGCCGCGAGCTATCAGAACACGGTCCGCGGCAACTGGGGCTACGAGGCGAAAAAAACCGGCGATTTCCATTTCGGAGCGAGCCTCCTCTTCGAGCGCGACGATTTCGGGAATGACGTCATGGACGGCTTCAGCCCCGATCCGGCGACCGCCGAGGCCTCGAACGAGGTGTTCAACCGGGCCGCCGCCGTCTTCAAGGACGCCTTCACGCTGGCTCGGCGCCTCGGCGTCAAGACCTGTGTCGGGACGGAGACGCCGCTGACCGTTCCCGACCTCGTCAAGAAGCGCCTGGCCGAGTCCGGCCGCGATCCCAAGGACCCGGCCGTCGTCAAAGATCTCTACAAGGCGATGTTCATGCGGATCGCCGCGGCCTATCCCGTCGATTATTATTGGCACTGGACGTGGGAAGGCTGGACCTGGGACGATGCCCCGCCGGGAGCGATCAAGGCCGTGACCACGGACCTCGACATGGCCGTCCAAGCCTGGAAAGAGGCCGCGCCGCCGTTCAGCTTGGCGACCTGCGGCTGGGTCCTCGGGCCGCCGTCGAACCGGACGCTCTTCGACCAGGTCCTGCCCAAGGACGTGGCCATGAGCTGCATCAACCGCGAAGTCGGCAAGGCGCCCGTGGACCCCGGATTCGCCCGGATCGCGGGGCGTTCGCTCTGGGCCATCCCCTGGATGGAGGACGACCCCGCCCTGAGCTCGCCCCAGCTCTGGGCCGGCCGGATGCGCCGCGACGCGGCCGACGCCCTGCGCTACGGCTGCGACGGGCTTCTCGGCATCCACTGGCGGACGCGGGTCCTCTCAGCCAACGTCCTGTCCCTCGCTCGGGCCGCCTGGGACCAGGGTTGGAACACCTCGCCCGACCGTGCGGCCGATGGCGTCGGCCCCATCACCGGCGGATTCGTGACCTTCAAGGACCGATCGATTTCCGGCGCGGGGGCCGCGTCCGCCGTCTACCGCGACGTCCGCGACCGCGTCTTCGGCTACCATCTGCCTGTCCCGAACGGCGCCTACTCCGTGACCCTTCAATTCGTCGAAGGCGATATCGACCGGGCCCGCGGCCGCGTCTTCGACGTCCTCCTCCAGGGGCGCAAGGTCCTCGATAACTTCGACATTTTCGCCAGGGTCGGGAAGTTCAGGGCCCTCGATCTCAACTTCGAGAAGGTCGAGGTCACCGATGGACGTCTGATCATCGATTTCGCCGACCGCATCCACTACCCGGCCGTGGCCGGCATCGTCGTCAAGGGCAAGGGCTTCGTCAAGAAGGTCAACTGCGGCGGCCCGGCCGTCCTCGACTACGAAGCCGACTGGCCCGAAACGGCGCGGCACCTCGACGCGCTCGACCTTTACCGGGATTGGGCCGCGGCCCAGTTCGGCCCGGACGCGGCGGCGGAGATCGCCGCGATCTTCGCCCGCATCGACGGCCGGCATCCTGTCCCC
>MEYF01000123.1 GCA_001775755.1 Candidatus Aminicenantes bacterium RBG_19FT_COMBO_65_30 | reverse complement strand
GTCGTGGAGCTTCTGGATCGCGGAGGCGAGCCAGCGCTTGACGACGTTCCCCTCCCCGACGACACGGCCGGTCGAGATCCCCTCGTGGCCGATGACGAACGCCTTGAAGAGCGGGCTCTTGTCCTTCGCCTTGATCCGCTCGTATTCGCGGGCGGATATTATGGAGAGGATGTCCGAGGAGGCCATCTCCTGGAGCTGGGCGAGGATCCTCATTTTCTGGGCTTCCCCTTGGTCGCCGGCTTCATCTGCACTATGGTGACCACCTCGTCCAAGACCGCGGCGATCTTCTCCTTCGGCGCCAGGTGGACATGGGTCGTAAGCATCACCTTCTTCTCTCCGCTTCGGTCGATCGCCTTTGGCAGCCTCTCCCGCGGGATGTCCGGCGGCCGAAGTTTGAGCTTGTTGCTGAGGATCGGCTTCGGTCTCGTGCCGGGGTCAGGGGCCGGAGGAGCCATCCTCTTGGGCAGGGACCGGGTTGTTATAAGCCGCTTCTTTTCGTCCATGTCGCTCACTCCCCCTCGAGGTCCGGAAGCATGGGGTTTTCCGCGCCCAGGATCTCGTCTCCGCTCATCTCCTGCGTCGCGGCCGCGGCCTCGAACGACCCGCCGGCCGCCTTGCAGTGCGCCCGCGCGGCGTCGGCCGTCCACTCGTCCTTCGGGTAGCGGTAGGCCTGGGCCTCGCTCGTCGTCTTCCCCTCGCGCCTCCCCACCAGGATCCGGAAGCTCTTCCCGTTGTGCCTCTTCGTGATCGAGCCCCGGACCTTCACCGTGTCCGGGTCCTCGAGCCGGCAGGCGTGCTCGTTAGGATAGGGGCTCATTTTCTCTCCTCCCTTTATATTCGGCCTTCCATTGCTTTGTCAAGTCCTTCCGTCAATCCACATCGTCGTCGAGGAGGTCGTCCTCCTTGAGCGCGTCCTCCGTCTTCGCCGGCGGCTTCACGTTCGACTCGCTCTTCTGCATCTCGAGCTCCTCGTCGACGTTCACGCCGGGGATCCTGCTGAGGAAGAGCTGGCCGGAGATCTTCCCGCCGAGCGCCGCCGGGAGGAAGATCTTCTCGAGCGCCTCCCAGTGCTTCTGCGTCACGAACGGAATCGTCACCTTGAGGAGGCCGGGCTTCAGGGCCGTCGACTTCTGGGCGTTCCCGGTCACTCTGTCCGCGATCGCCATGGCCTTGGCGAGCGTCTCCTCGTAGGCCCCGATCCACGTCACCCGCTCCTTGAGCGTCGAGGCGTAGAGCAGGTCCGCCAGGTTCTCGCCCGTGGACCGGTTCGCCAGGAGATGGACGAACCCGAGGAAATGGACCGGCACCCCGGTCGCGCCGCTTATGACCTCGCCCAGGCTCTCGACCTCCTTGAGCAGCATGTCCGTGCCCTGCATGGCCGGCTGGACGTACTTGAAGACGCCGCTCGTGGCCAGCGCCTTCTTTATCTTCCAGTTTATCTCGTCGAGCTTCTTCTGCGCCGCCTCCGCAGCCTCCGGGTCGCCAGGGAATTCCATCACGGGGACGGGCGCCGCGAAGATCCGGTCGATCTCCCGGAGGTCCCTGAGCGCCTTGTCGAGGTTGTCGACCTGGGTCAGGCACTTCATTATCTTCGGGGCCGCGTCGTTCGGGTCGTTGACCCGGCCGCCGAACTTCTTGTAGACGAAGTTCGGGGGCTCGAGCTTCACCTCGTCGGCGCCGGACGGCGTCCAGGCCACGCTCAGATATTTCGTGTAGTCCTTCGGATGCGGCTTCACCTTGTACTTCTTGGCCGTCCACGAGACATACTGCGCCGCGACCATTTTCGCTTCCTCGTCCCAGTCGAGCTTCAGGAGGATCTTGCCCTCGATCTCGGCCTCCTTGGCGTACTCCTGCGCCATCTCCTCGTCGAGGTTGTTGTAGTCGAGGAAGGCCTCCGCGAACTCGAGTTCCTTCTCGCCCTCCTCCTTCTTGACCTGCTGGACCTGGATCCCCTCCGAGATTATGAACGCCGCCCTGATGTCGATGATGTTCCCGGTCTGGAGGCAGCCCCAGTCGGCGACGCCGCGGTACTTCTTGTCGATCGCCTCGACTGCCAGATCATAGGTCAGGTACTCGTTCCCCCTGTACTTCGCGCCCTCCTGCTCGCCGGCGATGAGAAGCTTCGTCGCGAGCTGGATGTTCGCGAACTGCAGGCGCTTGAGCTCGCCCTCGAGCCGGGCGTTTTTCGCGATCTCTTGGCGCGCGTCGGTCGCCGCCCTAAGATACGATCTTATCCCCATGGTGCCTCCCTAATAGACGTTCTCCTTGGTGAACCCAATGAAGACCCTCTTCGCCCCCCTGTGCTTCAGGTGGGTCCAGACGCCGTATCCGACCGCGTCCGGCGAGTGGTCCTGCCACTTCACGGGCTCGTCGAGCACCCGGCCCAGCCGGTCCTTCTTCCACTTGTAGGCCTTGAACTCCCAGTTCGTCCTGTCGTTCTGCGCGAGCGACAGCCGCCTGAACCGCTTCAGGAACATGATCCTGTCGAGGACCGCGTTGTCGGCCGGCTTGATGTTGAACCCGGCGCGGTGGATCTCCTCGATCCTGTCGGGCTCGGACGGGTCGGCGTATATCGGCCGCTTGCGCCAGTCCGGCATGATGACCGTCCCCATCTCCTTTATGAGGTCCGCCGTCGTCAGGTGCGCCTTGTGGATGAGCTCGCGGATCCCGATCGTCCACTCCTTGACGCCTATCTCCTCGAGGACGGTCGGGTTGTTGTAGCCGAAGTCGAGGCCGTAGATCGTCTCCTCCGGCGCCGGGAGCTCCGGCACGATCTCGAGCGGGCCGTAGATCGTCTCGCCGATCGGGGCCCACTCCCCGAGCCCGAAGACCCGCCAGTACTCCGGGTCCTGGTCCCTGAGCGACTCGAGGTAGGCGACGGAGTCCCTCTGGAAGAAGGGGTTGTCGAGGTAGGTGCTGTGGATGAGCCTGTGCGGCTCCTTCTGCATCAGGTCCTCGTGGACCCAGCCGTGGTAATCGTTCGGGTTGAGAGTCAGATAGAGGTGATTCCTTTCGCCCAGCCCGACCTTCGCCCTCAGCCTGAGCTTGAGGATCTTGAAGTCGTCGGTCGAGAACTCGTTCGCCTCCTCCATGTGGATGTAATTGAACTCCATGGACTTCATCTTCTCCGGGTCGTCGAAGGAGGAGAAGAGCCAGTAGTTGTTGAGCGGCGCGAAGCGGAGCGTGTGCTCGCTCCGGTTGTGGTTGACGCGGCCGAGGAGCCGCCTCGCCGAGAGCATCTCCTGCGCCCAGAGGTAGGCCGACCCCCGCAGCGCCGGGAATGTCTTCCTCGTCGTCAGGAACTTCTTGTCCCGCTCGGTGAAGAACTTCGAGATGAATAGCTGGAGGATGCTGTAGCTCTTGCTCGAGCCCGAGCCGCCGACGTTGAGGACGACCATGTCCCCGGCGGCCCGGTTGTCGTAGAAGACCCTGGTCGCCGGCCACTCTTCGAAGACGCCCGCCGCCGGCGTTGTCACGCCTTCACCCCCGCCGCCGGCACGATCTTGAGGAGCACGGGCTTGTCGTCTTCTCCGCCCTGGATCGGCATCGGCACTTTCCCTTCCGTCCGATCGAGGACGAGGCTCACGAACTGATAGTCCCCGGAAAGGGCCTGCCTCACGATGACCCGGGCGAGGAGCTCGTAGTTCCTGGCCTTGAAGACGCGCTCCTTCCCGTCGGGCATCCTTATCTTGTAGCTGCCCTCGCGGTCGAGCTCGGCCAGGATCTCGGCCCGGATCCTTTTCGTCGTCTCGACGGCCGCCTTCGACCGCTGGCCGGCGGTGTTCCTCCGCTCGTCCGGGCCCGGCTTGAACGGCCGCCCCTTCCCGCCCTGGCGCGTGAACCTTCCGGCAGCATTTCTGCCTGGTTTAATTTTAGGCTTTTTCACGAGTCGCTCTGATCTTTTTCTCTGGGATTCCGATGTAATCCGCATATCGCTTTATGATGACATCGCAGTACTTCGGGTCTATCTCCATGCCGTAGCAGATACGGCCCATCTTCTCGGCGGCAATGAGCGTTGTGCCGGAGCCGAGAAAGGGGTCGAGGATAAGGTTGCCATCGATGCTACTGTTTGAGACCGCTCGCTCAATCAGTTCGACGGGCTTCATGGTTGGATGTTCCAGGGAACTCTTAGGGCGCGGAAACTCCCAAACTGAATCTTGGGTACGATCTACAACCGAGAGGTGCGCTTCCCCAGGAGACCACCCGTAATATATTGGCTCGTGACGGTAGTGATAATCAGCCCGTCCCAAAACCAGCGAATCCTTAACCCACACTAGCGAATGTCGCCACACGTTTAGACCAGCGAGAGACTCAGAAAACGCGAGCCCCATTAATCCGTGCGGCGCGGTTACATACCACACGGCTCCGGGGCGCGTAGCGGTCAAGGTTAATCCGAATGTTTTGTTTAGAAAGACCAGTAGCTGGTCGTGGGTGAGATTATCATTCTGTAAATCGCCGCCCCTCTTCGCAATCCGTTGAGCAGAATTGGACACCCCAGATGTCGCCTGCTGCGACACGATCTCGACCCCATACGGCGGGTCGGTGAACACCATGTCCGCCTTCTTCCCCCGCATGAGCCGCGCCACATCCTCAGCTTTCGTGCTATCGCCGCACGACAACCGATGTTTGCCGAGCGTGAATAGGTCACCGGTCTTGGTCACGGCCGGTGTGTCGTCTATCTCCGGCACATCATCCGCGCCGTCGTCGATGTCCGGCCCGTATCGCTCGACCACATCCTTGAGGTCGACCATCTTGCCGAGATCCACCTTGAAATCCTCGAGGTTTATCTCCTGGAGGTGCGGATAGACTAGCTCAGCGAGCGCCTCCTCCTCGTAATAGCCGGCGCGGTCGTTGTCGCTGAGGGAGTAGTCGATCCTCTCCTTGTCCGTCGGCGCCCTGACGACGCTGACCTCGATCTCCTTGATCCCAAGTTCCCGGAGGGCCAGGAGGCGCATGTTCCCGCCGAGGACGACGAGTCTCCGCCTCCCCTTCTTCCCCCCGTCCTCGCAGACGACGAGCGGCTTATAGACGCCCAGGCGCTTGATCTGCCTCTTCAGCCGCTCGAAGTCAGCCTTCAGGATCCCCCGCGGGTTCTTGTCCCAGGGGACGACCTCGGAGATCGGGACGCGCCTAAGTTCCATCAGCCCGCCCCCGTCTCGCCTTTGATTATCTTCTCGTGCAACCCGAAGAATCTTTTCTCGCAAATCAACAACCGCTGCGCGCAGGTATCCTTCATCCCGGAGACCGCGGCCGTGAGCGCCCTGACATCGCCGTTCTGCTCGCCCTGCTTCCCGGCCATGAAGTTTACCCGCTCGGTCAGACGTCCGACCTCCACGGCCAGCATCCCCACCGCGGCGTTCGTCTCCGTGGTGCAATCGAATATCCTCGTCAGGATCTCCGCCTTCACCTCCCCCGGATTGTCCCCGCCCTGCTCCACGCTGACTTTCTGCTCGACGTTCCCCTGGCTCACCGTCTGTGCGCCGCCCCCGGCGCCTCGGCCATTCCGGGCGCCCAGGACCCGGACGGCCCACTTGACGAAGGCGACCGCCTTCTCGAACAGCATGAGGCTGACGCCGCCGGCCAGGACATAAACT
>MEYF01000122.1:13831-14924 GCA_001775755.1 Candidatus Aminicenantes bacterium RBG_19FT_COMBO_65_30 | reverse complement strand
AGGTCGACGAGGAGGACGTGGCCCAGGTCGTCTCCAAGTGGACCGGCATCCCCGTCTCCAAGATGCTCGAGGGCGAGGTCGACCGGCTCATCCGCATGGAGGACATCCTCGGCAGGCGGGTCATCGGCCAGGAGACGGCCATCCGGGCCGTCGCCGCCACGGTCCGTCGCTCCCGGGCCGGCATCCAGGAGGCCGGCCGGCCCATCGGCTCGTTCATCTTCCTCGGCCCGACGGGCGTCGGCAAGACGGAGCTCGCCCGGGCCCTGGCCGAGTTCCTCTTCGACGACGAGAAGGCCATGGTCCGCCTGGACATGTCCGAATACATGGAGAAGCACACGGTCAGCCGGCTCGTCGGCGCGCCGCCGGGCTACGTCGGCTACGAGGAAGGCGGCCAGCTGACCGAGGCGGTCAAGCGCCGGCCCTACTCGCTCGTCCTCCTCGACGAGATCGAGAAGGCCCACCCCGACGTCTTCAACGTCCTGCTCCAGATCCTCGAGGACGGGCGGCTGACCGACGGTCAGGGCCGGACGGTCGACTTCAAGAACACGCTGGTCATCATGACCTCGAACCTCGGCAGCCAGGTCATCAAGGAGCTCAGCCTCGACTACGAGGCCATGGAGAAGGAGGTCCGCAAGATCCTTGATGGGCACTTCAAACCCGAGTTCCTTAACCGCATCGACGAGGTCATCATCTTCAAACCCCTTGGGAAAAGCGCCATCCGGGCCATCGTCGGGCTCCAGCTCGAGCTCCTCGGGAAGCGGCTGGCCGACCGCAAGATCGGCCTCGAGGTCACGAAGGAAGCCAAGGAGCTCCTGGCGGAGCGGGGGTTCGACCCCGTCTACGGCGCCCGGCCCCTCAAGCGGACGATCCAGAGGGACGTCCAGAACCCGCTGGCCATGAAGATCCTGGCCGGGGAGTTCGGGGAAGGCGACACGGCCGCGATCGACGTCGACAAGGCCGGGGAGCTCGTGTTCAGGAAGAATTAGGCCCTTAGCCAGATTCCGGGCGGTTCATCTTCTCGGCTGCGCAACGGATATCGCTCCTTGCCCCCGCGCCCCGGAAACCTTCTTATACGGTTTCCCCCGCCTCCGGC
>MEYF01000122.1:7503-13810 GCA_001775755.1 Candidatus Aminicenantes bacterium RBG_19FT_COMBO_65_30 | reverse complement strand
GGCCTCGGAGCGACACCCGTTGCCGCCTCGCGATGAACCGCCCCGGGAATGGGAGAAGAACGAAAAAATGGCTATAATGGAATACGCGCCTCGAATGACTGGAGAAAACGAACATGTCCAAGAGAACAGCGATCTTTGCGTTGGCCGCCGTCGCTATCATGCTGCCAGCCCTGTCCTCGGCGAACGGGCTTAACCTCAACGGTTTGGGCACCCGGGCCCAGGCGATGGGCGGCGCTTATGTCAGCCTGGCCGACGACTTCAGCGCCGTCTTCTGGAACCCGGCCGGCGCGGCGGGCTTCCGGCGGACGACCTTCGGATTCTGTGCCCTGGATCTCATCCCGACTGCGACCTATAAGCTGACTTCGCTCATCCCGGAAGTCCCCACTGTCGACGCCAAGACCAAGACCTCCCACTACTTGGGCTTCCTGGCGGGGTATTACAAGCCGATCAGCTCTAAGGTCGTCCTCGGCCTGGGCATCGGTACGCCCTCCGGGCTCGGGACCATGTGGGACGGCGCGGATTTCGCCAACCTCACGAGCGGGACCACCTATGATTGGTCGAGTAAGATCGGTGTCCTATCCTTTTCGCCTCTCGTCGCCGTCAAGCTCAGCGACATCATCTCCGTCGGGGCCACGGTCAACTTCAACTACGGCATGTTCAGCCGCAAGATGCCGGTTTTCGCTATTGTCCTGGAAGGCCTGGGACAATACGAAGAAAACATGAACGGGTGGGGGATCGGGGCGACGTTCGGCGTGCTTGTGACGCCGTCCGAGAAGCTTGGTTTCGGCCTGACCGTCCGGACGCCTTCAACGGTTGCGCTCAACGGGACGGCCAGCATGCCGGATCTCTCTTACCTCGAGCTTCCCGGAAGCTCCGAACTCGAGCGCAAGATCACCTGGCCGCTATGGATCGCTGGCGGCGTGTCGTTCCGGCCGATTCCGCGACTCCTCCTAAGCGCCGACGCTCATTGGACCCAGTGGTCTAGGCTCGACCGATTCACGACCGATTATCAGGATTCTTTCTGGGTGACGCTCATGGAAGATGCCGGGATGGATGAGGAATTCCTCGGCTGGAAGGACACGCTCCAACTCCGATTCGGGGCCGAGTATGCGTTAAATCCGTCAACCGTTTTACGGGCCGGCTATTATAACGACCCGGCGCCGGGTCCCTACTCGCCCCTCAATGTCTTTCTCCCGAGCCACACGTTCAATGTTTTGACCCTTGGCGCCGGCAAGAGCATCGGTGGCCTCCAGCTCGACTTCGGCCTGGAATACATGATGGGAAAGAAAAGAGGCCCCGGGGACCATTTCATCTGGGATTATGGGACTTACGGCATGAAGATCGTCGTCCCGTCGGTTTCGGTCAGCTACAAGTTCTAAAAAAATGGCTAGGGACGGAATCGAACCGCCGACGCAAGGATTTTCAGTCCTTCGCTCTACCGACTGAGCTACCTAGCCATTGCCCATCCGGCGACCGCCGGAAAGCGCGTTCAGTATAGCCACTCGGGGCCGTGAAGTCAACATTTCGGCCGGTTTGTCGCCGAATAAGGAGAGCGTTCTATAGGGGAAAACGGCCTGATCTTCTTCAAGTCCTTCTCCATCTCCCGCTTCTTCTGCTCCAGGTCGTAGTGGGCCTGGAGGTTGAGCCAGAACTCCGGCGAGTTGCCGAAGAAACGTGCCAAGCGAAGCGCGGTGTCCGCCGTGACGCTGCGCTTGCCCCGGATGATCTCGCTGATCCTCGTCTGGTCGATGTTCGCCCCCTTCGAAAGCCGGTAAGCCGAGATGCCCATCGGCTTGAGGAAATCCTCGGAGAGGATCTCTCCGGGGTGGATATTCGGGATCCTGTTCATTCTCCGCTCCTTTTAGGCATGATAATCCGTGATCTCGACTCCTTCCCATATCCTCTCGGTCTCCTTGTCCCCGAACGACACGATCACACGACTATGCTATTACAACAGAATAGTATTGTCAAACATTATTATGACGGGTGTCAAGGCCAAGAAGGGGGACACGTACAGAAGGTACATGTCCCCTCCGGCAAATTGAATTGGGGCGGTCGATATGTTATTCTGACCGCGGAGGAACCGACCGGATGGACGAAAAGGAACTCAAGGACCTTCTCCTCAGGGAAAACGCCGAATTTCGCCGGGCCCACGACGACCATCAGGTTTGCGAACAGGCGCTCGCGACGATCCGCGGCAAAGCCTACCTCACGCCCGCCGAGGCCGACGAGGAGCGGGAGCTCAAGAAAAAGAAACTCGCCCTCAAGGACCGGATGTACCGGCTCATGTCGGATTACCTCAGGACGCGCTAAGGACCTCCATGGCCCAGGCCAAGTCCCGGAAGCCCCGCCTCGCCCGGGCCGTGTTCGGGGGCGCCTGACCGAAAGCGTGAGACGCGACGCGGACATAAAGGAGCTCGTTCCATGATCCTAGGCATGACCGGTTTCGCCGAAAAGAATTTCGCCTCGCCCACCCTGCGGCTGAAGATCAGCATCAAGACCCTCAACCATCGCTTTTTCGACTGGTCGTACAAGGGCGTTCCCATCGGCGAGGCCGAAAACCGTTTGCGGGTCCTCTGTCAGAAGAGGATCCGCCGCGGCCGGGTCGAGGTCTTCCTCGACCTCGTCTCGCTCAGCGCCGAGAGCTGGAACTTCACGTTGAATGAGGGTCTCCTTGAGAAGATCCTGGCCTCCCTCGACCGCGTCTCCCGCCGGACGGGCCGCCGCCTCGAGATCTCGCTCGACAGCCTTTTCCGCGTGCCCCAGCTCGTCGAGGTCGGCCGGAAGGCCCTCGGTCCGAAGCAGACGGCCTTCCTCGAGCGCGGTTTCTCGCGGACGCTCGACGATGTCCTCGCGCTGAGGCGCAGGGAAGGGCTGGAGACCGCCCGCCAGCTCCGGGTCCATCTCGCCGCCGTGCGCCGCTTCGTTTCCCGGGCCGAGGAGCAGTTCAAGCGTCAGCCGGCCCGGCTCAAAGCGAAGCTCAAGAAGCGCCTGAGCGACCTCAACGGGGGCGTGCCGGTGTCCGAAGGCAAGCTGGCCGAGGAGGCCTCGTTCCAGGCCCAGCGCTACGACCTGGCCGAGGAGATCGGCCGGCTCAAGAACCATCTCGACTCGTTCGAGGAGTTCCTGTCGCCCAAGGTCGGCGAGCCCGTCGGCCGGCAGCTCGATTTCCTGGCCCAGGAGCTCAACCGCGAGGCCAACACCCTGGCCTCGAAGTCCCAGGACATCCGCATCACCCGGGAGAGCCTGGCCATCAAGAACGAGCTCGAGAGCATCCGTCAACACGTCCAGAATATCGAATAGGGGAGCGAACGACATGCTCTTCGTCGTCAGCGGGCCATCGGGCTGCGGCAAGTCGACCCTCATCAAGAAGGTCCGGCGAAGCCTCGGCGATCTGGGGTTCTCGGTTTCACACACGACGCGGCCGCCCCGCCCCTCGGAAAAGGACGGCGTCGATTACCATTTCGTTCCCGAGAAAACATTTGAGCGCATGGTCCGCGAGGAGCGCTTCGTCGAGCACGCCCGCGTCCACGGCCATCTCTACGGCACGTCCCGGGCCGAGGTCGAGCGCAAGGGCCGCCGCGGCGACGTCGTCCTCGACATCGATGTCCAGGGCGCCCGGCAGGTCCGCTCGCGCCTCCCAGGCGCGGTCCTCATCTTCGTCATGCCGCCCGTCGCCGGCGAGCTCCGCCGGCGCCTCGAACGGCGCCAAGAGGACAACCCGGAGGCCGTCGAGCGGCGCCTGAGGAACGCCCGGGCCGAGATCCGGGCCTACGATGAGTTCGATTTCGTCGTCGTCAACGACGATCTCGCCCGGGCCGCGGCCGACCTCAAGGCCGTCATCGTCGCCTCGCGCCACAAGGCCGACGCCATGGCCGAGGGGCTCAAACCCGTCCTGAGGAGCTTCAAGAAAGGCCGTCCATGAAAAAAATCGCCCTAGGTGTCTCTTCGTCCGTCGGGATCTACAAGGCTTGCGAGGTCGTCCGGGGATTCCAGAAAAGCGGCGTCGAAGTCCAGGTGGTCATGACCCCGAACGCCGCCCGGCTCATTTCGCCCCTGCTCTTCAGTAGTC
The DNA here is from genome assembly GCA_001775755.1 of Candidatus Aminicenantes bacterium RBG_19FT_COMBO_65_30. Lineage (GTDB taxonomy): Bacteria > Acidobacteriota > Aminicenantia > Aminicenantales > Saccharicenantaceae > RBG-16-66-30. Next base: position 9,738 of record MEYF01000122.1, on the reverse strand, counting down.
TCTCGGGGACGAAGACCATCGTCGATATCTTCGAGGAGCCCCTGGCCCGGACGGTCGGCCACATCGCCTTGGCCCGGGAGATCGCCCTCCTCTGCGTCGCCCCGGCCACGGCCAACGTCATCGGCAAGTTCGCCGGCGGCGTCGCCGACGACTTCCTGTCGACGCTCTTCCTGGCCTCCCGCGCGCCGGTCCTCATCGCCCCGGCCATGAACGAGGCCATGTATCTTCATCCCCAAACCCAGGCCAACATCGCCCGTCTCAAAGCCCTGGGGGCCGAATTCGTCGAGCCGGAAAAAGGCTATCTCGCCTGCGGCGACGAGGGTTGGGGACGTCTGGCCGAGCCGGAGGCCATCGTCCTGGAAGGGATGAGACTCATCGGCCGGACGGCGAGCCTCAAGGGAAAAACCGTTTTGGTCACGGCCGGGCCGACCCGCGAACACCTCGATCCCGTCCGTTTCCTCTCCAATCCGTCGTCGGGGAAGATGGGTTACGAGCTCGCCCGCGAAGCTGTCGCCCGCGGGGCGGAGACGATCCTCGTCTCCGGCCCGACCTCGCTCGTCCCTCCGGCCGGGGCCCGGACGGAGTTCGTCCAAACCGCGGCCGAAATGCAGGCGGCCTGTTTGAAAGCCTTCCCGAAGGCGGATATCGTGGTCATGGCCGCCGCCGTCTCCGATTTCCGATTCAAGGCTCCCCGGGCGCGCAAGGCGGGGAAGATAGAGATCGGATCCACCTTGGCCGTCGAGAAGACGCCGGACATCCTGGCCCTCCTCGGCAAGAAGAAGAGGCCGGGCCAGTTCCTCGTCGGCTTCGCCGCGGAGACCCACGACATCCTGGCCCACGCCCGCAAGAAGCTGGCGGCGAAGAACGCCGACCTCATGGTCGCCAACGCCGTGGGCGAAGGGAAGGCGTTCGCGACCGACGACAACTCCGTCCGCATCATCGCCCCCTCCGGGCCCGTCCAGGAGACAGGTCTCCTGAGCAAGCGGGAGGCGAGCCGCGTCATCTTCGACCGCGTCGAGGCCGCCGTTGAAAAAAAGCGCCGCTGACATCTGGGAGGACCTCCGCAACCAAGTCGATTTCCTGGCCGAGGTCGGGGCTGGATTCGCCCTGCGTCCGGCCGAAGACGAAGGCCGGGGAGAGCCGTCTGCGGCTCCCTCGCTCCCGTCCCTCGCCGGCAGGCCCGCGCCGACCGCCGCCGAAAGGAAGGCCCTCGAGGAGCTCGACCGGCAGGTCCTCGTCTGCAGGCTCTGCGCCCTCCACAAGCTCAGGACGCACGCCGTCCCCGGCGAGGGCAACCGCTCGGCCGAGTTGATGTTCATCGGCGAGGCCCCGGGCCGCGACGAAGACGCCCAGGGCCGGCCCTTCATCGGGCGGGCCGGCCAGCTCCTCCGGAAGATCATCGCGGCCATGAAGTTCCGCGAGGACGAAGTCTACATCACCAACATCGTCAAGTGCCGCCCGCCCGACAACCGCGTTCCCCACAGCGAGGAGGAGGAGGCCTGCTCGCCCTACCTCGTCCGCCAGATCGAGCTCATCCGGCCGCGCGTCATCGTCACCCTGGGGAAGACGCCGACGGACTATTTCGTCCCCGGCCGCGAAGGCATGACGGCCCGGCGCGGTCATTTCGGGGATTATCGCGGCGTCCCGGTCATGCCCACTTTCCACCCCTCCTATCTCGTCCGGAACGAGGGCAACCGGGAGCTCAAGCGCATGGTCTGGGAGGACATGCAGAAGGTGATGGCCCTCGTCGGCAGAAAATGACCGTCTTCGCCCGGGTCGTCTTTCCGCTTCCCCTCGACCAGTCCTTCCTCTATGCCGTTCCGGAGGAATACCGTCCCGCCGCCAGGCCGGGCTCGCGGGTGGTCGCGCCGCTCGGAACGCGGCGGCAGAACGGCTTCATCGTCGCGCTGACGACCGAGCCGCCCGCCGCCGGGATCAAGGTCAAGGAGCTTGTCAAGGTCCTCGACGACAGGCCCTTCCGGGACGAGCGCTTCCTCGAGTTCACCGGCCGCCTGAGCGGGGAATTCCACTCGTCATGGGGCGAGGTGCTCCAGGCGTCCCTGCCCCCCTCGCTCGCGCTCAAGACGAAGGTCTCTGTCCTTCTGACGGATCTCGGACGGGAGGGGCTCGGGAAAAAAGGGCTCGGTCCGAACGAACGGGCCCTGGCCGCCGTCCTCGCCGGGGCCCCCAAGGGGCGAAGCCCCATTTTCCTCCAGAGGAAGACGGGCGGGAAAG
>MEYF01000122.1:418-7404 GCA_001775755.1 Candidatus Aminicenantes bacterium RBG_19FT_COMBO_65_30 | reverse complement strand
TGGTCTTCCCCGAGCCATTGCGAGACGCCGGCGTCCTCGAGCCGGTCGAGAGGAGAATCGCCGGTGGGCGGTTCGGCAGCTTCTACCTCTTCGGCTCAGCATCGTCCCGGCGGGCAGCCTTCCAGTCCCTCGTGCGGCGGACGGTCGGCGCCGGCGGCCGGGTCCTCTATCTTTTTCCCGAGGTCGCCCCGACCGAAGAGCTCGCGGTCGGCTTCAAGGGCGCCTACGGCCGGACGGCCGTCGTCTTCCACGGCCGGATGACGGAGAACCAGAAGGAGGAAGCCTGGCGCGTGCTGAAGAGCGGGCGCGCCGCCCTCGTGGCCGGGACGCGTTCGGCCCTTTTCCTGGAGACGGGTCCGCTCCGCCTCATCGTCGTCGACGATGAGCAGGAGGAGTCCTACTTCCAGGCCGAGAGCCCTTCCTACGACGCCCGGCGGGGCGCCTGGCTTCGGGCCAAGTCGGAAGGAGCCGTCGTTGTCTTCGGGTCATCCCGTCCGACCGTCGAAGCCTTCACCGAAGCCCGGCGGCAGGGGACGCTGATCGAGCTCGAAACGGAGCCGCCGCGCGCCGGCGTGACGCTGGTCGACCATCCCCGCGAAATTCCGCTCGTCTCCCGCGACCTTGAAAGGAAGCTCAGGGCGAACCTGGAAAAAGGGGAGGCGGCCATACTCTTCCTCAACCGGCGGGGCTATGCCTCGCAGCTGGCTTGTTCCTCATGCGGACGCGTTCCCCGCTGTCCCCGCTGCGACATCCCGCTCGTCTTCCATAAGGCGGAATACCGCCTCGTTTGCCACTACTGCGGCCATTCCGAGGACGTCCGGAAGGCCTGCGCCGGCTGCGGCGGCGAGGTCGTCCTCAAGCGCGGGGCGGGAACCCAGGCTGTCGAGGAAGAACTCGGCCGGCTTTTCCCCAAGGTCCGGGTCGGCCGCTTCGATGCGGACACGGCCGGCAGACCCGGAGAGCGGGAAACGCTCCTGGCCGACTTCATCAAGGGCAGGATCCCTCTTCTCGTCGGGACCCAGCTCCTCGTCCACCAACCGGGAGTCCCGAGGGTCAAGCTCGTCGGTATCCTCCAGCCCGAATCGCTCCTGGGATTCTCCGACTATCGGGCCGGCCAGAAGACGTTCGAGGCGGTCGCGGCCATGCTGGACTTCCGTCGCGACGAGCCCGACGCGGAGGCCGTCATCCAGACGGCGGCGCCGGCCCACTTTTCCATCGCCGCGGCCGCGGCGGGCGATTACCGGGCTTTCTATGACAGGGAAGTCGAGTTCCGCCGCGTCCTGGACTATCCGCCCTTCACGGCCTTGGCCGAAGTCCTCATCCAGGGCCGCGACGTCCGCACGCTCGGGGCCAAGTCGCGGGAGCTTCGGGCGCTCTTTCAGAAACGCGCCCCCGGCCTCGAAGTCCTCGGCCCGGCTTTCGCTTCGGTGGCCCGCGTCCGGGACGTCTCCCGGGTCCAGTTCATCCTCAAGGCCGCGGAGCGCGAGACGATCGACCGGGCGCTCCGCGAGTCCCTGCCCAAGATCCGCCTGAAGAAGTCGATCGTCTTCTCCTACTCGCCGTTCCGCGAGGCCTGAGCTTCGGGGGTCGGCTCCGTCCGCTGCGGTGACTCTCCATTATGTCCGATTGGCAAGAGCCGAGTCCCCGCTTTATGCTCCCTTCGCCGATCCCCTCAGCTCCGGGCATCGCAGGAGGCCCCGTCGAGGCGAGTCGGCTCGACGGGGTGGGGGAGAAAAAAAGGTTCTTCTCCCTTTTCCGGGAATCCTCTCGAGGCGGCGATGGATGTCGCCACGAAGCCCCCGTGAGGGAAGGGGGACCCGCCGGAGGCGGGGGAAACCGTTTACGGAGGTTTCCGGGGCGCGGGGATGCGAGGGGCGATATCCTGAGCGAAGCCGGAGAGAGGAACTTCCCGGAATCGGGAGAAGAACCGAAAAAAAGGGGCTCTTCCCGGAGGAAGAGCCCCGTGGTCGGCGTGCTTGCTTCGTTTACTTCTTCGGCGCGGGAACCGCTTCCTGGTAGTCCCCGAAGTAGATCGTCAGGTAGCCGGTCGCCGCGACGGGCTTGTCGGTCAGGTCGTGGCCGAAGATCTCGATCTTGGCCTTCAGTTCGAGGACCGTCGTCGTCCCCACCAGCCCGACGAGCGGCGCGGCCTGCTTGGCCGCCGCGAGGACGACCACGAACGGCACGGCGGTCGAATTGTCGACCTGGCAGAGGACCGTCGAGAAGTTGCCGTCGAAGGGAAAAGGAAAGTCGACGCCCGGCGTGCCGGGGCCGGCCGGCAGCTCGAAGGTCACCCGGTAGTTCGTCAGGACGACGTCGTTGAACTGCGACGGGCCGTTGATGGGGTCGGGGTTGATCATGCGGATGATGATGTTGGCCGTGGCCGTGTCCGCCCCGATGATGCCGCCGGTCCCCAGGACGTCGGACTCCAGGAAGGCCACGACGTCGCCTTCGATCGTCTCGCCGGTGATGCTCTCGATGACGATCATGCTGCTGGACTCGGCGTTCCGCGACAGCGTGTTGCAGCCGGCCAGCATGACGAAGGCGGCCGCGACCGCCAGGACCTTGAGAGTTGGTGCGATCTTTTTCATGGTTCGTTCTCTCCTGTTACTTGATGATCCTGGGCGAGATGAAGATCAGCAGCTCCCGGCTCTGCTTCGTTCTGGCGAAGTTCTTGAAGAGGGAGCCCAGTATCGGGATTTGGTGGAGGAAGGGCACCCGCTCGCGGGTGACCGAGTCCTCCGTCCGGTAGATGCCGCCGATGACCGTCGTGCCGCCGTCGGGGACCATGACCGTCGTCTTGGCGCTCTGCATCGTGATCGGCGGGATGCCGTTGACGAGGTTGGCGAAGTCGGCCGCGTTGTTCTGGATCTCGATGGTCATGATGATCGTCCCCTCGGCCGTGATCTGCGGCGTCGCCCGCAGCTCGAGGGCGGCGTTGACATACCGGGTCGTCACGGTGAAGTTGGCCACCGTCTGGACGGGGATCTGGCGGCCCTGGATGATTTCGGCCTGCTGGTTGTTCTGCGTGACTACGGACGGCCGCGAGATGATCTTGCCGTCGCCTCCCGTCTCCAGGGCGGACAGGGCGATGTCGACCCGGAAGGTGTCGAGGACGTTGGCGAAGGAAAAGCCCAGGGCCGTGTTGAAGGCCGGAGCGGGCAGGTTGATGGCGTAGCCGCCGAGCGGCCCGCCGATGCCCTTGGTCACTTCGCCCTGGGGGATCAGGGCGCCGTCGACAAGGATGCTGTTGGGGAATTGGAGAGAGGTGGCGTTGCCGTAGAACGCATCAGCGATCCCCCGGAAGCCCCACTGGATGCCCAGGTTGCGGACGAAGGTCGTAGAGGCCTCGACGACGCGGGCCTCGATCGACACCTGGGGCGTCGGGGTGTCGACGACGGTGATGAGCTTCTCGAGGAGGTCGAGCTTGTCGCGGACCTCGGAGATGAGCAGAGTGTTGGTCCGCTCGTCGACGATGATCTCGCCGCGGGCCGAGACCTTGGAATTAAGGAGGGTGGCGACGTCCCTGGCCTTCGAGTAGGACAGGGTGATCGTCTTGACCATGACCGGCCCGGAGAGCTCCTTGCTTTCCGTGAGCCTTCTTTGCTCTTCCTCTTCCCGGGTCAGGACGCTGATGGGGGCGATCCGCAGGATATTGCCCTCGATCGTTTTACCCATCTTGTTCTGCTTGAGGATGATCTCCAGGGCCTGGTCCCAGGGGACGTCCTGGAGGTTGACGGTGACCGCGCCCCGGACGTCGGGGTCGAAGACGACATTCAAGCCGGCGAACTCGGCCAGGTAGAGGATGACGTCCCTGAGGTCGGAGTCCTTGATCTTGAGGCTGATGATGTCGCCGGAGAATTTTTCCACTTCGCCGGCGATCGTCTTGGGCTTGAATTTTTCCTGCTGGTCCTCGGCCGCGGCGACCTTCACCTCCTGGGCCGGAGCGGCCGCTTCGCGCGGCGGCGAGAAGGTTTCGGAAGCGACCGCCTTGGGCTCAGCCTTCAGGGCGACCGGCTCGGACTTGACCGGGGCGGGCACGGGGGCGGGGGCCGGCGGCGGGGCCGGCTGGACGACGCTTACCGCGGCCGCGGCGGCCGGGAAGAAGGACACGACGAGGCCGTCGTTCCGGGAGTCCATGGCGTAGAGTCCCGGCTCCTTGAGGTCGAAGACCATGCGGGTGATGGGCCGCGGAGCGGCGCCCAGGAACTGGGCGACGCGGACCCTCTCGACCGTGGACCGCGGGTCGTTGATCGGCCGGACGTCGGACTTGGCGGCGAGGACGGTGTCGAAGAGGTCGACGACGAGGCGGGGCGGGTTCTCCAGGGCGAACACCTGGGTGACGGCCGGCCCGGTCAATTTGGCCTTGACGGAGACGCTCTCCGCGCCGGCGGTCGTATCCAGCTTGCTGAGGAGGATCTCACTCTTGACCTTGCGGTCGAGCTCGGATTGGGTGGCGGCGTCGATGAGGTAGCCCCCCTGGGCTCTCTGGATCCGGTTGAGCTCGACGACCGTCCGGTTGGCCTCGGCGATGACCCGGGCCGGCACGCGCTCGCTCAGGCGGACGAGGAGGCGCAGATCCTGAGTCCCTGATTTCTGGACTTGGAAATCCCGGATGAACGCGGCTTCGGAGGAGGGGACGATCGGCGCCGAGGCCGTCTGGGCGCCAACCAGGTCAAGGACCAGGGTCTGGGGGGATTCGGCCAGGTAGTACGCCCTCTGGACGAAAAGCCGGCCGTCGGTTTCCATGACCAGCTTCGTCGAGAGCGTGCCCGGCTGGACCTGGATCTTGCTGATATTGATGGCGGGGCCCGGGCCCTGGGCGTGCGCGACGGAGAAAAAAAGCACGCACAGGCCGATGATTACGGCTGGCAGGATTCTCTTTTTCATGTTACAGCTCCTCCGTGATTTCTTTGACGATGTCTCTTGTCCTTATTAGGGGGATGCCCCGGTCGTGGGTTTTCCGCAAAACCACCTGCGATTCGCTGATGGACAGGACGTACCCGTCCGCGAGCTTGTCGCCGACCTTGACGAACATGGGGAATCCCTGGGGCATTCCAACCATGGCGGTAAAGACTCTGTTGTTCTTGACGATCCCGAAGAGGACGAGGTCGTCGATGAAGACCTGGGGTTCGCCGGTGGCCGTCTTCTCTCTGAGGTCACGCCCGGACAGGAGGTCCTTGAAGGGGTCCCGGCGGCCTTCCGAATTGTAGGTGAACGCCGTCCAGGGAGCGACCGTCTGCGCGGCCTCGGGCGGCGGCGCGGCGGTCGTCTCCTGGGCGAGGAGAGGGACCAGGCTTGTCAGACTGAGGAATAGGATGACGAGGGCTGCTTTTTTCATCGTTTTGGCCTCACTGGTTTTTAACCGGGGCGGCGACCGGCGTCTCGGCGAAGAAGTAGGTCTTGGCCGTCCAGTCGGCGGAGACGGTGTTCTGCTCCGTCTGGGTGGACAGGGCCCTGATGGTGAAGTTCTCGATCGTGAACACCCGGGCGAACTTGCTCAGGCGGTCGAAGAACAGTCCGAGGTTATGGTAATTGCCCGAGACCTGGATGGGGATGGGCCACTCGGCGTAGAACTCCATGTTGATCTCCGCGCCCGGCGCGAAGCGGAGGACGTCGAGCCGGGAATCGTAGGCGAGGGCCTGGATCTGCCGGAGGATGTCGGCCGTCTCCTTCCTCTGGGGAATATTGACTTCGAGGGTCTTGAGCTTGGCGGTCATGGCGGCGATATCGGCCACGATTCTGTCCAGCTCCCGCTTCTTCTGCTTCAGGTTCTGGACCTCCTGTTCGACCTTGACCCGCTCGGCGGTCAGGGCCTTGAGTTTGATGTTCTGGGGCCTGAAATAGAAGAAGAAAGCCAGGCCGAAGATGAAGGCGGCGAGGAGGATGTATCCGTACCAGGGCCAGTTTTTCATGGCTTCACCCCTTTCTTGTCGGCGGGTTGCGCGGCGGGTTCCGTCTTGGCGGGAGCGGGAACGGGCGCCGGCTTCTTCTCGATCAGGGCCCGCAGGGAGAACTCCAAGTACTGGTCCGCTTGGACGGTCCTCTGCGTCGAGGAGACGAGGTTGACGTTCATGATCTGGGGGCTGGCCTCGAGGCTGGAGATGTAGTCCGCGATGAGGTTGTTCGATAGGGCCCGGCCGCTGATCTGGATGCCATTATCGTCGTACGTCACCTCGCTCAGCCAGACCCATTCCGGGAGGAGGCGGCTCAATTCGTCCATGAGGCGGGGCGCCAGGTCGCGCCGGGCATTGAGGGCCTCGATGAGGGTGATCTTCTTGTCCAGGGATTCCCGGGCTATCCGCTGCTCCTCGAGCTTGGCCTCGACGTACTGGAGCTGGCTCTTTTCCTGGCGGGCGGTGTCCAGGAGCGCGTTCTCCCGGTCGAAGGCCTTCTTCTGGAAGAAGTAGAAGGCGCCGAGCCCAATGATGAGGACAAAGAAGATGAGGTTCCCGAGGTTCGGGCCCTTCCTGCTTCTTTCCTCGGATATCCCCGGCGTGACGACCGTTTCCCTGAAGTCTTTCGTTTCCGGCTTTAGGAGGTTGATCCGTATCATGGTTACTTCTCCACCTTTCGGGTTGCCAAGCCGACGGCGACACCGAAGATCGGCGCCATGTCGCTGAAGTAGACCGCGTCGAACTTCTTGTCATCGACCCGGATATTGCGGAAGGGATTGAGGATCTCCGTCGGGATCCGGAACTTGGTCTCGAAGGCGCTGACCATGTTCATGACGTTGGCCAGCCCGCCGCAGAGGATGATCTGCTCGATCTTCCTCTCCCGCTTCTCGGAGGCCTCGTAGAAGGAGAAGGTCTTCTCGATCTCGTCGAGGAGGTCCCGGACGTTCATCGAGAGGAGGTTGGCGAACTGGTCCGGGGTCGTCGACTTCCCGGGGATGCCCTTGAGGAGTTTCTCTGCCTCCTCGAACGAGATGCTGAGCTCCTTGCGGATGTTCTCGGTGAAGAAGAACCCGCCCAGGGACAGGTCGC
>MEYF01000122.1:0-405 GCA_001775755.1 Candidatus Aminicenantes bacterium RBG_19FT_COMBO_65_30 | reverse complement strand
CGTGCCCCGCTCGACGATGACGACGTTGGTGATGTTGGCCCCGATGTTGATGAGGGCGACCGTCTTTTCCTTGAAGGTCTCGGGGTAGCTGACCTCGAAGGCGTTCTGCAGGGCGAAGACGTCGACCTCGATGCTCTGGAGGTTTTTGCGGGCCTGGTTGATGACGTTGCTGTAGTTGGCGATCTTGTCCTTCTTGGCGGCCACGAGAAGGATGTCGAGGTTCTTCTCGTCGGTCGAGCGCGACGGCCTGAGGATGGCGTAGTCGACGTTCGTTTCTTCGTAGGGGTAGGGGATGTTGTGCTTCGCCTCCCAGATGATGGACTCGGCGAGCTCCTGCTTCTCCATGACCGGCAGGGAGATCTTCTTGATGATGACGGAGTTGCCGGAGATCGAGATGGCCACGTC
>MEYF01000121.1 GCA_001775755.1 Candidatus Aminicenantes bacterium RBG_19FT_COMBO_65_30 | reverse complement strand
GTCGACATCCGGCCGACGTCCTGGCGCAGACGGAAGACGCCGCCGTAGGCGTTCTGGTCGAGGGAGCCCTGCATCGAACCCTGGTTCGAGGGGAAGATGAGATTGGTGAGCTCGTCCTGGGCGGCGAAAAAACCCATGGCCGTGCGGCCGGACTTGCCGGTCAGCTTCGTTCCCCAGGCCGGGTCGGCGACGGTCCGGGTGAAGACGGCCTGGACCGGAGTCAGGAAGAAATCGGCGCTTTCGAGGAAGAAGGGGCGCTTTTCGGGATAGTAGAGAGCGAAGCGGCGGTTGACCTCGAGCTGGGCGACGTCCGCCTCGACCTGGGAGAAATCGGGGTTGGCCGTGGCGTTGAGGATGAGGTTGGGGGTGATCCCCCACTTGGCTGTCAGGCCGGGCTGGTAGTCGGCTTTGCCCCGTTCGAGCGACCCATCCGGGTATTCGGCCAAACTCATGGCGTCCGTCCGGCCGGCCGTGAATGTCGGATTGATCTCGATATTCCGGCCCGGGGTGACACCCTCGAACCCGGTCAGCTTGTTGAACTGGCAGATGATGCAGTTGACGCTCCGGGAGCGGGGGTGCGAGGTCATGCGGTGTCGCGTGTCGCGCGGCCATGACCGCTCGGCGCTGAAGCCCCAGGTTTGGGGCCCGTCGGACCTGCGGAAGCGGAGCTGGCTGAGCGGGATGGCCACCTCGAGGGCCCAGCCCCAGTCCGTGATCTTCGCGTCGGCATCCCAGATCGCGTCCCAGGAGAAATCCTCGTAGCCTTCCGACTCGCTAAAGTTGGCGTCGGCCTGGACGCCCACGGGATTGACCCGGAACTGGAAGCCCCGGCGTTCGTCGTTAAAAGAATCGATCATGAAGCTAACGTGGTCGTCGAGGATGAGCGTATCGGTGTCGTCCCGGTCCATGAGATGGGCCCGGATCTTTTTCGGCTCGGGGTCGAAGCAGCGGAAGCCGATATAGAGGTTGTGAAGGTCGTAGGTGACAAGGCACTCGGTCTTGACCGGCGCGGGAACATTGTCGCCCGGCTGCCATTCGAAGGGCAAGGGGATCACCGGGGCCGCGGCCCAGGCCTCTTCATCGAGGACGCCGTCGATCGTGATCTTGTCGGGGGCCTTGGTCACTTGGAAGCGCGCGGATTCGACGCGCTCCGGCTTGGCCTGGGTCTGGGAGGCGGAAGAGGGAAAGGCCTGTGAAACGCAGAGGATCGCGGCTGTAATCAGACTCAAGATAGAGAGGCGGGCAGTGTTCATCTCGACTCCTTTCTCGCGGACGTTCATTGCTGCACATATTATGCCAATTTTTCGCGTTCTAGTTAGCGCATCCTCTGGCGGCCCGGAGACGAAAACCGGTATGGGCCACTGAAAACTCTTCACGACAGGTGTAAAGGAAATGACAAGGGAGTAAATTAACTTTACCGGAATTCGTGGTCTAAACATTACGGGCAAGCCGGACGAATTCTTGAATGAGAGGAGCCTGGGGTTGAAGACCGGCCGGAAGCGGCGGAGGTGAAGACATGACGCGAGGCGGGAAGCCGGCCCTCCTGTGTTGCGCCTTGTCCTTGATTGCCGTCTGCGCGCCCGTCGAGAAAACGGCCGTCGTCCCGGCGGCTCCGCCGCCCGTCGATTGGGACGCGCGGATCGCGGCTGCCGACGCACTCTACGCCGGGGGCCACTACGCCGCGCTGAAGGACGCCCGGGACATCTACGAGGAGGCATTGGCCGTCCCGGAATGCCGGGCGGCCGTCTCCGAAAAATTCGTCCGGTCGGCCGTCGCGCTGGACCTGCGCGAGAAGGAGCTCGGCATCCTCCCCGGGAAGCCGGCGCGGGACCTGGCCGCTTTCGTCGCCGCCGACCCGGCGCTCGCTGCCTACGCGTCGTGGCTCGAGCTCTTGTCCGGACTGCCGAACAAGATCAAGGGCAGTCCGGGGATCGAACAGACCGGCGGGCGCAGCCTCGAGGCCCTCTCCGACTGGGCGAGGGCCCGGGTCCCGGACCTGGACAAGAAGCTCGAAGAGCGGGCCCGGACCGATGACCTGGCGGCCGCCCTTCGCCTGGCCCTGCGGGCGACCTATTTCTTCAAGTTCCAGGATCAGCTCGCTCCGAAGATGTACGTGGAAGCCCATCCCGGCTCGCGCCTGGCGGCATTCCAAGCGGCCGTCTCTCCGTCCATCGAGCCGGACCAGCTCGAGGCGCTCCTCGCTCTCGACCCGGAATTCTCGGAGGCGCACTACTACCTCGGCGAGGCCGCCCTTCTCGCCGGGAAGCTCCTGACCGCCGAACGGCACTATCTCGCCGTCCATGAAAGGATCCCCGGATCCTTATCCGTCCTCATCTCCCTGGCCAAGGTCGCCTTCCAGGTGGAGGAGATCGAAAGCTGTCTCGAATGGAACGAGAAGGCGTTGACGCTCCTGCCGACCTACCGGGACGCCCTGCTCGGCAAGGGCCTCTCGCTCAGTTACCTCGGGCGGAAAGAAGAGGCCCTGGCCGTCCTCGGACGCCTCCTCGAGCTCGGGACCTACTACATCGGCGAAGCCTACTACTGGACAGCCTGGAACCTCAACGAGCTCGAGCGCCTCGAAGAGGCCCGCCGGGCGATCGAGTCGGCGAAAGTCCGGCTCGTCGGCGTGAGCGACGTCGCGACGCTCTCGGGGATCGTCGCCTACCGGCAGGGACGCCTCGACGACGCCGAAAAGGACCTCCGCGAAGCCCTGGACATCGAGCCGTCCGAGAGCGACGCGGCTTACTACCTGGGCAAGCTCTATGCCGACCGCAGGGACTGGCTGAATTCGGGGATCTATTTCGCCGGGGCGGCCCTCTCGCTCGAGGATAAGGCAAAAAGCATGGAGAAAAAGATCGAAGAGATCGAAGCCTCCGAGATGGCTCCGGAACGCAAGGCCCGCCTGGTCGTGAAAAAGAGGGTCCAGATCCTTTCCGTCCAGGCGACCAAGGCGACCTGCCAGTACAACGGCGCCGCCGGCTACCACAACGCCGGATCCTTCGACCGGGCCCTCGACCTGGCCCGTCTCGCAGCGGCCCACCCGTCCTTCGCCGAAAAAGCGGCCGAGCTCATCAAGCTGATCCGGGAGCGGTTGCCGGCCGCGGGGAAATATGGTAGACCTGATCCCATGATCCCGACGAGCTTCCTGTCCCACCTCGAATGCGGCTTATGCGGCGAGCGGCTCGACGCCGACAAGCTCTGGAACCTCTGCCCCAAGTGCGGCAAGCCGCTCCTCGTCCGCTACGACCTCGACGCCGCGCGGGCCGGCCTCATGCGCGAATCCCTGGCCGGCCGGGAGCCGACGATGTGGCGCTACCGCGAGCTCCTCCCCGTCCGCGACGACGCTTTCAAGCTCTGCCTGGGCGAAGGATTCACCCCGCTCTTCCGTGCGGCCCGTCTCGAACGAGAAGTGATGCACAACGGCCTTTACATCAAGGACGAAGGCCTCAACCCTACGGGCTCGTTCAAGGCCCGGGGCCTGGCCGCGGCCGTTTCCCGGGCCTTCGAGCTGGGCGTCAAGGCGGTGTCCATCCCAACGGCCGGAAACGCCGGCTGCGCCATGAGCGCCTACGCCTCCCTGGCCGGCCTCGAAGCCCACGTCTTCATGCCGGCCGACGTCCCCCGGCCGTTCATCAACGAATGCCGGGTCCTCGGCGCCCGGGTCACGCTCATCGACGGCCTCATCACCGACTGCGGCAAAGCCGCCCGAGAGGGCATCGACAAGTACGGCCGGTTCGACGTCTCGACCCTCAAGGAGCCCTACCGCATCGAGGGCAAGAAGACGATGGGCTACGAAGTGGCCGAACAGATGGGCTGGACGCTTCCCGACGTCATCATCTACCCGACGGGCGGCGGCACCGGGCTCGTGGGCATGTGGAAAGCGTTCGGCGAAATGGAGAAGCTCGGCTGGATCGGCCCCAAGCGGCCGCGGATGGTCACGGTCCAGTCGGACGGTTGCGCCCCCATCGTCAAGGCCTTTTATGAAAATAAGGAATTCGCCGAGCCTTGGCCGAACGCCCGGACGATCGCCGACGGGATACGGGTTCCCGCCGCAGTGGGCGATTTCCTCATCCTGAGGGCGCTCAGGGAGAGCGGCGGCACGGCCGTGGCCGTGCCGGACGCCGCGATCCTGGAGGCGACATACCTCATGGGAAAGACGAGCGGCATATGGCCGGCGCCCGAGGGCGGAGCGACCCTGGCCGCCTTTCTGCGTCTACGGAAGGATGGCTGGATCCGGGACGACGAGTCCGTCATTCTCTTCAACACGGGCAACGGCGCGAAATATTCGCATATCTGGGATTAAGCTAGCTTCCTGTTTTTTTTTCCTTTATATCCTATTCACTTTGTTCAGGTTAATCAGCTCGAGCTAATTTCGAAGAAAAAAAACTTGACAAAACCAAGTCACTGTATATATTATCTATATACGATAGATACACAATGAACACAATACACATGACAGCGAGGCTTGGGAAATCATGAAGATCATCATTTCCAATTCCTCTCCCGTCCCGATCTACGACCAGGTGACCTGCCAGATCAAGGCCCAGATCATGAACGGCGACCTGCGGTAGGGCGAGTCGCTCCCCTCGATCCGCAAGCTCGCGCAAGGCCTCCAGATCAGCGTGATCACGACGAAGCGGGCCTACGAGGAGCTCGAGAAGGAGGGCTTCATCGACACGGTCGAAGGCAAAGGGTCCTTCGTCGCCATGCAGAACAAGGAGCTCCTCCGGGAAAAGAAGATGAAGATCGTCGAAGAAAAGATGGTTGAAGCGGTCGAGGAGGCCCGGCTCCTCGGAATCACCCGGGCCGAGCTCGAGGAGATGCTGGCCCTGCTTTACGGGGAGAAGGACTGATGGACAACGCTATCGAGATCACGGGACTCCGCAAGGAGTACAAGGGATTCACCCTCGAGGACGTCACATTCGCGGTGCCGCGCGGCACCATCATGGGGCTCATCGGGCCGAACGGCGCCGGCAAGACGACAATCGTCAAGCTGATCATGAACCTCATCCGCCGCGACGCCGGCGAGGTCCGGGTCTTCGGCCGGGACAACCTCCGCCACGAGCCCGAGATCAAGTCGCGGATCGGTTTCGTCTACGACGTCCCCCGCTTTCCCGAAGACCTGCGGCTGAAGACGATCGCGTCGGCCGTATCCGCGTTCTATGAGGGGTGGGACGACAGCCGGTTCCGGGACCTCCTGGAGGAATTCCGGCTCTCGCCGCGCCAGGTCTTCAAGAAACTCTCCCATGGCCTGAAAATGAAATTCTCTCTGGCCATCGCCCTGGCCCACGGCGCCGACCTCATCCTCATGGACGAGCCCACGGCCGGCCTCGACCCCGTCTTCCGTTTCGAACTCTTGACGAAGCTCCGGGCCCTCATCCAGGACGAACGGAAGACCGTTCTTTTCTCGAGCCACATCACCTCGGATCTCGAGAGGGTCGCCGATTACGTCACGTTCATCCATCAGGGGCGCGTCGTCTTCTCCGCCGCTAAGGACGAGATCCTGGATACTTGGGGGGTCATCCGGGCGGCCGGCGACGGCCTCAGGCCCGAGGACATCCCAGGAGCCCGCGGGTTCCGGCGGACGGAGCACAGCCTCGAGGTCCTGACCTCGGATCTCGCCGCCGCCCGGCGCTCCCCGCTTTCCGGAACGGTCATCGACAAGGCCTCCCTCGAGGACATCATGTTCTTCATCGGCAAAGGAAACGCCCATGCTTAAGATCCTCCGGCTGGAATACCTCCTCAACCGGCGGCAGATCCTCATCGTACTAGCCATCTTCACGGCCTATTTCGCCTACATGGTCAGCCGGATCGATTCGCCGCGGGTATTCGTGGTCTCCACGTGCATCATGATCGGCCTGGCCATGCCCTTTACGATCCTCGGCCGCGAGGACAAGTTCAAAACCTCCGCCTTCGTCTGCAGCCTCCCCGTGCGCCGGTCAACGGTTGTCCTGGGCAAGTACGCCGCCACCTGGGCGGCCATCGGTCTCG
>MEYF01000120.1 GCA_001775755.1 Candidatus Aminicenantes bacterium RBG_19FT_COMBO_65_30 | reverse complement strand
CTTGAAGGGCCGGGCCAGGGCGCCCCCCGGGATGGTGTGCATCATCGGCGTCTCGACCTCGATGTAGCCGCGGCCGTCGAAGAACCTCCGGATATGGGCGACGATGGCGCTGCGCAGACGGAAGACCTCGCCGACCTCGGGATTCATGATCAGGTCGAGATAACGCTGGCGGTAGCGGAGCTCGACGTCCTGGAGACCGTGCCATTTCTCGGGGAGAGGATGGAGCGACTTGGCCAGGAAGGTGACGGCGCCGCAGAGGACGGTCAGCTCGCCCGTGCGCGTCTTGAACAGCGTCCCGGCGACCGAGACGACGTCGCCCAGGTCGAACTGGGAGAAGAGCTCGTAGGCCTCGGCTCCGGCCTTGTCCTCCCGGAGATAGGCCTGCAGCCGTTGCCGCCCGTCCGAGACGTGGAAGAACGTCGCCCGGCCCATCTTCCGGATAGACATGATCCGGCCCGGGACGACGACGGCCGCCTTTTTCTCCTCGAGCTCGGCCGCGGTCAAGCCGGCGTAGGCGTCGACGATGTCCTTGATGTCGTGCGTTTTGGCCGTCGTGTAAGGGAAGATCGCGACCCCGGCCTCCCGAAGCTTCCGGTGCTTCTCGCGGCGGGCGACGTCCTGGTCAAGCTCGGTCGTTTCTTCTTTTTTGCTCATGCTCACCTTTTTGGCCCGGCCCGGCGGGCTCGTCCGCCTTCCCCTCGAGGAGCCGGCCCACGGCGTCGAGGACGCCGTTGACGAACACGGCCGACTCCTCTCCGCTGTAGCGCTTGGCGATCTCGATCGCCTCGTCCATGACGATGGCCGGGACGAGCGTCGTTTCGTAGAGGAGCTCGCAGACGGCGATCCTCAGGATGTTCCGGTCGACGACGGCCATCCGGGAGAGGCGCCAGTTCTTCGAGGCCGATTGGATGGCCCGGTCGATCGCCTCGCCGTGGTCGAGGATCTTCTCCACGATCCAGGTCCCGTACTCCCGGACCTGCCGCGACGCTTTCTGGTGCTCCCAGTAGACCTTGACGAGGGCCTTGGGATCGGCGGAGTTGAATTCGAGCTGGAACAGGATCTGGAGGGCGCACTCCCGCGCCTTGCGGCGTTGTCCCATGGTTCGAACCGGCCGCCCCCTCAGCGGAGGCCAGCCTCCTTGATCATATTCAGCGTCTCGACGAGCGAGAAGGCGGCATCATAGCCCTTGTTCCCCGCCTTGGTCCCGGCCCGCTCGATGCCTTGCTCGACCGTGTCCACGGTCAGGATGCCGAAGGAGACGGGAACGCCGTCCTCCATGGCGATCTGGGCCAGCCCCTTGGTCACCTCGGCGCTGAGGTAGTCGAAATGGGGGGTGTCCCCGCGGATGAGGGCGCCGATGCAGAGGATGCCGTCGGCCGCCTTGGCCTTGGCGATCTTCTTGGCGACGAGCGGGACTTCGAACGAGCCCGGCACCTTATAGACGGTCAGGTCGGCCTCCTGGGCCCCCATCTTCTGGAGGGCTTCCAGGGCCCCTTCGAGCAGCCGCTCCGAGATGAAGCTGTTGAAGCGGCTGACCACGATCGCGATCCTGTACCCCTTGGCCTGCAACTTGCCTTGATAGATTTTCATGGACGTCACGCCCTCCGTTAAGGTCAACTTTTCGAGGATTTAAAGCGGTCCTATTCTAGCAGATGTCCCGGGGGAATTACACTAAAAAACCGCCCCTGTCGTCAGCGTCGATGGACCTCGGGCTTTTGGGGATTTCAAGCCTTCGGCCGCGCCTTGAGCAAACCCGGTGAATGTGGTAGGTTGTGGCGAGGAGAGGCGGCCATGAAAAAGAAAACGGGATTCCCCGAGCTCGTTCCCGACAAGTTGCGCTGGACGTGCTGTCAGGACCTCATCCCCGTCGCTTCGAGCGACGAAGCCCGGGCGTGCGAGGAGATCATCGGCCAGGAGCGGGCCCTGCGGGCCATCCAGACAGGCCTCGACATCAAAAGCCTCGGCTACAACGTGTTCATCACGGGCATGGTCGGCACGGGCCGGACGACGACCGTGAAGCAGCTGCTCGAGCGGCTGGAGAAGGGGGAAAAGACCCCCGAAGACATCCTCTACGTCAACAACTTCAAGTACCCGGACGAGCCCGTCCTCATCGTGCTCCCGGCCGGCCAGGGCCAGGGGTTCAGCGAGGCCATGGCCAAGCTGATCGACATGTTGAGGAAGGATATCCCCAACCTCCTCAAGAGCCCCTACTACACGGAGAAAAGGGACGCCATCGTCGAGACCCAGCAGAAAAAGCAGAGGGACATCCTCCAGCATTTCGAGGAGGAGGTGGCCGAGCAGGGTTTTTCCGTTATCCAGGTCCAGATGGGCATGTTCACCCGGCCCGACCTCATCCCCGTCCTCGAAGGTCAGCCTACCCCCTTCGCCAAGATCGAGAGTCTGGTCAAGGAAAAGAAGATCGCCAAGGAGACGCTCGAGGCGCTCCGGGCGAAGTACGCGGAGCTGGCGGCCAAGCTCGAGGACATTTTCGAGAGTCTCAAAGAGATCGACGAGCAGACGCGGGCCCTTCTCCGGAGCTGGGACGAAGAGTCGATCGCGCCCGTCATCAAGGGCGGCATCGACGAAGTCCGGGCCCGCTTCGCCTTCGCCAAGATCGGCGCCTACCTCGACGACGTCGAGAAGGCCCTGGTCAAGACGATCGACACGTTCAAGAGCCAGAAAAAGGAGGACAAGGAGCCGGCCGACGATTTCCTGGAGTACCGGGTCAACCTCCTCGTCGACAACTCCGACCAGCACGGCGCGCCCGTGGTCATGGAGACAAATCCGAACTATATCAACCTGTTCGGGTCGATCGAGGTCGCCTATTCCCGCGCCGGCATGGGGCAGACGGACTTCACGATGATCAAGGCCGGTTCGTTCCTTAAAGCCAACGGCGGTTACCTCGTCATCAACGCCCTCGACGCGCTCGTCGAGCCGGGCGTCTGGGCGACCCTCAAGAGGACCCTGCGCAACCAGATTTTCGAGATCCAGAACTACCTCCAGATGTACCTCTTCTCGAGCGCCCGCCTCAAGCCGGAGTCCATCAAGTCCGACGTCAAGGTCGTCATGATCGGCGACGCCTCGATCTACAACCTCCTCTACTTCATGGACGAGGACTTCAAGAAGATCTTCAAGATCAAGGCCGAGTTCGACTCGGAGATGGACAAGGGCGAGAAGGCCGTCGGCGACTACGTCCGGTTCATCAAGAAGATCTGCGACGATGACCACCTCCTGCCCCTCGACAGGGGCGGCATCTCCGCGCTCATCGAATACGCGACGCGCATCGCCGGGCGGCAGAAGAAGCTCTCGACCCGGTTCCACGTCATCGCCGACGTCATCCGGGAGTCGAGCTACTGGGCCCGCCGGAACAAGAAGACGGCCGTCGGGCGGGACGATGTCGAGAAGGCCATCCGCGAACGATTCGAGCGGGTCAGTCTGATCGAGGACAAGATCCAGGAGATGATCGAGGAGGGGACGATCCTCATCGACACGGAAGGCGCCGTCGTCGGCCAGGTCAACGGCCTGTCCGTCTACGACATGGGCCAGTTCATGTTCGGCAAGCCCGCCAGGATCACCGCCCGGACGGCCATGGGCCGGGCCGGGGTCATCAACATCGAGCGGGAGGCCGACATGAGCGGGCCGACGCACAACAAGGGCGTCCTCATCCTCGGCGGCTACCTGCGCGGGAAAT
This sequence comes from Candidatus Aminicenantes bacterium RBG_19FT_COMBO_65_30, assembly GCA_001775755.1. Lineage (GTDB taxonomy): Bacteria > Acidobacteriota > Aminicenantia > Aminicenantales > Saccharicenantaceae > RBG-16-66-30. The sequence goes on along the minus strand of MEYF01000120.1, from coordinate 4,131 downwards.
ACGCCACGAAGAAGCCGCTGTCCCTGACCGCCTCCCTCGCCTTCGAACAGTCCTACGGCGGGGTCGACGGCGACAGCGCCTCCTCGACCGAGGTCTATGCCATCCTGTCGAGCCTTTCGGGCCTGCCCCTCCGCCAGGACCTGGCCGTCACCGGGTCCCTCAACCAGAAGGGCGAGATCCAGCCGATCGGCGGCGTCAACGAGAAGATCGAGGGATTCTTCGACGTCTGCCGGGCCAAGGGCCTGACCGGGACGCAGGGCGTCATCATCCCCCACCAGAACGTCCAGAACCTCATGCTCCGGGCCGACGTCGTCGCGGCGGTCAAGGAAGGGAAGTTCCATGTCTACCCGGTCCGGTCGATCGACGAGGGCGTCGAGATCCTGACGGGCGTCGAGGCCGGCGTCGCCGCGGCGGACGGAAGTTACGATGAGGGCACCGTCCACGGCCTCGTCGACCTCGAGCTCCAACGGTTGGCCAAGGGGTGGAAAACGTTCGCGGCCTCCGATGACAAGGGCGAGGACCGGCCGGAGGGTTCGAAGTAGCTAACGGCCGACGAGTTTCCTCAGCCGCAGGATCTCCGCGATCTTGAGATAACGCCACTGGCCCGGCTTGAGGCCCTCGAGGGTCAGGCCGGCGAACTCGATCCGCACGAGCCCCGACACCGGATAGCCCACGGCTTCGAAGAGCTTGCGGATCTCCCTTTTCCGGCCTTCGTGGATCTCGACCCTTAGGATCGAGTGCCGGTGGCCTCGCCGCAGGACCTGGACCCGGGCGGGCGCCGTCTTGCGGCCCTCGAGGAAAATCCCTTTCCGGACCTTGTCCAGGTCCGCGTCCGCCGGTTCCCCCTCGACGCGGACTTGGTAAACCTTGCCGACACCGTAGCGGGGATGGGTCAGCCGGAGGGCCGTGTCGCCGTCGTTCGTGAGAAGAAGGGCGCCCTCCGTGTCGAGGTCGAGGCGTCCAACCGGATAGACCCGGACGGGGAGATGCGGCAGAAGCTCAAGGACCGTCGGCCGTCCGAACTGGTCCTTGACGCTGACGATCCGGCCGGCCGGCTTGTTGAGGAGGATGAAGACCGGCCGCTCCTCCTCTCCCCTGACGAGGCGGCCGCCGGCGACGACCTTGTCGCGCGAGGCGTCGATCTTCTGGCCCAGTTCCTGGACGACCTCGCCGTTGACGCTGACCCGGCCCTCGGCGATCCACCGGTCCGCCTCCCGCCGCGAGCACACCCCGGCATGCGCCAGGAACTTGTTCAATCGCATGAGAGCCATCGCCGGGCCATTATAAACCAAAGTTCCGGCAATTCGTATTTATAGGGTAGAATAGAGGGTAGAGCCATGGCGAAACTGCAGGTCAAAGAATCCTTCACTATGGCCTTGGTTTCCCTGCGGGCCAACAAGCTCCGCACCTTCCTGACCCTCCTCGGCATCATCATCGGCGTCCTGACCATCATCGCCGTCGTCTCGGTCATCCAGGGCCTCAATAACTACGTCTATACGAAGATGTCCTTTTTCGGGGCCAACGATTTCTCCGTCCAGAAGTTCTCGATGATCGGCACCTCCCTCAAGGACTTCCGCGAGCAGATGAAGAGGAAGGACCTGACCCTCGTCGAGCGCGACCTCATCCGGGCCAACTGCCCCTCCTGCGATCTCGTCGGGGCCAGCACATCGACCAGCCAGACCGTGAAGTTCGGCAGCCAGTCCCTCAAGGGCACGGAGATCCGCGGCGTGACCCATCTCGACCACGAGATCGGCTCCGTCCTCGAGCTCGCCGGCGGCCGCCACCTCCAGAGTCAGGACGAGACGAATTCCCGCGCGGTCTGCGTCATCGGCTCCGACGTCGCCGAAAAGGTCTTCGGAACCCTCGATCCGCTCGGCCGCTGGCTCAAGGTCGGCAGCCGGAATATCCAGGTCGTCGGGGTCGGCAAGAAAAAGGGCAAGATCCTTGGCTTCAGCCAGGACAACTACGTCCGCATCCCCATCACGACTTTCATGAAGGTCTACGGTTCTCGGCGGTCCATCGGCATCAACATCCACACCAACTCCCAGGAGGCGATGGCCCGGGCCCAGGAAGAGGTCCGGACCGTCCTCCGTTCGTGGCGGAAGAGGTCCTACAACGATCCCGATGATTTTTCCTTCGCCACGTCCGAGACCTTCATCCAGTTCTACAAGACGGCCACGTCGGGCATTTACTTCGCCATGATCGCCGTGTCCTCGATCGCCCTCATCGTCGGCGGCATCGTCATCATGAACATCATGTTCGTCTCCGTCTCGGAGCGGACGAAAGAGATCGGCATCCGCATGGCCGTCGGCGCCCGGCGCAAGGACATCCTCTACCAGTTCCTCATCGAGTCCTCGGTCATCTCCGCGCTCGGCGGGCTCATCGGCATCGTCCTCGGCTTCGTCGTCGCCCGGATCATCTCCGCGGCCACGTCCATGCCCTCGAGCGTCGAGCCCGTTTCGATCGCCCTGGCCATGGTCATGTCCTGGTCGATCGGCCTGTTCTTCGGCATCTATCCGGCCAACCGGGCGGCCAAGCTCGACCCGGTCGAGGCCCTGAGGTCGGAACAATGAGGCTCCAGCTCTTCCGCGAAGTGTTCCGCATGGCCATCGACTCCCTCCGGGCCCACAAGCTCCGTTCCTTCCTGACCATGCTCGGCATCGTCATCGGCGTCATGACCGTCATCGGCATGGTTTCGATCATCCAGGGCCTCAACAAGAGCTTCCTCTCGGAGCTCCAGGCCGCCGGTTCCGACATGATCATCGTCCGGAAGACCGAGGGCATCCAGATGGGCCGGCCATCCGAGGAGGAGCGGACGCGCAAGGACCTGACCTTCGACGACGTCAAGGCCATCGAGGACGGCGCGCCGCTCGTCAAGGCCGTGGCCGTCAGCGTCTACGTCAGCGTCTTCGAGCCCATCGAGATCAAGTACCAGAGCGCCAAGAGCGACAGCGCCATAGTCATCGGCATGAACGAGAAGTGGCCCGTCGTCATGTCCCTCTATCTTCCCCAGCTGGGCCGGTTCATCACCGAGTCCGAAGTGGCCCGCACCGCCCGGGTCTGCGTCCTCGGCTCCGAGCTGGCCGACACGCTCTTCCCGACGACGAACCCGGTCGGCAAGGAGATTCGTGTCGGCCCCGAGGCCTTCACGGTCATCGGCGTCTTGAGCAAGAGGGGCCAGATGTTCGGCCAGAGCCGCGACAACTTCGTCGGGCTGCCCATCACCACCCTGATGAAGTACTTCAGCTACGAGAAGGACGGCCTGGAGATCATGGCCTCGCCCCGGCAGGCGGAGATGCTCGGTGAAACGATCGAGCAGATCTCGAGCGTCCTCCGCCAGCGGCGCAAAGTCCCCTATGGCAAGCCCAACGATTTCTCCATCATGACCCAGGACACGCTCGTCGACCTCTACAACCAGTTGACCGGCGCGGCCTACCTCGTCATGATCGTCATCTCCTCGATCGGCCTCCTCGTCGGCGGCATCGGGGTCATGAACATCATGCTCGTCTCGGTCAAGGAGCGGACGCGCGAGATCGGCATCCGCAAGGCCATCGGCGCCCGGTCAGGCGATATCCTCAAGCAGTTCCTGATCGAGGCCGTCTTCCTGACCGGGACGGGCGGGCTCCTCGGCGTCCTCGTCGGCTTCGGCATCGCCCTCGTCGTCCGGGCGGCCACCCCCCTGCCCGCGGCCGTCTCGCCCTGGTCCATCGTCCTGGGGCTTTCCGTATCCGCGGCGATCGGCCTGTTCTTCGGGATCGTCCCGGCCCAGAAGGCCGCTCGCATGGACCCCATTGTCTCCCTCCGCTACGAATAGCGGGCCGGCCGACGCCTACAAGAAACGGCCACCCGGGCTTTCATCTTCATGTCCGTCGTCGCCGTCAATCCCCTGACCCTGGCCTCCATGTCCATCGCCGCCCCGGCCGCAGCTGTCCTCGGCGCCGGGGTGGTGCCCCGGATGTCCCGCCGGAAGATCCAGCTGGGCATGGGCTTCGGGCTCCTGGCCGTCGCCCTAACGCTGTTCGGGATCTTCGGCGTGTTCCTGGCCGCTTTCGTGGTGAAGTCCCTGCCCCTGACCGTGATGAAATGGGTCGTTCTGGGCGTCGTCCTCTACACGTCGATGATGATGTTCAT
>MEYF01000119.1:10944-37915 GCA_001775755.1 Candidatus Aminicenantes bacterium RBG_19FT_COMBO_65_30 | reverse complement strand
GAGTTGCCTCAGAATCGGCTTTATCCTTCATCGGAAGAGGATATTCCCGGACGCGGATCGAAGTCAAGAACGAGGAATAGCCGAACCAGGACGATTTTCTTCTTTAGACATTATAGGGAATCCCGATTTTTTGACAAAGCAAATCCTCTTAGTAATAAAATGGGGGCGTCGCCATGTCCGAATATCGTTACCCGCAGGGATCTGTCCTTTACCGAAACCTCCATCGGTCTTTCCCGTTGATCAGGGCCGGCCGCGGATCCTACCTCCAACGTGTCCTCATTCCTGCCATTTCGCGATGCAAAAGTTTTCTTCCTGACGTCAGGGTCAGAAGCTATCGAGGCGTCCATCAAGCTGGCCCGGCAGTATTGGCTCGAGAGCGGAAAGCCGGAAAAATACCGCGTCATATCTCTCAGCCCGAGCTACCACGGAAACACGCTGGCGGCGCTGTCGCTCTCGGCGCGGAAACACTATCAAGAAGCATTCCGGCCGCTCCTCCTCAAGAGCGCTCGAATACCCGCGCCCTATTGCTACCGCTGCCCCTGGGATCTGGCGCCGTCTAACTGCGGTGTGAAATGCGCTCACGAGTTGGAAAGAGCCATCGAGAAACTGGGCCGGGAGAGAGTCTCGGCGTTCATCGGTGAAGTCATCGGCGGTTCCTCTACCGGCGCCTTCCTTCCAAAGGTTGGGCGGCCATGATCCGGAAGGTTTACGAGGTGGATCCGATGGTCTGCCTCAAGTGCGGGGGCCGGATGAAGGTCGTCGCCTTCCTCACGGAGTATGCCGTCGTGGACCGCATCATCGATCACCTGAAGCTTCGGTTTGTGGCGGCGAAGCCGAAGGCCTCGCGCTAGGCGCCGGAGTCGCTGGTCTGGCCCGGGTCGGCCGCGGATTCCGTTCCGACGAATTTCTGTTCGAGGCCGATGATCGTGGTCAACACCTGGGGGACGTTCTGATCCTTCTCGAGTCCGTAGGGATTGAACTGCACGCCCGCCTGGTACTTGTAGCTCTTCCCGGCGTTGAAGGTCGACCAGCGGACGCGGCCCTTGAGGTCGAGCGGAAGCCTTTCCCCGGGGATGGACAGCTGGAGGCGGATCTTAGACTTGAACTTCAGGGGTTTTTGGGTCAGGAAGCGGAGGCCGCCCCGGCTGAGGTCGAGGACGGGACAGAACTCCTCGTCGATCTTCGTTTTGGACGAGAAGAGCCTCTCTTTCCGGTAAGAAACCGTCGCCCCGGGAATCTTAAACCGCTGACAGAGCCGCCTTTCTATCCCCTTGTCGCCCATCTTGGTCCTCCGTTTTTCAAGGCGCTTCTCACGGCCTAACGGCCGAAGGCTGTCCGAGGGGAGCCTTCTCTTGATCGAAGATATATCAGATGCCGGGGGCCGAAGTCAAATCGGCCGGGCTCACTCCTTCAGGATAACGGCCCGCGACGGGGATAGGGAAACGGACGCCCGGGCCGATACGGACAGCCCCTCGGCTGTCGTCCGAGAATATGCGAAAGACAGACTGCTGACCTTCTGATAGGAAGGAGGGGAAGGCGGCAAGGGCTTCTTGGCCACCAGGTCTTTGATCGCCTTGTAGGCCAGGGCGAGGGCGTCGAGGATGTTGACCCCCCTGGACATCGGGTCCTCTTTCGGGGGCGGCAGGTAGGGCTTCTGGCCCGGCATGAGCGGTCCGCCGAGCGGAAAGGTGAAATAGGTGGGCTTCGCGACGATCTTGCGGCTCTTCAGGATGAGCTTGTTGTCGACGTAAAGGGAGATCTCCCCCTCTTGGATGGCCTTGATCGGCGTCCCGGATTCGGGGGAGAGGATGTCCCTTGGCGCCGCGGCCGGGGCGGCGACCATGTCCGCGATATCGACGCGGACCCTGATGGGCTTCCTGGAGATGATATCGCCGGACTTGAGGTCGAGAATGAATTCGTAGGTGTCGGAGCGCTCGAAGAGGCCGTGGAGTGGGATGGTCAGGATGTGGAAGCCCCTCGGCCAATGGCCCCCTTCGAGGATGTAAGGCCCGAGCGAGACCCTGAAAAAGGCCTCGTTCAAAAGCTCGAAGCCCACTTCGACCGAGGCCGGCAGGCCCGTTGCCGGGCCCTTCGCGTAGGAGAGGAGGTTGAGGTCATAGACCAGGGGATAGGAACGCTTCCAAGGAGCCCAGAAAGCGAGGAAGTCCCGCAGGGTATAGACGTCGAGAAAGCCGAAGTCCGGGTCGTTGTCCCTGTAGGTCTCGAAATATTCCGCTGCCAGGTCCCGTTCCTTGTCCTTGTCGCCGAGCTTGGCCGCCAGGAAGGGCAGGAGGACCGCCGCCGTCTGCCGGTCCTCCGGCTCGAGCTTCTTGGCTTCTTCGACGAGGTAGTCCCAGGCGGCGCCGTAATCGGGATTGCGGCCGAGTCGGGAGAGGAGCTCCGATTTCCAGTCGGCGCGCAGGCCGGGCGTCAGGGCCAGCGCGAGGAGGAGGGCCGTCGCTATCCGTTTAGTCATTGTAGACGAACTCGAAAATGATCTCCAGGAGATCGCCGGGAAAGTCGGCGGGAAGGGCGGGGAAGGGGAGTCCGGCCCGGATCGCCTCGAGCGCGGCCCGGTCGAGGACTTCGATGGTGGTCCCCTCGAGGATCTCGATCGAATCGAGCTCTCCGCTCTTCTTGATGACGACGATCATGCTGATTTTGGCCTGGTCGGGAAGCTCCGTGACGGCGGGCAGGTTCCAATTGAGCTGGAGCCGGTCGATGACGATGGAGGCCCAGGGCAGGAGGTCGTAGCCCTTGAGCGCGATGGACATCCCGACCCTTTGGCGGCCGCCTGCGCCGCCGCCCCGGCCTCTGCCTGTCCCATATCCTCCCCCGCCTCCGTAGGCTCCGCGATCGTACTTCGAGAAATCGGGGAGCGGAGCTCCGCCGCCGATCCCCGGCGGGCCGGCGGGAGTGCCCGGCGGCGCCAGCGGGATGGTCAGCTCGGACTGGCCGCGGATGGCGATCGATCGCTGGAATTTCGAGGACAAAGAGGGGATGGCGGAGCCGGCGCCGGCGGGAGCGGCCGTTGCGCCGGCCGGCTGGCGGGGCTCTCCGGCGGGAGCACCGGCCGGTTCTTCGGGAGCTGCCTCGGGCTTCTGACGGACCTCACCGGGCCGCCGGGCCGCGGCCGAGGACGCCGTGTCCTCGGGAAGGCCGCCCGGTTCGGCCGAGAGCCCCCGCCCTCCGACGATCTTGGGGATCGTGACCTTGAGAGGAGGGACGATCATGACGTTGCGGACTTCCCCTTTTTCGAAGGGGAGGATCTTGACCGTGAACCGGCCATGATAAACGATGTAGCCCAGGAGTCCATGAAAGAGAAGGGTAACGAGGACGCCGACGATCTTGTCGAACGGCGGCCGGCCGTTTTTCTTCGACGCGGGAAGGCAATCTTCAAACATCTTTGGGCGGCCCCAGCAGGCTATTATAGTATAATCCGGCGCCGGCCCGAATAGTTACAGGGGTCGCTGGGCGGCATTTCTCCACCCGTGATAAGTCGATACCATGGGTCCTGTCCCGGGGCGTCCCCGTCCGGCCTCCGCTCCACCCATCCCCCCGAGGGCGGAGGGGGACTGGCCCCGTGCCACCCATCGTTAATCGACTCACCATCCCGGATGGCGAACTGCCTGCAGCGACCGGGCTAGATCTTGGAGGAAGTAACAAGGAGGTAGGCGAAGCAGAGGGCGTTGAGAACGGCCAGGCGAAGGATGACGGCGGGAACGCCGAAGAGGGGGATGACCAGGGCCGAGGCCAGGATCACGCCGACGAACGAAGCCAGCAGGTCGACGCCGTAGCCGAGTCCCGGATGCGAGATTTCACGGAGGAGGAGCCTGTTGGCCGAAACGAAGAGATACCCTCCGAGAACGCCGAAGCCTAAGAGAAGGGCGAAAAAGACGATCTCCCCCCCCGCCCCCGAGAGGCTCTTGAGCGTGAGGAGGAGCAAGAGGACGAAGGCCCCCTGGACGGCGGGCAGGCCGGCGCGGCCCGGCCGCTTCCGTCTCCGGGCCGGCAGCGAGCCGAGGACGAGCCCGGCCATGAATACGGCAAGAAGAAGCGGGATCTTCCCGTAGACGAAGCCGAAACGAGCCTGGAAGGCGATGAACACGACGATCTCGACAACGATCGACGTGAAGCCCATGACCGCCACGGGGACGAGAAAGCGGGCCGCCGAGTGTTTTTTTCTCAAGGCCAGAATGGCCAGCCCGAGAGCGAAAACGGCCAGGGGCACGTCCAAGATCCAAATCGACGAGACCCGTCCGGCGGTCCGGAGGATGCCCGACTCGATACCCCGGAACTGGCCGGCCCAGAGGAGCGAATGGAAATAATAGCTCACCGGAACGAGGTCGCGGTTGATCCTGGCCGATGGCCCGGATAGCTTTTCGGCCAGGTAATCGACGCGCCGGCGATCGAGCCGGGCGGGGAGCATGGCCGGGCTGACGAGCCGTGTCTCGAGGCCGAGCTTGACGATCGACTCCGATAAGCGGCCGGGGTCGATCGAAAGAGGGCCGTCCGAAGCCAGGAAGACGCAGTTTCCGCCGGGGACGGCGACGACCGCGGGAAAGACGCCGCGCAGAGTGCCGGCGAGAGAGCTCAAAAGCTGCCCCAAGGATTCGCTGATGTAGTTTTCGGCCGAGGGGACGACGAAGCTCAAGACCCCGCCCGGCGCCAGCTTTTTTCTGACTTCGAGGAAGAACTCGCGCGTGTAATACCGGTTGATCTGGGCCGTGGCCGGTTCGGGCAAATTGAGGAGGATCGCATCGTAACGATCGCCCGTCCCTTCGAGAAAGGACCGCCCGTCGCGGGTGAAGATGCGGACGCGCGGGCTTTGGAGGGCGGCGAGGGCCGGGCCGGAGAGGTGTTTTTGCGCCAATCGGATGATGGCCGGGTCGAGCTCGACATAGTCCACACGGACGCCGGGATATTTCAGGGCCTCGGCGGCGCCGCCGCTCGCCCCGCCCCCGATGAGGAGGACGCCGCGGATGCCGTCACGCTGGAGAAGGGCGAAGTGGACCGATTCTTCCGCGGCCCCGGCGTCCGGATGCGAAAAGACGGCCAGGCCATTGTCGAAAAGGGTCACCTGCTCTTCGTTCCGGATGACCTGGAGCTTCCCGTAGGGGGTGTCCTCGGCCTCGACGAGGCGCAGGGGCTTCCAGGCCGATTTTTGGGCCGGCAGGTCGAATCCGGCAAGACAGACGGCGAAGACGAGAGCCGCCGTCAGGACCGGCCTCGACCGGGCGGGCTTCATCCCGACGAGGACCAGGATTACCGCTCCGGCGCCGATGATGGCCCCTCCCTCCCAGTTGGAAAACCGCGGGATGAGCACAAAGTGGACGGCGAGGCCGGCCGCGGCCGCCCCGGCCGATTCCAGGATATAGACCAAAGGGACGTCGCCTCCGAGGAGGCCGGCGTTGAGAACGAAGTAATGACCCAGGGGAAAGCTCAGGAGGAAGCTCAGAAGAAGGGCGAAACCGAGGGCGGGGACAAGTCCCGTCAGCTCGGCCGGCAGGATCCCCATCAGCTTGTGGGAGAACCTCAGGACGACGAGGCTCGTGAAGAAGAGGATGACGGCCAGGCCGTAGAGTCCGGCGAGACGCGTCGCCCAGGCGTTCGACCGTCTTCCGGGCAGGACGAGACTGCCCAGGCCGCCCCAGAGAAGCCAGGAGCCGAGAAAAAGGCCGAAGGTGAGCTCGTTCCCGTAGAACTCGGCAGAGAATTCCCGGAGGAGATAGATCTGGAAAGCGACGGCCAGGAAACCGAGCAGGAAGGCCGGCAGTACGGGCCTCAGGCCCAGATCCCGGGAATGGGCGTCCCGCATTTTTCGCACGTTCCCTTCTTGAGCCGGACGGCCTCGATCCTGTAGCCGAATCTCCGGATGGCCACGTTCCCGCACCCGGGACAGAAGGTGCTCTCGCCTTCGTGGCCGGGCACGTTGCCCACGTAGACGAAACGAAGGCCTTCCTCGAGAGCGGTCCGGCGCGCGGCTTCGAGCGTCGACACGGGGGTTGGAGGCAGGTTCTTGACGAGGTACATCGGCAGGAAACGGGAGAAGTGGACGGGGACATGGGCGCCCGCCTCGTTTTTGACCCACCTGGCCATCTCTCGGATGAGGTCCATTCGGTCGTTCAGGGTGGGGATGACGAGGTAGACGATTTCGAGCCACGCTTTGGACTTGGCCACGGCGCGGATGGCCTCAAGGACGGGCTTGAGCTCGCCGCGAACGTACTCCTTATAAAATTCCTGGGTGAAGCCCTTCAGGTCGACCTTGACGGCGTCGACGACGGCGAGGAGGTCGGCCAGGGGTTCCTGGTTGATATGACCGCCCGTCACGACGACGTTCCTGACGCCTTTTCGCTTCGCCCGGACGGCCGTGTCGTACATGTATTCGAAGAAGACGGTCGGTTCCGTGTAGGTATAGGCGATCGACGAGCATCCGGTCTCCGCGGCCCGGGCGGCCGCCGCCTCGGGCAGCAGGTCGAAATGATCGATCTGTTCGGGCCGCGCCTGGGAGATCTCCCAGTTCTGGCAGAACCTGCAGTTGACGTTACAGCCCGCCGTCGCCATGGACAGGGCCGAAGTGCCGGGAAGGACGTGGAAGAAGGGCTTTTTCTCGATCGGGTCGTAATTGAGACTGCAGGCTTTTCCGTAGACCAGGGTGTAGTAGGTCCCGTCGATATTCTCCCGGACGCCGCAGTAGCCTCTTTCCTTGTCGCCCAGCCGGCAGAGCCTCGGGCAGAGCCGGCACTCGATCTCGCGGTCGGGGAGCTTCGCGTAATAACGGGCCTCGACGCGCGAGAGGTTGGGAACAGCGCCCAGAGCGGCCAGACGCCCGCACAACGAGGGGAGCCCGGCGCCGAGGGCCAGGCCGGCCCCTGCCGCTCCGCGGATGAATCCGCGCCTGTTCACGCGATCGTCTCCTCGATCGTCTCGATCGACGCCGGATCGGCCCGGCCGAGGCCCATCCTCTCGGCCGTGGCCAGATACTCCGGCGCCCGGCCCTCGTCCTTGAGGGTCGGCAGGCCTGCGGCCTTCCTGAGCCGCTCGATGACGGTCCAGCCGACGCTGTCGGCCGCCACCGGGTCGAGGCTGAAGATCAGGCCGCCGAATTTCGCCGCCCACCGGGCGTGATACGACGGTCCCTTGTGGAATTGGACGACGAGAGCGTCGAGGACGGTCAGCCGATGCCTGGTTTTGACCGGCGGAGCATCGAAGACTTCGGCGACGAACGGGTTGCAGTGGAAATCGTGGTACTTGTTGGGATTGTGGATGGCCCCGAAATAATTCTTCATCCCCGCCGTGACCCCGGCCAGGCCGTGGTCCTTGAGGATGGCCAGGCTGATCGAAGCCGTGGCGAATTCGGTCTGGATCTTCGAGAAGAGGCTGCCGACGCCGAGATGCGAGACGAGTCCGGCCTCGTAGCCGACGCCGTCCGCGTCCGTGCCGAAGACCTTGATCCCGCTCCGCCCGGCGCTCGTCGTGTAGCCGGCGTCGCTGAGCTCCCGGGTCGTCCTGTCCCAGATGATGAGGTTTTTCTCTTGAAGCCCGCTTCGGGAAAGCCAGCCGGCGAGCGACATGGCGACTTCGGGCCGCGTGCTGATGGCCTTTCCGCCGATGGTGTTGACCTTGATGCCGACGCGGTCGTCGGGCCGGAAAAGAGAGGAGAGCGCGCCCGCGTCGTCCCTCTCTCCGGTCAGGAGCGCGAACCCCCTGGCGAACATTTTGGCGATGACGGCCGGGTCCACGGCGCCGGTCGATGTCCACAAATTCCCGGCCTTGATGATGACGACGCGCGACGCGGCCATGGCGGTTCCATGATGTCCCTTTTCCCGGGACCTGTCAACCAAGGCCGCCGAGCCGGAAAACGGCCGACACGGCTTGCCAAGTCGGCGGCTGTTCGCTATATTAGCCCTGTAACCTGGAACGGAGGTCGAGGATGAGAAACATCCGGGCTAACGGAGTATGGGCCGTTCCGGCCGCGCTCGCATTTCTGTTTTTCCTGGCGCCTGCCTCGGGCCCGGCCCAGACGCGCGAAGGCAGTCCCGAGCTCGCCGCCCTCGTCCCCCGTCTCGCCGCCTGGTCCCCATCGGAAGCATTCCGGAGCTACTTCCCGGACGACCTCTTCGAGTACATCAACGGGGCGGCCGAGAGCTACCTGAGCTACGATTTCCGGGAGCTTCTCGTCGTCGACCTCGAGAAAAAAGGCACGGAGGCGACCCTGACGCTGGAGATCTACGACATGGGCGGTCCCGTCAACGCCTTCGGCATCTTCGGGGCCGAGCGTTACCCGGAGAACAAGTCGGTCGCCATAGGCGAGCTGGGCTACCTCGAGGGCGAGTCCCTGAACTTCCTGTCAGGGCGGTTCTACGTGAAGATGCTCGCCTTCGGCCTCGGCGAGGTCACGGAAGCGGTCCTCGGCGATGTCGGGGCCAAGGTCGCCGGCGCGGTCAAGGCGGGCGGCGGGCTCCCGGCGCTCGTCCTGGCCTTTCCCAAGGACAACCTCGTTGCCCGGAGCGAGAAATATATCAAAAAGAATTTCATGGGCTATGAATTCCTCCACGATGGCTATGTCGCCGCCTACGAGGCCGGCGGCCGGGAGATTGAGGGCTTCTTCATCGAAGGGCGATCCGAAAAGGAGGCCGAAGGGATGCTGGCCAAGCTTCTCGACGCTCTGGCCGCGGACAAGCAGCTTCCGGAGAAAATCGCCCTCGGCGTTCACGTCCGGAACCGTTACGGCCAGCATCTCTATGTCGGCCGCGTCCGGAACGTCGTCTGCGGCGCGATGCGCGTCCCCGACGGCCTGGAAGCGGCGGGAGAAGCGCTCCTCCGAAGCCTGACGGTTTCCTTGGCCGAAAAGCGGTCCCCAAAATGAGGCCCGGCTAAGGCCGAGGAGGCGAGCGAGAGGTCAGTGGACGAAGACAGATTTTTCAATGCGGCCATCGCGGTGGTCGTCCTCTTCGTCGTGGGCATCGTTCTGAAACTGGCCCGGCCCGTCCTCATCCCTTTCATCCTGGCCGTGTTCCTCTCCTACATCATCGACCCCGCGCTGACGTTCCTGACGGGGTGCCGCTGCCCCAGGCCGGGGGCCATCCTCATCGTCCTGGCCCTGATGTTCGTCCTCCTCTATCTCCTCGGGGTCCTCTTCTACTCGAGCGGCAAGGCTTTCGTCGCCGAGCTCCCTAAGTACCAGGACCGGTTCGGCGACCTGGCCCGGCTTCTCGAGAAAGGCCTGGGACCGTTCAAGGTCGACCTCTCTTCGGCCCTGGGGAAGCTCGATATCGAGAAGATCGGAACGGTCATCCTTTCCTGGCTCGGCCCGTTCGTCAGCCTCCTCGGCGAGCTTCTGCTCGTCTTCCTCTTCCTCGTGTTCATCGTCGCCGGCCGGGGAAGGGCCGGGACCAAGATCTCGAAGGCCTTGGGCGACGGACGCGCCGACCGCGTCCGGGGGGTCCTCGAGGCGATCAACGGCCAGGTCCGGAAATACCTGGTCATCAAGACGGCCATCAGTCTAGGGAACGGCCTGATGGTCTGGATCGTCCTGACCCTGTTCGGCGTCGATTTCGCGGCGCTCTTCGGCCTGCTGGCGTTCTTCCTCAATTTCATCCCCAATGTCGGCTCACTCATCGCCACGGCCCTCCGCGTCGGCTTCGCGTTCTTCCAGTTCGGGACCTTCTGGACGCCTTTCCTGGTCCTCATCGTCACCGTGGGCCTGGACGCGATCCTGGGTGACTTCCTGGAGCCCAAGATCATGGGCAAAGGGCTCGGCCTCAGTCCGCTGCTCGTTTTTTTCTCGCTGCTTTTCTGGGGCTGGCTCTGGGGGATCCCCGGCATGATCCTGTCGATTCCGCTAACGGCCATGATCAAGATCGTCTGCCAGAACATCCCCGCTTTGCGGCCGATCGCGGTCCTTATGGGGCCCTAAAAAAAGGATCATCTCCCGATTCCGGGATATCCATCTCTCCGGCTTCGCTCAGGATATCGCCCCTCGCATCCCCGCGCCCCGGAAACCTCCGTAAACGGTTTCCCCCGCCTCCGGCGGGTCCCCCTTCCCTCACGGGGGCTTCGTAGCGACATCCATCGCCGCCTCCTGGTGGATTTCCCGGAAATCGGAGATGAACCTAATAAAAAACCGCCCGAAGGTCAGGGGAGGATCAGGTCCTCGGCCTCGATGACGAAGGCCTCGGGAGAAATCTTCTTGATCTTCCGGCCGAAAAAGGCCTTGAGGACTTTCTCGGCGGCCGCCTGCTCGGCGCTCTTCTTGGACGCTCCGTTCGACTTGGCCAAGACCTTCTCCCCGAGGCGGACCTCGACGATGAAGATCCGGTCGTGGGCCGGCCCTTTCTCCGAGACGAGGCGGTAGGCCGGCGCCTGAAGCCCCGCTTTCTGGCAGATCTCCTGGAGCGCGGATTTGGAGTTGCTGATCGTCAGCGATTCCGACTTGATGGGCTTCAAGGACGATTTGAGGAGGCCGCAGATGAACCGCCTCGCGGCCTCGAAACCGCCGTCGATATAGACGGCTCCGACCAGGGCCTCGAACGCATCGGCCAGGATCGAGACCTTCTTCCGGCCGCCGCATTTTTCCTCGCCCTTGCCGAGGAGGATGACCTTGTCGAGCTTGATCGTCCGGGCGAGCTGGGCCAGGGCCAGCGTGCTCGTCGCCGAAGCCTTGAGCTTCGACAGCTCGCCTTCGTTCCTTCCGGGGAAGGCGGAGAGGGTGAATTCGGCGGTGATGAGGCCGATGACCGAGTCGCCCAGGAATTCGAGGAGCTCGTTATCCTCGGGGCAGTCCGGCCGCGTTTCATTGGCGTGGGAGCTGTGGGTCAGGGCCTTCGTCAGAAGGCCGCGGTCCTTGAAGACGTAGCCGACGGCCTTCTCCAGGCGCTCGAGCTTTTTCTTGTCCGGGCTCATGACCGCCGCGCCGGGCTCCCGCCGTCGAAGGGGTAGACGACCCGGCCGCCGACGATCGTCATGACCGGGCCGCCCTTGAGCTTCCAGCCATCGAAGGGCGTGTTCCGTGCCTTGGACACGAACCGGCTCTTGTCGACCTTGACCGGCAGGTCCAGATCGAGGACCGTCAAGTCGGCGTCCGCCCCGGCCGCGATGCGGGCCTTTCCGGAGAGGCCGAGCAGGCGGGCCGGGTTGACGGAGAGGAGCTCGACGAACCGGGCGAGCGTGATGATGCCCGGGCCGACGAAGCGGTCGAGGACAAGAGAAACGGCCGTCTCGAGGCCGACGATGCCGAAAGGGGCCTCCGTGAATTCCCGGTTCTTTTCCTCCTCCGTGTGTGGGGCGTGATCGGTGGCGATCGCGTCCACGACGCCCGTCCGGAGCCCTTCGACCAGCGCGGCCGCGTCGGAGGGGGATCGCAGGGGCGGGTTCATCTTGAAGTCCGTGTCGCGCGTTTCCAGGGACTCGTCGGTAAGGAGGAGATGGTGGGGCGTCGCCTCGGCTGAAACCCGGACGCCGCGGCCCCTGGCTTCGCCGACCATGCGGACCCCGCCTGCGGTCGAGAGATGGGCGATGTGGACACCTGTCCCCAGGGCCTCGGCCAGGACGATGTCGCGGGCGACCATGATGTCCTCGGCGGCCGAGGGGATGCCGGTGAGGCCGAGACGGGCCGAGACGCGGCCCTCGTGCATCGTTCCGCCCTCGGCGAGGGCCCTGTCCTCGCAGTGGTCGATGACGAGGCCTCCGGCCGCCGCCGCGCCGGCCAGGGCCCGGCGCATGATCCGGCTGTCCGTGACCGGCCGTCCGTCGTCCGAAAAGGCGACCGCTCCGGCCGCGATGAGGTCGGGCATGTCGACGAGCTCCTGGCCCCGGGCGCCGCGCGTGACCGCGGCGATGGGGAGGACGTTGGCCAGGCCGGAGCGGCGCGCTCCGGTGAGGATCCTTGCGGTGACCTCCCGGCAATCGTTGACGGGATTGGTGTTGGGCATCGCGCATACTGTCGTGAATCCGCCGCGGACCGCCGCCCGGGCGCCCGTGGCGATCGTCTCCTTGGCCTCGTAGCCGGGCTCTCTCAGGTGGACGTGCATGTCGATGAGGCCGGGGACGACGACGAGACCGCGGGCGTCGACGGTCCGTTCCGGGGCGGCGTCGATCGCGGCGCCGACGGCGGCGATCAGGCCGCCGTCGATGAGGACGTCGAGAATACCGTCGAGGCCGGTCGAGGGATCGACGACCCGGCCGCCGCGGATGAGGATCATCACCGCTTTCGGCCTCGGCCGATCTTGACCGGTTCGGCGATAAGGACCTCGTCGCTGCCGTCCATCTCCTTGAGGCGGACCCTGACGACCTCGCGGTGCGAGGTGGGCAGGACCTTGCCGACGTAGTCGGGCCGGATGGGCAATTCGCGGTGGCCCCGGTCGACGAGGACGACGAGTTGGATGCTCTGCGGGCGGCCGCTGTCGATGAGGGCGTCCATGGCCGCCCGGATCGTCCGCCCCGTCATCAGGACGTCGTCGACAAGAAGGACGTCCTTCTTGACGACCGAGAAACCGATCCCGCCCTGCTCGAGGGCCGCCTTCGACCGGGGGGCCGGCACGTCGTCCCTGTAGCGGGTAATGTCGAGTATGCCGACGGGGATGTCGACGCCCTCCATCTCCTTGACCAGATGGGCGACGCGCTTGCCGATGGTGATGCCCCGCGTCTTGACGCCGACGATGACCAGGTTCTTGAGGTTCCGGTTCCTCTCGATGATCTCGGTGGCGACACGGGCCAGAACGCGCCGGATCCTGGTCGCGTCCATGATCCGCGCTTTGGTCTTCTCTTCCATGCGATCACTCCTCGCGCCGGGATTCGTGCCCCTTGAACATGCATGAACCCCGTCGAAATGTCAATCCCGCCGGGCGAACCAGGCGCGCGCCGCCTCGATGTCTTTGCCGATGCGGGCGGCGAGAGCCTCGGCGCCGGGGAAGGTCATCGTCGGCCGGAGCTTGCGGAGGAAGCGGATGGCGATCTCGGCCCCGTAAAGCGAGCCGTGGAAATCGAGCAAGAGCGTCTCGACGGTCAAGGGATGGAGACCGAAGGTCGGATTGGTGCCGATGCTCGTCAGGGAAGGGTGGACCCGGCCCTTGCGGACAGTCTCAGTGATGAAGACGCCCTCGGGCAGGATCTCGTTCGGTGTATCCAGGTTGGCCGTCGGGAAGCCGATACGCCTGCCCCGGGAACGTCCCCGGACGATCCGCCCGCAAATCTCGTAAGGCCGGCCGAGAAGGCGGGCGGCGTCATCGACCCGGCCGCGTCCGAGAAGGCGCCGGACGGCGGTCGAGCTGACGATCCGGCCGTCGAGGACGGCCGGAGCCACGACGTGGACGCCCAGCCCGGCACGCCGGCCCAAGCGCCGCAAGCGGGTCGTGTCGCCGCGCCTGTTGCGGCCGAAGCGGAAGTTCCGACCGACGACGACTTCCCGGGCTCCGAGCTTCCCCCGGAGGATCTCATCCACGAAGTCCGGACAGCCGAGACGGGAGAAGGCGGTGTCGAATGAAGTGACGACGACGGCGTCGACGCACGTCCCGCGGAGCCGCTCCAGCCGCTCGTCCGGCGTGTCGATCATCCTGACCGATTTCTTGCCGAGGGCCCGCTCGGGATGGGGCTCGAAGGTCAGGACGAGGGCGAGGAGGCCCCGATCCTCCGCCAGGGCGCAGAGCCGGGCCAGGATCTTTCGATGGCCGAGGTGGAGGCCGTCGAAATTGCCCACGGCCACGGCGGCGGGACGGGCGGGGAGGCGGCGGTCGTCGAGACCGCGATAAACGACCATGCGTCTACATCTTCACGACGTCGGCCTTTTTGAGGTAGGCCAGCTTGAGCTGGTCGATGACGCCGTCGAGGAACTTGCCCTCTTCGGGCCCGAGGTTCCCCTTCGTCCTGTCCTTGAGGAGGTCGAGGAGGTCGATGTTCCTCTTGGCCAGGCCCAGGTTCTCGTTTCGTTCGCTCGTTGCCGGGTCCTCCACGAGGCCGAGCTGGACGAGGGCAGGGAAGTAGAGGAGGATGACGATGGAGCTGAACTCGAGGGGAGGAAGGAACTCCGGCCCTCCGGGCGTCTCCCTTTCATCCTTGGCTTTCGTGTCGTCTTCGGTCATGGCAATATCCTTTATGGGTCGGCCGGGGCCGATTTCTTCCTGAGGACGAGAGCGGCCTTGATGAACTCATCGAGGTCGCCGTCGAGGACCCGGTCCGTATCCCCCGTTTCGAGCCGGGTCCGCAGGTCCTTGATCATGCGGTAGGGGTAGAGGACGTAGGAGCGGATCTGGTTCCCCCAAGCGATGTCGGATTTCGCGTCCTCTAGAGCGTCGATCTTGACCCGCTTATTTCGCTGTTCGAGCTCGTAGAGCCGGGCCTTGAGGACCTTCATGGCCGAGGCCTTGTTCTTGTGTTGGGAACGCTCGTTCTGGCACTGGACGACGATGCCGGTCGGGATATGGGTGATGCGGACGGCCGAGTCCGTAGTGTTGACGTGCTGGCCGCCCTTGCCGCCCGAGCGGTAGGTGTCGATCTTGATATCGTCCGGGTTGATATTGATCTCGATGTCCTCGTCGACTTCGGGGTAGACGAAGACCGCGGCGAACGACGTGTGGCGCCTCTTGGCGGCGTCGAACGGGGAAATGCGGACCAGGCGGTGGACGCCCGTCTCCTGACTCAGATTTCCGAAGATGTAGTCGCCCTCGATCCTGACGGTCGCGCTCTTCAAGCCCGCTTCTTCTCCGGGCTGCTGGTCGAGGATTTCCACCTTGAATCCTTTCCGCTCGGCATATCGGAGGTACATCCGGAGGAGCATCTGGGACCAGTCCTGGGATTCGGTCCCCCCGGCGCCCGGGTGGATCGTCAGTATGGCGTTGCGGGGGTCGTCCTCGTCGTAATAAAGCGCCCGGAGCTCCGCCTCCTGCAGGGCCCTCTCGAGCCGGCCGATCCCGGCCCCGGTCTCCGACTCGACGTTCTCGCCCTCGGCCGCAAGCTCCGCGAGGACCTCGAGTTCCTCTTTCTGGCCGAGGATCTGCCTGAAAAAATGGATGTCCTTCTCAAGGAGCTTTTTCTTCTGCTGGAGGGCCTGGGACGCCTTCTGGTCCTGCCAGACCTCGGGCGAGGCTAGGCGCGCGTTTATCGCTTCCCACGCGGCGTTCTTGCGATCGTGGTCAAAGAAAACCCCGGACCTCTTCGATTTTCTCGAAAAGGCCGTCGAGGCGTGTTCGGAGGTCAGATGATTTGTCGATGGGGACCATGGGTGTTCCTATCTTTCGCGTTCTTTAACACGGCCAGAATAAGGGCGAATAGGCTCAATGTCAAGCCGGCGACGGGGAGGGCGTCGCCGATCCGCGTGTAGAGCGACAGGCGGGCCGAGGGATAGACCGTCTCCGTGAGGACGGCCCGGGTCATGAGCCGCGATGACGCAAGGACGCGGCCGAAGGGGTCGACGAAACCGCTCACGCCGGTCGTCGCCGCGCGCAGAAGGTAGCGCCGGTTCTCGACGGCCCGGACGACGGCCTGGGCCCAGTGCTGGTGCGGGGCCGAGGTTTTCCCGTACCAGCCGTCGTTGGTGATGGTGACGAGGAAGTCGGCGCCGTTACGGACGAACTTCCGGACGAGCGACGGGAAGATGACCTCGTAGCAGATCGGCGAGCCGAAACGGAAAGCCGCGTGCTTGTGGAGGACGTGGTCGCTGCCCGGCGTGATGTCGCCGATGGCGTGGGTCACCCGCTCGATAAAGAAGAAGACCTTTTTGTAAGGCGTGTACTCGCCGAACGGCACGAGGTGCATCTTGTAATAAAGGCTCCGCGTGAGGTCGGGATGGATGGCCATGGCCGTGTTGTGGTACTGCGGGTTCGCCCGCGGCCCCGTGACTTCGTTGGAGCCGAGGACGAGCGTCGCCCGGCTCGAGGCGACCAGCCTGTCCACTTCCGCTCCGAATTCTTTGTAGAGCGGTTCGCCGCAGCTCCAGCAGAGGGGGACCGTGAACTCCGGCCAGATGACGAGCTCCGCCCCGGCATCGAGGGCCTGCCGGGTCAAGTCGAGATGGTCCTCGAAGATGCCACGGACCTCCCCGGGCGCCGTGAATTGCCAGTAGATGTCCGAGGAGACGTTGCCCTGGACGACCGCGGCCTTGACGCCGGTCGGGCCCCGGAAATCCCCCTTCTTAAGGACGTACCCGCCCCAGGCGTGGGCCAGGGCGAGAAGGGCCAACGCGGCGAAAAAGGGGCTCTTCGGCTTCCGCCTGACGGCCAGGACGAAGGTGCTCTGGACGAGAACGAGGAGGAAGGAAACGCCGGTGACGCCGGCGAGCGAGGCTGTCTGGATCAGGGGCAGGTTGCGGTATTGGGACGTCCCGACGATCCCCCATGGGAATCCGGTCAGAAAACGGGTCAGGATGAATTCCGTCGCGATCCAGAGGAACGGGGCGACGAGGAAAGCGGCCAATGGAAAGGTCCTATGGAGGCGGACGAAGACATGTCCGAAAAGGCCCCAGTAGAGGGCTAGGAAAAGGATCAGGGCGAGATAGATCAGGATGCAGAGCCAATAGGGCATGCCGCCATAGTGGGCCGGGACGTCCGGGATCCAATAGAGGAGGATTCCATTAAACACGAATCCGGCCAGGCCCGCGGTGAGGAAGCCGGAGCGGCGGCGCTTCCCCGTCAGGACCAGGAGGAGGGGGATGAGGGAGATCCAGGCGAGGAACGACAGCCCGGCCTTGGGGAAGGCCAAGGCCGTCAGGATACCGCTGAGGATGGCCGCCGGCATGGGACGATGGATCTTCCGGTTAGTCGTGGACGATCTGGAAGTCGGTTTTCTTTCCGGCCGCGGCATTCAGCTTGGCGAGAAGGTCGTCCGCCCGGTCTCTCGACGCATAGCCGCCCAGCCTGACGCGGTACCAAGTTTTCGTGCTCGTCGGCCGGGGATCGATGACGGGTGTATAACCCTGCTTCTTGTACTTGTCCGCGAGCGCCTGGGCCGGGGCCCGTTCGGTGAAGGCGGCGACCTGGACATAGTACAGGCCGCTCACGCCGGCCGGGGTCTTATTGGCCTCGACGGGCGCCTTGACAACGGAGTCCTTCGCCGGGGCCTTGGACGCGAGCTCGTCCGCGGCCGGCTGGGATCGTCCGGCGCTCGATTGGAGGATGGCCGCCGGTGCGGGCTCCTTTTCAGCGGCAGTGGGCTTGACGGGGGGTTCCTTGACCGGCTCGGGGATCTGCTGGGTGACGATCTGGGTCGGGGAAGAGACGCGGACCTGTTTCTTGCCGACCGAGACGCCGAGAAGGAAAATGAAAACCCCCAGGGCGAGAACGCCGAGGAAGATGACGACGAGCAGGGAGCTCGAGACCTGGATCTCCCGGAAATCTTTATTTTTCATCAGCTCTGTTTTTTCTCCTCATTCTTATCATAGGAGAAGGCCCGCAAAAGCTCAAGGGGAAGAGGAAAGACGATGGTCGAATTCTTCTCGGCGGCAATTTCGGTCAGGGTGCCCAGGAAGCGGAGTTGAAGGGCCTGAGGGTTCTTGGAAATGATGTCGGCGGCCTGGGTCAGCTTGTCGGCGGCCTGGAATTCGCCCTCGGCGTGGATGACCTTGGCCCGCCGTTCCCGTTCGGCCTCGGCCTGCTTGGCGATGGCCCGCTGCATGTTCTCCGGCAGGTCGACCTGTTTCATCTCGACGAGCTGGACCTTGATGCCCCAGGGGTCGGTGTGCTGTTCGATGATCTCCTGGAGACGGGAGTTCAGCTTTTCGCGCTCCGAGAGGAGGTCGTCGAGCGGAACCTGGCCGAGGAGGCTGCGCAGGGTCGTCTGGGCCAGTTGGGAGGTGGCGTAGATATAGTCCTGGACCTCGATCACGCACTTGAGCGGGTCCATGACCCGGAAGTAGAGGACGGCGTTGACCTTGACCGTGACGTTGTCCTTGGTGATGACGTCCTGCGGCGGGATGTCCATGGTGATGAGCCGCAGGCTGATCCGGACCATGCGGTCGATGGGGGAGAAGACGAGGATGAGGCCCGGCCCCTTGGGCTGGGGCAGGAGGCGGCCGAGACGGAAGATGACCCCCCGCTCGTACTCTCTCAGGATCTTGATCGAATTCAGGATGTAAAGGACGATGAGTCCGACGACGATGATGGGATACGTGATCATGATGCCCTCCTTATCAGGCTTTGCCGACTTTTATTTTCAGTCCTTCGAGGACTTCGATGACTTTGACCTTTTCGCCCGCCCGGACGTGCTCCTCCGCCTCCGCCTCCCAGAGCTCGCCGTGAACGAAGACCTTCCCCGACGGGGCGAGGTCTGTCCGGGCCGTCCCCGTCTCGCCGATCATCCCCTCGCGGCCGGAGAACGAGCGGCGGGCATGAGCCCGGAAAACCAGGGTGAGCAGGAAGATGACGATCAGGGAGACGCCGAGGGCGACCGGAAGGACAAAACGAAGGCCCGGCCGGAGCTCGGGGATGGGGGAGTCGATAAGCATGAGTGAGCCGATGATCATGGCGGCGATCCCTCCAACGGCAAGCATGCCGAAGCTCTGGACTTTGACCTCGAGGATGAAAAGGATGGCGGCCAGGATGATCAGACCCAGCCCGACGTAATTGATGGGCAGGATCTGGAAGGCGAAGACCGCCAGGAGCAGGCAGATCCCCCCCAGGACGCCCGGCAGGATGGCCCCGGGATGGGAGAATTCGAAATAGAGGCCGAGGAGCCCGATCATGAGCAGGATATAAGCGAGGTTCGGGTTGGCGATGGTCAGGAGGAATCTCTGCCGGAAGGACATGGGCAGATCGACGACGGGCTTGCCGAGGAGGGCCAGCGTCCTCTCCGACCCGTCGAAGCGCTTGAGCGTCTTGCCGTCGAGACGGGCGACGATCTCCTCTTCGGTCGCGGCGACGAGGTCGATGAGTCCGCCGTCGAGGGCTTCCTTTTCCGTATAGGACGAGCTCTTGCGCACGGCGTCCTCGGCCATGCGCACGTTCCGGCCGCGCTTCTCGGCGATCGTCCGGATGTACGAGGCGGCATCGTTCGTGACCTTCTCCTCCATCGTCTTGTCCATGGACTGGCCCGTGAACGAGACGCCGACGGGATGGGCGGCGCCCGTGCTCGTGCCCGGGGCCATGGCGAAGACGTCGCAGGCCAGGGCGATGAAGAAGCCCGCGGAGGCGGCTCGGGACCCGCTCGGACCGACGAAGGCGGCCACGGGAGTCTTGGAGTTGACGATCTTCTCGATAATCTGACGCATCGAGGTGTCGAGTCCGCCCGGCGTGTTCATGGTCAGGACGACCAGGTCCGCGCCTTCGCGGTCGGCCTTCTCCAGGGATTTGACGACGTACTCGGACGTGACCGGATGGATGGGCGCGTCGACCTTGATCTTGAGCACAGCCGCGGAGGCGAGGACAGGCCCCAGGAGCGACAAAAAGACGAAGATTTTAACTCGCACCGTGGTTTCATTATAGGAGCTCGGCGGGGTCAAGTCAACATGGCGCGGATCCTATTAATTGTGCTTGACTTTTTATTTTCAATAAATTAAATATAGTAATCGTTTTCTCAGTAAGGAGTTTTTTCGATGATCAAGAATGATATCGCCCTGGCGATCGAAAAAAAGACGGAATTCAATAGGGCCAAATCATTGTCGATCGTCGAGGCCGTCCTGGGCTCGCTGAAAACCGCCCTGACGAACAGGGAAAAAGTCGAGATCCGCGGTTTCGGCAGCTTCAAGGTGGTGGCCAAGAAGACCGGCTTCGGGCGGGACATCCGCCGCCAGAAACAGATCCGCATCGAAAAGGGCCAGCGGATCAAGTTTCGACCCGGCCAGGAGCTGAAAACCCTCCTCTCCAAGACCAAGACCGGCTGACCTCAAGAAGGGGTCAAACCTTAATTCTTATAATTTTCGGGTCATTCTCTGTCTTCGACGTCCCTGATGCCATAGAAGATTATAAGAATTAAGGTTTGACCCCATCTGGGCGTCTTGGACGAGGCGGGCGTATAAACGCTCGGTTTGTTCGACCGTTGCCTCCATGGTCCCGGACGTATCGACGGCGTAGTCGGCGTGCCGCAATTTCTCGATCCGGGGCATCTGCGACCCGATCTTCCGCAGGGCCGCCGCCCGGCTGATGCCGTCACGCCGGCGCAGGCGCCGGACTTGCTCAGCCTGGCTGCAATGGACGACGACCACGCGGTCGAAATGGCGGGCGTACCCGGCCTCGATCGTCAGAGCGGCCTCGGATATGAAGATCCGGACGCGGCCCTCGCGCTCGAGCCGGCGGACGGCCTTTTCCTGCTCCGCCAGGACGAGAGGGTGGAGCAGCCGGTCGAGGAAGCGGCGCGCGGCGGGGTCGGAGAAGACAATCGAGCCGAGGTGGATCCGGTCGATCGTCCGGTCGGCGCGGAGGATGTCCCGGCCGAAACGGGCGACGATCTTTTTCCAGGCGGGCCGGCCGGGGAGCATCAGCGCGTGGGCCGCCTCATCGGCGGAGTGGACGACGCAGCCTTTTTCAACGAGGAGGCTGGCGACGACAGACTTGCCGCAAGCGATCCCTCCCGTCAAGGCGACGCGAAGAACGCTATTTTTTCTTGGCCGATTTTTTCGCGGGGACGACCTTGAACAAGTCATCGCTGAACCGCACGGCGACGCCCTGTCGCTTGGTCTTCTTGTCGGGCTTTTCCAGGCGGACGGTGATGCCGCCGATCCGCAACCTCAGTCTCTTGCCGTCGGCGAGCTTCTCCGGAAGCTCGATGTAGAGGTTGAGCTTGGAGCCGACGACGACGCCGGAGTCCAGGGAGAAATAGGCCCCGCCGGAGGAGATGTTCTCGAGTTGCGTCTCTTCCTTGAATTTGTTGCCGTCGGCGAGGCTGCCCTCGATGAGCGTGCCCAGGGGGAAGTCGAACCGCCATTCGCGGCGGCGGTTGACCTCCAGGTCCTCGGGAACGGGCTTGGCCTTCTTTTTGGGGGCGGCTTTCTTTGTCATGGCGTCCTCGATTCCTCACTCTAAAACAGGGCTGAATTGATAGCGTAGAGCGCCAGCTGAAGACGGCTGTGGGTGTCGAGCTTGGCGTAGATGCTCTTGATGTGGGACCTGACCGTGTTCTTGCTAATGAACATGAGCTCGGCGATCTCGTCGTTGCTCTTGCCCTGACCGATGAGGCGCAGGACCTGGAATTCGGTGGGGGTGAGCTGGTCCAGGGTTTTTTCCTTGAGGTCGCGGCCGACGACGGAGATGATGCGGTCCATGATGCTGGACATCTTGTCGCGGGGCAGCCAGATCTCGCCCTTGTGGATGCCGCGGACGGCCTCCGGCAGCTGGGTCGAAGCATCGTTGAGGTCGAAATAACCGCGGGCCCCGGCGTTGATGAGGTTGACGATCTCCTCGTGGGCCGGGATGTTGCCGAGGAGGAGGAGCTCCGACCGTCCCTGGGTCTTGGCGATCTCGCGGATGGCCTTGCAGATCTCCCGGAGGTTCGGCAGGGCCTCCATGTGGGCAAAGAGGATGACCTGGGGTTTGAGCTTCTTGATCGAATCCATGAACGACTCGATCGTGTTCTTCTCGATGTTCAAAATCTCCAGGTCCGGATCCGCCTCGAGGGCTCTCAGGATACCGGCGAGGATGATGTCGGACGGGCAAAAGACGAGGAGACTGATCTTCGTGTCCGGCGTGGCTGCGGTTTTCTTTTTCTCCATGCTGGTCTCGGCCCCTTTTGGCGATTTAGTTGATTTCGGTGGCTTGTCCATCGGATCGTGCGAATCATAGTCAATCGCCGCGGGCTTGTCAAGCACGGGGGGTGAGAGGGGATGAGAGGGGAGGGCTAGCCTCAGGCCGGGGGGAGGCTGTTCGGGTGGAGGCGGAAGCCGCGGTCGAGGCGCACGGCGACGAACTGCAGCTTGCCGTTCCCCTCCTCGAAGCGGACATAGACGACCGCCCCGGACAAGACCATCCGCAGGGGGCTTTCGAGGATCAGCGTGCGCGGGATGTCCAGGAAGAGGGTCACCCGGGAGTCGATGATCAGCCGGGCCTTGAGCCGGAAGGAGACTTCCTGGGCGCTGATGCCGCAAACGGAGGTCTGCTCCTCGAATTTCCGGCCCGCCGCGTCGAGGCCTTTGACCAGGGCCGGAAGAGAGAGCTCGAAGGAGCGCTCCCTCTTCGCGGCCCTGGCCGCGCCCTGGGTGGAGGGATCATGAAGAGACTTGCCCATTTCCATGTCGCCCCGCATTTTCTCAGCTCTCATGGCCCAAGGCAATCCCTTTTCGTGGGGAATCGCGGGGTCATATTCGGCACGCTCATCTCACCGCTAGAGGCTAGGCGTCAGGGTCGGCGGGATCGGGGTTCGGACGCCCGGTCAGGCGGCGTCCGCCTGGATGATGTACCTCGCTTCGAGGCGGATGGCGACTTGCGGCGTTGCGCCGTCCCCGTCGCTCGGGTCGACGTCGACGATCGTCCCCTTGACCACGAGCTTGAGGTTCCGTCCTTCGGCCAGCTTGGGCGGGAGGGCGATGACGAGCTTCAGACGGGAGCCGAGGGCCACGGGGCTTTGAAGGGGGAAGAGGGCGCCCTGATGGCTCATGAAAGAGAGCGTCGTCTCCTCATGGAAGAAGTCTCCGTCGGGGTCCGGCCCCTCGACGGTCATGGGCAGGGAGAGCTTGAATCCCCGTTCGGCCGGACGGCGCCGGACGGGCCTGGACTCCCAGGAGATCCTGCTCTGCATAGCTAATTCCTTTTCCTCTGAAATTGGCGAGACCAGCATCGCATGGCGCTCCACGACCGGTCAATCACCCCTAACGGTGAACCCGCGGGGGATATTTCCGGACGTGTCCCAGGAATTTCTCACGCCGTTCCCGGGGCATTCCCCGGGATTCCTTGACAATTCCCGGGTCCGCCGCTAGAATCGTAAAACGCTCAAAGACAAGGAGATGTCGTGAACGAGAAGGAACGGCTGGTCAGACAGATCACGCAGAAGAGCGACGATTTTTCGAAGTGGTACGTGGAGATCGTCCAAAAGGCCGAGCTCGCCGACTACACGCCGATGAAGGGCATGATGGTCATTCGGCCCCACGGCTACGCCGTCTGGGAGAATATCCAGAAGGCGCTCGACCTGCGCATCAAGGCCGCCGGGCACGTCAACGCTTATTTCCCGCTGTTCATCCCCGAAGGCTTTCTTAAAAAGGAGGCCGAGCACGTCCAGGGTTTTTCGCCGGAGGTCGCGTGGGTGACGATCGGCGGCAAGGAGGAACTCGAGGAGAGGCTGGCCGTCCGGCCCACCTCCGAAGCCATCATCGGCCACATGTACGCCAAATGGATCAAGTCCTGGCGGGACCTGCCCGTCCTCATCAACCAGTGGGCCAACATCGTCCGCTGGGAGAAGGTGACCCGGCCTTTCCTGCGGACGACGGAATTCCTCTGGCAGGAAGGCCACACCTGCCACGAGACCGCCGAGGAAGGGGAGGCCGAAACTCTGAATATCCTGGCGCTCTACAAGGAGTTTTGCGAGACCGAGTTGGCCATTCCCGTCCTCTCCGGCCGCAAGTCCCTGAGCGAGAAGTTCGCCGGGGCATCGATGACTTACGCCATCGAAGCCCTGATGTCCGACGGCAAGGCCCTCCAGATGGGGACGTCCCACAACCTGGGCCAAAATTTCTCCAAGGCGTTCGACATCAAGTTCGAGGACCGCAGCCAGACGCTCCAGTACGTCTGGCAGACCTCCTGGGGCATGACGACGCGGACCATCGGGGCCTTGATCATGGTCCACGGCGACGATTCCGGCCTGCGCTTCCCGCCCCGGATCGCCCCGGTCCAGGTGATGGTCGTGCCCATCTCCATCGGCAACTGGCGGGAAACCGTTCTCCCGGCCGCCCAGGCCGCGGTCGAGGGACTGAAGTCGGCCGGCATCCGGGTCGCGATCGACGCCCGCGAGGAGGCGACGCCGGGCTGGAAATTCTCCGAATACGAGATGCGGGGCGTGCCCCTGCGCATCGAGATCGGGCCGCGGGACATCAAGGCCGGTCAGGCCGTTCTCGTCCGCCGCGATACGAAGGCCAAGGAGACCGTCCCGCTCGCTTCTCTCGCCGTCCGGGTCCCGCCGCTCCTCGAGGACATCCAGGCCGGGCTTATGTCGCAGGCCCGGACCTTCCTCGAAGCGAATATCAGGGAAGCCGCCGACTACGCGAGCTTCAAGGACATCCTCGAAAACCAGCGCGGCTTCGTCCGGGCGCCCTGGTGCGGGGGGGAGGCGTGCGAGAGCAGGATAAAGGCCGAGACCATGGCCACGATCCGGGTCATCCCGCTCGACGAGAGCGAGGCAAAGACCGACGGCCCCTGCGTGGCCTGCGGCGACAAGGGACAGGCCTTGGCTTACTTCGCCCGGGGCTACTGACGGGGGGAGATCTCCGTTGAGCGGAGAATACACGCGCGAACGCCGGCTGATGACGGATTCCCAGATCCGGGCCAGGGGAGTTCGCGACCCTCAGGTCCTCGCGGCCATGGACAAGGTCCCCCGCCACCTCTTCGTCCATGAAAGCCTGCAGGCCCACGCCTACGCCGACGAGCCCCTGCCCATCGGGGAAGGCCAGACGATCTCCCAGCCTTACATCGTCGCGTACATGACGGAGGCGCTCGGCCTCCGGGGCGGGGAGAAGGTCCTCGAGGTCGGGACCGGCTCGGGCTATCAAACGGCCGTCATGGCCGAGATCGCCGGAGAGGTCTGGACCGTCGAGATCGTCGAAAAGCTGTCCCTTCGGGCCCGCGCCGTCCTTGATGGCCTGGGCTACGCGAACATCCGCTTCCGCGTCGGCGACGGATCGGCGGGGTGGCCCGAAGCGGCGCCCTTCGATGCCGTCATGGTCACCGCGGCGGCGGCCCGGATCCCCGAAGCCCTCGAGGACCAGCTGGCGGTCGGGGGGAGGATGATCGTCCCGGTCGGAACCGATCTCCAGGAGCTTTTCCTCATCCGCAAGGGAAAGAAAGGGGTCGAGAGGGAGCGGCGGCTGGCCGTCCGCTTCGTCCCGCTGGTCAAGGCCTCGTGACGATGGCGACTGAGCGGCCGTTCGTTCCTCCGGAGGGTGCCCGCCAAGCCGGACGGTGAGGACGGAGCGCTGTTCAGCGCTTTTCGCCGTAGGTGACGATCTTGGGGAGTTTCTTGGGGTCCTGGCCGAAGAAGAACAGCCATTTGTCGTGGCTTTCCTGGTCATTGTAGATCTTCACGGACCTGTTCGTCGATGAGCTGACGACGCCGAGGATCTGGGGATTCTTGATGGCGGCGAGAACGCGCTCGGGCGCGACCATGACCTCCTGGGCCGATTCGCGCCCGGTCGGGGCTTTGCCGGTGGTCAGGATGACGTTCCATTGCCCACCCGGTCCGAGGGGATCCTTGTAGAGCCGGCGGATGCATTTCTTATCGAGGAGTTCTTTCAAACTGGCCGGGAGGCGCCCGGGGTTCTTCCGGACGTAGACGCGGACGGCCTCGGCGTATTGCCTCCCCCGGAAGATGAGCTCCTCCTCTTTCTCTCTCTGGAGCTCGGTCTGCCAGACGGGAACGGCGACGAGGAGCCCCAGGGTGATGACGAAGACGGCCATCGTCAGCATGATGAGGACATAGCCCGGCCGCCCGGGGCGATCACCAGGTGTTGTAGGGCGAGCCATCGAGGGGCGACTTGTCTTCCGAGCCGGACTTGACGTCGAACACTCCGGGGACCTCATTTATCATGGGGTCTTCCGGGGAGGGGAGCTCGCGGACCTCGACCCAGGTCGTCGACTGCCTGGTCATCGGGTCGACCGGGATGGCCCGGATATAGCTGTCCTGGACGAGGGTTTCGAGGGAGGCCGGGTACTTCCCCTTGTCCTGGGCGTACAGATCGATGAGCTTGCGCAGAATGAACAGATTCTCCTTGAGCACGGCTTCCCGGGCCTTGACGGTCGCGGACTTGTAATTGGGCAGTCCGAGACCGACCAGGAGCCCGATGATGCTCAGGACGATGATGAGCTCGATCAGGGTGAAGCCGCGTTCACCAATCCCTGTAGCGCGTTCCGTCGAGGGCCAGAGCCTGGCTTTTCGTGTAGACATCGTACACATTCTCCTCTCCCCAGATGTCCGAATCGGGATCGTCCTGGTAGGACCTGAGCCCCCAGTCGAAGGAATTGGTCATGGGGTCCTTGGGGATGCGGCGGAGGAACTTAACCATCTTCTTGCGACCCGCCTGGCCCTTGGCGTCCTTGTCCTGGACCTCGACCCCCTTGACCAGGGCCTCCAGAGTGGGGGGATATCCTTCGGTATCCTCGTCGACCTCGGTTTTCTTCTCGTCGGCGAGCTTCTTGTAGGCGTCGATGGCCTCGCGCATCAGACGCAGCGCTCGCTGCAGCTCGATCTCGTTCTCCCGCTTGACGGCTATCTTACTGAGAGGCAGGGCGGACAGGGCGAGAATGGCGAGGAGCGAAAGGGTGATGATCATCTCCGCGATGGTGAAGCCCGATGAGCCGTGTTTTCGCAACATCATCCCGTTGGCCCCATCGCCTCCGCCACAGGGGGCCGCCAAATATTATAGATCAACGGCCGGAGAAATCAAAACCGGCCGCGGCCGCCGCGGTCGCGGCCCCCCCGGCGGTCGGAGGAGTGCTCGCGCGGGTAGCGCCGCGGCGCCGGGCGGGGGGTCGAGTCCGGGTTCTCTCCGCCTCCTTCCTCGCAGGCCTTTTTGCTCAGTCGGATCTTGTTGTCGGCGGGGTCGATGTTGACGACCTTGACCGTGACCGTGTCGCCGAGATGGAGGACATCGTGGATGCTGTTGATCCGGAAGGGCGCGACCTCGGAGATGTGGAGGAGGCCGACGAGGTTCGGCATGATCTCGACGAAGGCGCCGTACTCCTCGACGCGGACGACCTTGCCCGTGTAGATCTTCCCGAGCTCGGCCTCGGCCGTGAGGTCGAGGATCATCTGCTTGGCGGCCTCGGCGGCGGACATGTCGACCGAGGCGATGAGGATCTTGCCGTCCTCCTCGATGTCGATCTTGGCGCCGGTCTGACTGATGATCCTCTTG
>MEYF01000119.1:0-10874 GCA_001775755.1 Candidatus Aminicenantes bacterium RBG_19FT_COMBO_65_30 | reverse complement strand
AGATGTCCTTCCGGGGCTCGGCGATGGCCTCTTTCATCCGGGCCAGGACCTTGATCCTGGCGGCCTTGGACTTGGCCACGATCTCGCGGAGCATCGGCAGGGTGACGCAGGGGATCTTGAGGTCGAGCTGGATGGCGGTGACGCCCTTCTCGGTCCCGGCCATCTTGAAATCCATGTCGCCGAAATGGTCCTCGAGGCCGGCGATGTCGGTCAGGATGGCGTATCCGTCGCTCCCCGTGACCAGGCCCATGGCGATCCCGGCGACGACCATTTTCAGCGGGACGCCGGCGTCCATCAGGGCCAGGACGCCGCCGCAGACTGTGGCCATCGAGGATGAGCCGTTGCTCTCCAGGATGTCCGAGACGATGCGGATCGTGTAAGGGAAGGTCTCGGCGTCGGGGATGCCCGGCAGGATGGACTTCTCGGCCAGGGCGCCGTGCCCGATCTCGCGGCGGCCGGGGCCCCGCAGGAAGCCCACCTCGCCGACAGAGAACGGCGGGAAGTTGTAGTGGAGCATGAATCTCTTCTTGGACTCCTCGCCCAGGCTGTCGAGCCGCTGGGCGTCCTCGAAGGTGCCCAGGGTGACGGTCGCCAGGGCCTGGGTCTCGCCGCGGGTGAACAGGGCCGAACCGTGGGTCCTCGTCAGGAGGCCGACCTCGGCGGAGATGGGGCGGATGTCATCGAATCCCCGTCCGTCCGTGCGCAGATTCTTCTTGAGGACGAGCTCGCGGAAGAGCTTCTCTTCGAGCTTATAGATAAGCTCCTTCGTTTCGAGCTTCTCTTCGGGCTTGTCTTCCGGGATCTTAGCCAGGGCGGCCTCGCGGACCGCGGCCAGGGCGGCCTCGTTGGCCTTCTTGCCCCGGACCTGCATGGCCTCGAACAGGGCGGGCCCATGCTCCCGCTCGAATTGGGCCAGCTTCTCCCGGTCGACGGCCGTGGCGGTGAATTCGCGCTTCTTGATGCCGAGCCGGGCGAAGAGGTCTTTCTGGGCCCGGATGATCTGCTGGTTGGTCGCGTGGGCGAGCGCCAGGCCTTCGAGGATCTTGTCCTCCTCGATTTCCTTAGCCCCGGCCTCGATCATGATGATGCCGTCCTCGTTGCTGACGACGGTCATATTGATGGGGCTCCGGTCGAGATCGTCGTCCGTCGGGTTGACGACGTACCGGCCGTCGACGAGGCCGATCTTGACGGCGCCGAGAGGGGTGGTGAAGGGGATGTCGGAGAAATAGAGGGCCGCCGAGGCGCCGATGACGCCGAGCGTGTCGGGCTCGTTCTCGAGGTCGGCCGAGAGAAGCAAACCGACGATCTGGGTGTCGAAGAAGTAGCCGTCGGGGAAGAGCGGCCGGATGGGACGGTCGATGAGGCGGGCGATGAGGATCTCCCGCTCCGAGGGCCGGCCCTCGCGCTTGAAGAAACCGCCCGGGATTTTGCCCGCGGCGTAGGTGTTCTCGCGGTAGTCGACGATGAGCGGGAGGAAGGCCTTGGCGTCCTTCATCTCCTTGCGGGACGTGGCTGTCACCAGCATCATCGTGTCGCCGTAGCGAAGCAGGGCCGAGCCGTCGGCCTGCTTGGCGATCTTGCCGATGTCGATGGACAGGGTGCGCTTGTTGATTTCTAGACTGATAGTGTTTGACATGTGGGGTTCCTTTGGAGGCCGGCCCTACTTGCGCAGGCCGAGCTTCTGGATGAGTTTCTCGTAGCGGCTGACATCTTTTTTCTTGATGTATTCGAGGAGCCGCTTTCTCTGCCCGACCAGCTTCATGAGGCCGGCCCGGGAGTGAAAATCCTTCTTGTGGTCGCCGAAGTGTTTGACGAGCAGGTTGATCCGCTCCGTCAGCAAGGCGACCTGGATCTCAGGCGATCCCGAATCGGTGGGATGGGCCTGGTTCTCCTTGACGATCTTCGTCTTCTGTTCCTTGCTAATCACGCTTTTTTATTCTCCTGATGTTTTTTCCGGACTATTTTAACAGAAAACGGGCGGAATGGCAACACTTTCTTTGATTTGCGGGCGGGGGAAGGGGCGCGGGCTTCCCCGGGTTCAGCCGGAAAGGGCTTTTTTTCGGGCCAGGAGCTGGCGGGCGTACTTCGAGACGAGCCCTCCCTGCTTCTCCTGGCATTTGGCCAGCTCGGCCTCGATCTCGGCCGGGGTCAGGGAGTTCATCTTCTTTCTTTTCGGGGTTGTTTCTTGCTTTTCGTCGGCCATCTGTCGTTCCTTTCGGGTCTTCTCTTCTCGGGTCGCCGTGGCGTGAGGAGCGCTAATTTACCAGAAACGTCCCGGAAAGGCAAATATCCGCTGAGCCCGCCGCGGGCCTGATGCCGGTTTACTCGGAGCCGGTTTTTGATTATCATGCGGGAGATATGAACAACATGAACCGAAGGACATTCATCCGGGACGCGCTGAAGACGACGGCCATGGTCTCCGCCGGAGGGGCCGGCCTCGTCCTCCAGGGATGCACCAAAGGCAAGGATATAGACCTGCTCATCGCCGGCGGCACGGTCTATGACGGGACGGGCGGCCCGCCTTTCCGGGGCGATATCGGCATTGCGGGCGGCGCGATCCGGGCATTCGGCCGGATACCCGCCTCGAGGGCCCGGTCCGTCATCAAGGCGGGCGGGCTGGCCGTCTCGCCCGGTTTCATCGACGTCCACGACCACACGGATATCGAACTCCTCGTCAATCCCCGGGCGGAGAGCGCCGTCCGCCAGGGGGTGACCACCCTCGTCAGCGGCCAGTGCGGCGGTTCCCCCTTTCCGCTGACCGATGAAGAATTCGAAGAGGGCCGACTCGAGCTCGCCGAGGAATACGGCCTCGACCTCGACTGGCGGGATATCCGCGGTTTTCTCGGCCGGCTCGAGCGGGCCGGCGCGGCCCTCAATTACGCGACCTTCGTCGGACACGGGACGGTGCGCGGCGCGGCCATGGGCTACGGCGACCGGGCCGCCTCCGCCGAGGAGCTCGAACGGATGAAAGCCCTCGTCGGGGAAGCCATGGCGGGGGGCGCCCTGGGCCTCTCGTCCGGGCTCGAATACACGCCGGGCAGCTTCGGTTCGACCGCGGAGCTCATCGAGCTCGGCCGGGTCGCCGCGCGAACGGGCGGGGTCTATGCCACCCACATGCGCGACGAGGAGGCCGGCATCCTCGAGGCCGTGGCCGAGGCCCTGCGTATCGCCAGGGAAACGCCCATCCGGCTCCAGATCTCCCATCTCAAGATCGGATTCGCCGTGAACTGGCCGAAGCTCGCGGCGCTCATGGACATGCTCGAGAAGGCCCGGGCGGAAGGCATCGATTTCCGCTGCGACCGCTACCCTTACATCGCCGGCGCGACGAGCCTGAGCACGCTTTTCCCCCTGTGGGCGCGAGAGGGCGGCACGGAAAGCTTCATCGCCCGCCTCAAGGACCCGGGGCTCGACGCCCGTCTCCGCGCCGACCTCGCCAAACAAGAGGAAGGCTACGGCTCGTGGGACAGGATCCTCATCTCCGAGGTGGCCTCGGACAAGAATCGTGCCGTCGAAGGGAGGAGCGTTCTCGAAGCCGCGGCCGAGGCCGGAAAGCCTCCGTACGATTTCATGCGGGACCTGCTCATAGAGGAGAAGAACCGCGTGGACATGATCAGTTTCTACGGCCACGAAGACGTCCTCAAGCGCATCCTGGCCCATCCGCTCGTCGGCGTCGGGGCGGACGGCCGGGCGGTCGCCCCCTACGGGCCGCTGAGCAAGGGAAAACCCCACCCGCGATACTACGGGACCTTCCCGCGTGTCCTCGGGAAATATGTCCGCGACGAGAAGCTGGTCCCTCTCGAGGAGATGATCCGGAAGATGACGGCAATGCCGGCCGCCCACATGGGTTTCGTCCGCCGGGGCATGCTCAAGGTCGGCTGGGCGGCCGATGTCTGCGTCTTCGATCCGGCCCGGATCGCCGACAGGGCGACGTTCAGCGAACCGGCCGTCTATCCTGAGGGGATCGATCGAGTCATAGTCAACGGTGAAGTCGTCGTCGACGGGGGACAGCACACGGGGCGGCTCCCCGGGAAGGTTTTGAGGAAGAACGCGCGGGGGGCGGTGGCGTGACCCGGAGTCCGGCCTTACGCGTCAGGATGATATCGGCCGCCTTGGCCGTTTTCGCGACCGGCCTGGGAGGGCTTGTCTCCGGCCGCCTTCCGGGCCAGGATCCACTTCAAGGCTCCGGTCCCGTCATCCGGCTCTCCTACAGGGCGCTCCAGCCGGGGGAGCCGGTTCTTGTCTTCCTCGAATCCGATGGAACCGTCCGGTCGGCCTCGGTGACGTTCCTCGGACGGACGGCGGAGCTGCGGCCGGCTCCGGGCGGCGGCAGCGTCTTCGCCTTCCTGGGGATCGACCTGCAGACCGAGCCGGGGCCCGCGTCCATGACCATCAAAGTTCACAAGCCGGGCGGCCTCGTCGAGAACATCCGCAAGGACCTCGTGGTCGTCGAGAGAAAATTCCCCTCCACTAAGCTGCAGTTCAAGCCGGAGTACGTGACCCCGCCCGCGTCGATGCAGGAGCGGATCAAAAGGGAGGCGGAGCTCGTCGCCCTGGCCATGAGCGTCGTCACGCCGGAATGGCTGGGCGAAGGCCCGTTCGCGGCGCCGCACGACGCGGCGACCTGGGAGAACTTCGGCCAGCGGCGGCTGAACAACAGCGTCCTGCAGTCTCTCCATACGGGCCTCGACATCCGGGTGCCTTTCGGCGAGCCCATCCGCGCCTCTAACGCCGGCGCGGTGGTCATGGCCAGCAGCCTCTACTTCGGGGGCAAGACCGTCATCATCGACCACGGCCTGGGCGTCTTTAGCACCTACGGCCACATGTCCGAGCTTCTTGTCAAGAGGGGCGAAACCGTGAAGAAGGGCCAGACCGTCGGCCTCTGCGGCTCGACCGGCCGCTCGACCGGCCCCCACCTCCACTGGTCCTTCAAGATTTTCGATACCCGCGTCGATCCCGAAGCGATGTTGCGTCTGCCTCTCGGGCCTACTTGAGGTAGGTCGCGAGCCACTCGTGGATCGTCTTCCACCACAATTCGGCGTTCTGGGGCTTGGAGATGAAGTGGTCCTCGTCGGGGAAATAGAGGAGCTTCGACGGCACGCCCATCCGCTGGAGGGACGTGAAGAGCTGGAGGCCCTGTTCGAGCGGGACGCGGAAGTCGTTGGCGCTGTGGATGACGAGGCAGGGCGTCTTGAAGTTCTTGACGTACATCGACGGGGACCATTTCGCGTATTGCTCCGGGCTCGTCCAGGGCGTGCCGTGGTATTCCCACTCCGGGAACCAGAGCTCCTCGGTGGCGCCGTACATGGAGCGGAGGTCGAAGACGCCGTCGTGGGAGACGAGGCAGTCGAAGATCGCCGTCTGCCCCTCGATCCAGTCGATCATGTAACCGCCGTAGGAGGCGCCCGCGGCCCCGAGCTTGTCCTTATCGATGAAGGGATAGGCGCCGTGGAGATAACCCACGGCCTTGATGATGTCCTCATAGGGCTTGCCGCCCCAGTCGCCGGTGATCGAGTCGGTGAAGGCCTGGCCGTAGCCCGTGCTGCCGTGGAAGTTGACCATGGCCGTGACGTAGCCGGCCGCGGCGAACATCTGGGCGTTCCAGCGGTAATGGAAGTTGTCGCCGAAGCTCCCCTGGGGCCCGCCGTGGAGGAGCATCAGCAGGGGATACTTTTTTGCCGCGTCGAAGGCCGGCGGCTTGAGCAGGAAGCCGTGGACCTTGTCGCCGGAGGCGCCGTCGAACCAGAACTCCTCGGCCGGGTTCATGTCCAGGCCGGCGAGAAGGTCCGCGTTGACCTTCGTGACCTGGGCGAGCGTCCTCGTTTTCAAGTCGAACGACCAGACGTCGTTCGGCCGGTTGACGGCCTGCTTCAGGAAATAAAGCGTCCGGCCGTCGGGGGAAAGGACCAGCGAGCCGAGCGAGTGGCCGTCGAGAACCCTATCGATCTTCTTCGTCGCCGGCGTCAGACGGAACACGGCCGTCCGGCCCTTCTCCTCGGCTTCGAAATAGAGGGTCGCCCCTCCCGGCGCCCACAGGAAATCGCCGATGGAACAGTCGAGGCTCCCGGTCAGGTCGTCCGCGGTCCCCGTTTTACGGTCGAGGAGCATCAGGGTTTGCTTGTCGGCTTCGAACCCGGGACGGGCCATGGCCAGGTAGGCGATGAACCGTCCATCGGGCGAATAGCGGGGCGAATGGTCGTTCGCCTTGTTGGATGTCAGCTTCTTTGCTTCGCCGCCCCCCGCCCCGACCAGGAAGATGTCGTTGTTCGTGCCGAGACCCAGCCGCAACTCGGGGTCGGTGTTGCGGACGAAGGCGATCTCCGTCCCGTCGGGGGAAAAGGCGTAGTCCTGGGCGCCGCCCAAGGCGATGGGCGGCACGTCGAAGTCGCCGGGGGTGACGTCGACGGCCGCGCCTCCCGCCGCCGGGACCACGAAGAGATGGCTCCGCGTCCCGTCCCACCAGGCGTTCCAATGCCGGATGAGGAGGTGGTCGAAGAGGCGGCCTTTGACCTGGCCCGCCTCGGCCGCCTCCATTTTCTTGCGGTTGCTCTCGTCGTCGGGGCAGTCGGGGAAGACCGACGAGGCGAACGCGAGATGCGTTCCCTTCGGAGACCAGATGACGCCCGAGGCGCCCGTCGAGAGCCGGGTGAGCTGGACCGCCTCGCCGCCGTTCGGATCGATCTTCCAGACCTGCGGGCTTCCGGAGCGCGTCGAGATGAAGGCGATCGTGCCGCCGTCCGGCGACCAGCGGGGATTCATGTCCGCTGCCGGGCTCGACGTCAGGCGTCTCGGTTCGCCGCCGCGCGCCGGGACGAGCCAGATGTCGCTCGCGCCGCGGTTCGCGGCCTTATCCATGACCGTGACGACGAACGCGATCGTGGTCCCGTCGGGGGAGAGCTGGAGATCCGACACCCGCTTGATGCGGATGAAGTCGTCGAAGGCGATGGGCTTGGCCGCGGCGTTCCGGCCCGGCAGGGAGAAGGGGGCGCAGACGAGGACGCCCATAAACAGGAGACTGACAAAGAGATTCGTTTTCTTGGACATGGGGGCTCCTTTGCTTCTCGTTACGAGCACGAGGGCATTATACGGTAAAAATTTTAAGGGAACAATTTCTCTTGCGCCCCGTATACCATTGAGAATAAACTGGCGCTTCCCATGAGCATCGAAGTCAGGGACCTCAGCTTCCGCTACGGGAAGATCGTCGCCCTCGACGGTGTGACCATGCGCCTCGGCGAGGGCGCGGTCGGACTGCTCGGCCCGAACGGGGCCGGCAAGAGCACGCTCCTCCGCATCCTCCTCGGCTTCCTCGTCCCGGAGCGCGGCGGGGGCAAGGTCCTCGACTACGACATCCGCCGCGAACAGGCCATGATCCGCCGCTCCGTCGGCTACATGCCCGAAAGCGACTGCTTCGTCGCCGGCATGGACGCCGTGACCTTCACCTCCTACTTCGGCGAGCTCTCCGGCATGCCCCGGCAGGAGGCCATGAAACGGGCTCACGAGGTCCTCTTCTATGTCGGCCTGGGGGAGGCGCGTTACCGGCTCCTGGACACCTATTCGGCCGGCATGAAACAGCGCCTTAAGCTGGCCCAGGCCCTGGTCCACGATCCGAAGATCCTTTTCCTCGATGAGCCGACCTCGAACCTCGACCCGAACGGCCGCAGCGAGATCCTGGAGCTCATCCGGGATGTATCGACGAACAAATCGATCCAGGTCATCTTATCCTCCCACATCCTGGACGACATCGAGTCTATCTGCGCTTCCGTCGTCATTCTCAAGCAGGGCCGGCTCGCGGCCGAGGGCCGGATGGAGGACCTCCGGGCCATCCACTACAGCCTCTATGAGCTCCGCATCAAGGGCGACGGAGGGCCTTTCCGCCGGGACCTCGAGGCCATGGGCTGCCGCGTCGACGAGACGGAGGACCGGTTGATCAAAGTCTACATGCCCGAGGCCGGCGACCGCATGGACATCTTCCGGGCCGCGGCCCGGACGGGCGTCCAACTGCGCTATTTCGTCAAGAGCCGGACCTCGCTCGAAGACCTCTTCGCCGGGGTCGTGGGGGTGGACTGATGGCCACGGTCCGGGAGAAAGGCTACAGCCACTGGGACGGCAAGCTGGGCGAGCGCCGCTTCCCCTGGTGGCCCATCACCCGGACGGGCATCCAGTTGGCCTTCCGGAAGAAGCGTTTCAAGTTCGTCTTCGCCGGGGCCTTCGTTCCGGCGTTCGTTTTCCTCGTCGGGCTCTACGTCTCCGAGCGGCTCGAGGACTTCAAGTCGTTCGTCCGGGAGAGCGACCGTCTGCTCAACATCGGCCCGAAGTATTTCAGCGCCTATTTCACGAACGATTCCCTGCTCTTCCTGATCGTCCTCGTCCTGGCCTTCGGCGCCGCCGGGCTCATCGCCGACGACATCAAGCACAGCTCTCTCCAGCTTTACTTCTCCCGGCCGCTCAGCAAGACGGACTACCTCCTCGGCAAGATGTCCGTCATCTTCTTCTTCGTCCTCATTCTGACGGCCCTGCCCGGGCTCGTCCTCGTCATCTTCAAGCTCATCTTCGCCGGGAGCTTCAAGTTCTTCCTCGATTACCCCTGGCTGCCCCTGTCCATCCTCGGCTACTCGGCGCTCCTGACCGTCTTTTTCGCCTTCTACGTCCTCCTCCTCTCGGCCCTGAGCAAGAACGCCCGCTATGTCATCGTCCTCATCTTCGGGATCTATATCTTCTCCAACGTCCTCTACGGCATCCTCAACAGCATTTTCCGGACCCCGTACATGGCCTTGTTCTCGGTCTCGGCCAACCTCCAGCAGGCCGGCGCCTTCATCTTCGGCCAGAAGCTCCCCCAAGCCGTGCCCGCCGGCTGGTCATTCCTTGTGCTGGCCGGGATATGCGTGCTCGCCGCGGTCGTCCTCAACAGGA
The DNA here is from genome assembly GCA_001775755.1 of Candidatus Aminicenantes bacterium RBG_19FT_COMBO_65_30. Lineage (GTDB taxonomy): Bacteria > Acidobacteriota > Aminicenantia > Aminicenantales > Saccharicenantaceae > RBG-16-66-30. The sequence continues at coordinate 1,967 of MEYF01000119.1, read as the reverse complement.
AGATCCGCAGCGTCGAGGTGATCAAATGACGGCCGTCATTGCCGCCTCCAACCTGTCCAAGTGGTATGGGAACGTCCTCGGCCTGAACGATGTCAGCCTCGAGGTCGAAGAGGGGATCACCGGGCTCCTCGGCCCCAACGGCGCGGGCAAATCGACGTTCATGAAGCTCATCACCGGCCAGATGAAGCCCAACATCGGGACGGTGACCGTCCGCGGCCAAAAGGTCTGGAACAATCCGGAGGTCTTCTCCGGGATCGGGTTCTGCCCCGAGAACGACGTCTTCTACGAGGACGTCACCGGCTGGGAGTTCCTCACCGGCCTTCTCCGGTTCTATGGCTATGCCCCGGCCGAGATCCGGGAACGGGCGGCCCGGGCCCTGGACATCGTCGACCTCGCGAAAGACAAGGACCGCCTCATCCGCGGCTATAGCCGGGGCATGCGCCAGCGGGTCAAGGTCGCCCAAGCCATCGCCCACGACCCCGAGATCGTCATCCTCGACGAGCCTCTGAGCGGACTCGATCCGCTGGGCAAGAGGAAGCTCATCAAGCTCATCAAGGACTTCAAGAGCGAAGGCCGGACCGTCCTCGTCTCGAGCCACGTCCTGCCCGAGATCGAGGCCTTGACGTCGCGGATCGTCCTCGTCCACCAGGGCAAGATCCTGGCCCAGGGGGACATCCCCTATATTCGCGAGCTCATCGAAGCCCATCCGCACCAGATCTCGGTCCGGTCGAGCGATCCGCGGGCCCTGGCCGCCCGCTTCCTTGGGGACAGGTCCATCCAAAAGATGACCTTCGCGGCCGACGGCCGGACGCTCGTCGTCGAGACGCACAAGAGGGACGACTTTTTCGGCCGCCTGACGGGCGTCGTGCTCGAGGACGGGATCGAGGTCGAGGAGATCTCGTCTCCCGACGACAACCTCCAGGCGGTCTTCGAGTACTTGGTGGGGAAGTGACATGAACACGCCAAGGTCTATCCGGGAGATCTTCGGCTTCTTCTTTTTCCTCGGCCGGAGGACCGGCAAGACGCGGGTGTTCGCCCTGTTGGGTCTCATCCCGGTCGTGCTGGCCGTCGTCGTCCGCATCGTCCTCCACGGCCGGTCCGGCGACATCGCCGCCGTCTTCACCGAGATCCTGATGGTCTTCTTCCTGCAGTTTTACATCGTCATCCTGGCGCTGTTCTACGGCACGTCGGTCACGGCCGAGGAGGTCGAGAACCGGACGCTGTCCTATCTCATCACCCGGCCCCTGCCGAAGCCGGCCATCGTCCTCGGCAAATATGCCGCCTACGCGCTGCTGATGTTCGCGATGGTGGCCGTCAGCCTGACCCTGTCCTTTTTCGTCATGAATGCCGCCCGTCTGCGCGAACCGGCCCTATACCTGACCTTCCTCAGCTACCTGGGCGTCCTCGGACTGGGAATCCTGGCTTATACGGCTTTCTTCACCTTCCTGGGGACGGTCCTCAAGCGGGCTATCCTCGTGGGCCTCGTCTTCGGCTTCGGCTGGGAGAACGTCATCCAGTATTTTCCCGGATCGACGCAGAGATTCTCCATCGTCCACTATCTGAAGTCGCTTTTGCCCTACCGCCCCGCCCCGGGCGGCGGGGGAAAAGGGGTCGCTCTGCTGCTCTTCCGATTGGAGCCCACGTCGACGCTTCTGGCCGTGCTGGCGCTGATCGGGATCGGCGCCGCGTTCCTGGCGCTGGCCTGCTGGCTCTTCCGGATGAAGGAATATCTCTACGAAGAGTAGGGCTACTTCTTCTCTTCCTGAGGCTCGTCCTTCTTGATCTTCATGAAGTCGCCGGCTTTCGACTGCGCGAGCTTGCCGAGCTTGTCCATGACCTCTTGGGACAGGCTGAGGTGGAGCCTGGTGAAGTCCGGGCCCGAAGTGATCTCGAGGCCGTTGAGGACGTCGCCGACAGCCGGTTCCTGGGCCGCCATCATGCCGCCCAAGGCCTTGAAGCCGTTCAGG